>JBGTUK010000062.1:0-11309 GCA_041939225.1 Devosia sp.
GAACCGTAAAACGTGTTACCCGCCAGCCAGATCATTTCCTTTTTCGAGAAGCGCAGGCTGCGGCAATGGTCCAGTTGAGCGCGCAGTTCATCGATGTCGATTTCATCGGCCAGCCGCACCGAACTGGTGCGATTGATCAGGCTGAACGTCGCTTCGACTTTGGGATACAGCCCCCACACCATCTGCAGCATTAAGAGCTTGTAGAAATCGGTGTCCAGCAGGCTCCGCACGATCGGGTCGAGCTTGAAGGTGTGGTTGTAAACCCGGCGGGCGATATCGGTATAGGTGGCCATCATTGTCCCCAAAGCGCGCCGGGCTTTGTAGCTTCGAGCCGGGCCGAAGGCAAATTCGCTCCAGTGGAGCGAATTTAGGCGAGAAGGCCATGAGCGCTATGCGCGAATGGCGGTGCGCCGGGCCGAAGGGCATGACGACTTAATAGGGGGCGGAGCGCACCCTCCAGTCAGTATCTCCCCTGATCGCTGCCGCAGAACGGGTCGACCGGATTCTTGCCGGCAAATGGCTTGCGGCCAAGCAGGCATTCGACCACGGCTGCCTGCATGTCCTCGTTCGAGCCATAGGCATTGATATAGGTGGGCACGCGCGGCGCATCATGCAGATAATAGGGAAAGCCCAGCGAGACCATCAGCGTGGGCACATCATGCCAATAGCGCTTCATCGCGCCAAACACATTGCCAGTCAGGGCTCGCCAGTTGAGGAAGATGCGTTGCCGGGTCAGCAAAGTTTCTTCAGCCAGCAGATACAGCACCAGGTCGAAGTCTCTGGGATTGACCTGCATGTCTTCGCTGTACTCGGTGACCTCGAACCCTTCCTGCCGCAGCAGGTCCGGCAGGGATAGCGGCAGGGGCGCCGGGGCAAAGGGTTGTACAGACCCGGTCGAAAAGATCAGCACGCGCTTGTGTCTGGCCGGGGTCAGTGGCAGCAGCTTTGCCACATCCTTGACCAGGGTCGGCACTTTCGCGCTAGCTGCGCTAGCAATCTGCTTGCTGGCCGCACGCGCCATGATCGTTTCAGCTTTGTCCAGCGCCGGCTCTTCTCGATCTGCCTTGTGCAGGCCCAGCGCTGCCTTGAGGGCCAATACGCGCGTCACCGCCTTGTCCACGCGGTCCTGGCTCAGCCGGCCATCGGCCACTGCCTTGACCAGATACATCAGGTCCGCATTGGGATCGTCGGAGAACAGGATCACGTCACAACCCGCAATGATGCATTGCGGGATGGTCTCTTCGCGCGGGCCCCAATCGCCGAACCCGGCCATGGGCGTGGCGTCCGAAACGATCAGGCCATTGAAGCCGAGCTTTTCGCGCAGCAGTGTCTGGTTCAGCACAGCGCTCTGGGTGGCCGGCCGATAAGCCTCGGCGCCGGCCTCGGGGTCGAGCTCGCGTACAAAAGCGGGAAAAGCGATATGGGCCGACATCACGCTCATCACCCCCGCCTCGATGGCCGCGCGATAGAGCCGCCCGAAGGTTTTTTCCCATTCGGCAAGGCTCAGCGGATTGACCGTCGTCACCAGGTGCTGGTCGCGATCATCATAGCCCTCGCCGGGCCAGTGCTTCACCGTTGCAGCCACACCATGTGTCTGGAAAGCGGCAATCTGCGCCAGCGCATGGCGCTCGATGCGCTCGACATCGTCGCCATAGGAGCGCGTACCCACTATCGCGCTCTGAAAGGCCTTGTTAATGTCGATGACCGGGGTGAAGCTCCAATTGAGCCCCACGGCATAGGCTTCCTCGGCCATCAGCGTCGAAATCGCGCTGGTGATTTCCACATCGTCAATGGCTGCCAGCCCCAGCGGGTTGGGCACTTCGGTCCCGAAAGGCAGGCTCATCCGGCTGCCCTCGAGGTCGGCGCTGACCGTCATCGGCACCGGTCCGGCGCTGTTGATGTGTTGCATCAGCGCAATTTCATCGGCCAGCTCGGGCGTGAAGATGCGGGTAATGCCGCCCGGTTTGAAGGCCCGAATAGCGTCGAGCGCCTCCTCCGGCGCCTCACGCGACAACAGCACGAAAAGCTGCGCCAGCTTGTCACGAGGGGACAGGCTGTCGCGCGTGGCATGCACCCACGCCATTGCCTCCTCATCGAGGTTGAACGGCGCAGCAGAAAGATCGATGGCTGCCAATTGGGGGCTCCTCGACATGTTTATCGTTATCGTTCCCACTGGCTTATCAGCCATAGTGGAAGCTGAACAGATTGGTGCAGGTGGGCGTGGCCGGAATGTGGGTGCTCGGCCTGGCGGACTCACCGCCGAACAAAAAACACCGCCGGATCGATCCAGCGGTGTTCTCAAGCAGTGTAAGCTGCGCTTCGCGGCTTAGGCGGCGTGGCCTTCAAGCCATTTGGTCAGGCCTGCCTTGGGGGTGCCGGCGCCGATCTTCATATCGG
Source organism: Devosia sp. (assembly GCA_041939225.1). Taxonomy (GTDB): domain Bacteria; phylum Pseudomonadota; class Alphaproteobacteria; order Rhizobiales; family Devosiaceae; genus Devosia. Next base: position 2,398 of record JBGTUK010000062.1, read on the forward strand.
CGGCCTCACCAGCCTTGAACAAAATCATGGTCGGGATCGAACGCACGCCATACTGGGCGGCAATGCCGGGATTCTCATCGACATTGAGCTTGACGATCTTCACCTTGCCCTCGAGCTCGGAGGACAGCTCGTCCAATACCGGGGCGATGGCCCGGCAGGGGCCGCACCACTCCGCCCAGAAATCGACAAGCACGGGCTCATTGGAGCTCAGGACTTCCTGGCTGAAAGTGGCTTCGGAGACGGCTTTGGTCATGGTTTTCATGCCTTTTGTACTTTGGCGGCTGACACGCTGGCCCCGGACCGGAACCATGCGAAGCGCTTTCGTATTTCATTTTCCGGCGAACGCCCGCTGGGCGCCGGTCCGGAAGCGGCGGTCTGTTTGCTCCCAAAGCTGGTGAGAGTCCAGCCTTGCAACAAGCCCGATCACCGCAGGGTGAACTCCGCGCAAGCCGCAGCAAGCAGCTCGTTTGGTAAATTCATCAATGATTCCAACTCTGTCCACAGGATTGCCGCGCGCACTGGCCGTCCGGGGAAAAGCTGACCTGCAACCAACGCATACAATCCTAGCTGGGTGAGATAGTTCCCCGGCACGTCGTCCGCTCCCTTGGGAACCGACGCGTCGGATTTGTAGTCCACCACCAGCACACCTGAGTCGTCAACCACCACTCGATCGATCCGCCCGCTTAGCCAGATCTCCTGCCCCGCCTGCAGTGCACTTACGCGGAAGGGCAGTTCGGCGCGGCTATCTGGCCCGAACAGGCGGGCAAAGGCACCATTGCCCAGAATGCCGAGGGCCTTGTCCACGATGCGCGGATAGTGCTCCGTCATATCCGGCAGCAGGGTTTCGAGTGCCCGGGGGGCCACGCGCTCCCGTTCGGCGGGTGGCACCCGGCCCAGATGCTGCAACAGGGCATGCAGCGCCAGCCCTTCCTTGCGGGCTGCCTCTGCGTCGCGCAGAGCATCGGCCTTGGTGGTCAGCGGATACGGGATTCCACTTGCTTTTGTGGCATAGCTTGGTGCCACGACGGGGACTTTCACTGGTGGCGGCACCGAGGACAGCACCAGTTCGGGCGCCTGGCTGATCGCTTCACCCAAAGCCGGTTGAAATTGGGCGCGCGGTGATCCGGGAAAGACCTGTGCGACGGTCTCGCCATTCTCGTCCATCACCGGATGCAACGCCCCGTCCAGCCCCGTTTCTATGGCGTCATACCATGTGCCTGTCAGATTGCCCTTCAGCCCTAGCGGGCCGGTGATATAGAGCTCGTCCTCGGCCCGGGTCATGCCAACATAAAGCAGGCGCCAATATTCCCGGTCGCGTACCGCATCGATTTCCTGGCGCAATTGTGCGGTCGCCGGAACATGCTGGCTCTTCGAGGCCGCATGCAGCAGCAGCGGGCCGGGGGCCTTGTCGAGGGCATAGACGGCCTGGCCGGTCTGGTTGCCGTTGGGTTTGCCGGTCGCATCGGCCAGGATCACGATCGGGGCTTCCAGCCCCTTGGCGCCATGCACTGTCATCACTCGAACGCCGCCACCGCTTTCGGCCAGTTCGCGCTTGATGGTCACGGCACGGCGGCGCATTTCGGCGGCAAAACCTTGCAGCGACGGCTGCGGTCCCTGCTCATGGGTCAGCGCCAGTTCGAGCAGTTCGGTCAGGACATCGTCCACTTCCGTGCCCAGCCGGGCATGGAACCGCTTGAGCCCACCTTCAGCATAGAGCGCGCCGGCCAGAAATTCGAAGGGCCGCTCCATGTCGAGCGCAGCCCGCCAGCGCCCCAACCGCTCGCCAGCCAGCCGGGCCGCTTCGCCGTCCGCCGCAAACAGCGCCGACCACAAGGTCTGACCCGCAGCCCGCGGCCGGGCAACGGCATACAGATCGTCTTCGGTGAGGTCGAACAGGGGTGAGCGCAACAGGGCGGCCAGTTGCAAATCATCGGCCGGATTGAGCAGCACATCGATCAGCGCCAGCAAATCCAGCACCGCAATATGGCCGGTTACCGCCAGCCGGTCGGCGCCCGGCGTGGGTAGGCCCTCACTGCGCAGGGCGCGGATGATCTCCTTGAACAGTGGTCCGCGCTTCTGCACCAGGATAAGCACGTCATCAGCGCGCACAATTCGGTTCCGTTCGGCCAGAACCCGTCCGTTTTCGATCCAGCCCCGAATTTCCCGGGCAATGCGCAGCGCCACCTGTCGGTTGGCGCTCTGCTCGGCCTCCACCGCCACGCGCGGCCAGGCGCTGGTGTCGCGCTCGACCTCTTCATCCTGCACTGGTGGCCACAATACCACATGGCCGCCCGGCTGACTGCGCGCCGGCTGATGAATGACCTTGTCGTCCGAAAGCAGCGCTTGCTGGATATCGGCGCGGTCGCAGACCCGATCCACCGCCTCGAGAATTCCCTTTAGCGTGCGGAAGCTGGTGTGCAGCCGCACCTGCCGGAACGGCTTGTCGGCTTCGCCGGCGCGGCGGGCCATCTGTCGCCCGGTTTCGCCGAACAATACGGGCTGCGCGCCCTGGAAGGAGTAGATCGACTGCTTCTGGTCGCCCACGGCGAATACCGAGCGAGGTCGTGTCACGGCACCGGCGCCAGAGAAGAACTCGTCCGCCAGCGCATTGACCACGCGCCATTGCTGCTCATTGGTGTCCTGGCTCTCGTCGACCAGAATATGGTCGATACCCGCATCGAGCTTGTATTGCACCCACGGCCCCAGCGCCTGGTTGGAAAACAGGTCGCCCAGCTTGTCCACCAGATCGTCGAAATCGAGCAGTGCATGGCGGCGTTTCTCGGTCTCGTAGCGCACCGCGATTGCCGCCACGACGTCGAGCACGGCTTCGCTGCGCTCCACCAGCAGCGCCCCGCATAGCTGGCCATCGAGCGCAAAGATCCGCTCGCGTTCGCCCTCCAGCAAGGCTTGCAAGTGGGGCTTGGTCCTCGCCTGGGCCGCGTTGAGCAGGCGCGCGCGGGGATGCTTGACCTTCTGCTTGTCCTCGGTGACGAACAGATCGCAAAGCTGGTGTGCGCTTAGTCGCTCCGGATCGAGCCGGGCCACCATGTCGACAAAGCGCCGTCCCGTTGGGGCAGCATCAAAGCTCGACATGATTTCCTGCCAAACGGACTTGGTCAGTGCGCTGGCCGTAACGATTTCCCTCTTAATCTCTGACGCCGTGCCGGTCACGCCCACCACGGCTCGCAGCCGCGCCTTGGCGCCGTCGATATCGGCCAGCACCGGCTTGAGCTTGGCCCCTTCGGCCAATGTCGCCCCGATGGCATCGGTAATGGCGCTGTCGCTCAGCAGGGTGAACAGGGTCTCGACCGCCTCTGCGTTCTCCCCACCGCGCAGTCCATCGGCCAGTACGCTTTCACGCGCCGCCAGCAGCATCTGTGCCCGCCGGTCATCCTCGATCACCGCAAAATCGAACGGCACCCCCGCTTCGATGGGAAAACGGTGCAGCACTGCCTCGCAAAAGGCGTGAATGGTCAGAATGCGCAGCCCACCGGGGGTTTCGAGCGCCTTGGCAAACAGCGTACGGGCATCCTCAAGCAGCCGCCGGTCCGGGTCTCGCCCGGTCAACTTTGTCAGTTCCTCGCGCAATACTGCGGCATCCGCGACCGCCCATGCGGCCAGCCTGGCGCCGACACGCTTGCGCATTTCGGCCGCCGCTGCCTTGGTATAGGTCAGGCAAAGGATTGATTGCGGCTTGACCCCAGCCAGCAGCAGGCGCAGCACCCTTGTGGTGAGAACGAAGGTCTTGCCGGACCCTGCATTGGCCTCCACCCAGATCGAGTATTCCGGATTACCGGCCAGCGCCTGGCTCTGGCTGGTGTCGCTGGGCACGACCAAATCGCCACGATCGTTCATGCCTCGTCCTCTCCATCGACAGCGGTCCATTCATCGACCCGCGCCAGATGGTCATAGGCCCCGGCAAAGCGCTGACCCTTGAGCGGCAACAGGCGCGCGGGCAGGGCGGTCTGGTGAAACAGGAAATAGTCGATATGGGCCTGCACCCGCCGGAACACTTCCTTGGCCACCGCCATCACGCTCATCCCGTCAGCGGTCGCAAAGGCGCTCGGTTTGAAGGCGTCCGGTCCCAGTCCGATCTTGATATAGGTCAGCGCGCTGGTATCGGCCGGTGGAACATCCTTGAGCCCCGCATTGAGCGCCATCATTGCCTCCACCGGCAATTGCGGCGCCTCGAAGGCCTTCATGCTGGCGCTGCTGGGGGGCGAGCCGGTCTTGAAATCAAGGATTTCCAGCGTGCCATTCTTGAGCAGATCGACGCGGTCGGCCTGGCCGGTAATGGCAAAAGGCTCGGCCAGCTTCAGCTCCCATCGCCCCGAAATCTCGGCATGCCGTTTCTCGACCAGCCCCGAGCGTCCGCGTTCGTAGTCGAGGAACTGCGCGGCTGCCGTTGCAAAGCGCCGCAACCAGATGTCGCGCCGCTCGCCAATGGCCTCGAGCCCGGCAAATTCTTCGGTGGCTATCTCCATCAGCCGCGTCAGCGCCTCGGGCGCCGCCGGATCGCGCTCTTCAAAGACGAAGCGGGCAAAGATGGCGTGGATGATGGTGCCGCGCTCGCGCGCATCGGGGTCTTCGCCCAGCGCATCGAGCGGCTTCAGCTTGAGCACATACTTGGCATAAAGATCATAGGGCGAGCGCATCAGTGTTTCGATCTCGGTGACCGACAGCTTGCGCGGGCGCTCGCCAATGGGTGGGTTGGGCGCCGGACGCCGTGCAGGCACGACCCGCGCCACCGCGTCGAGCCGCCTTGCCTGTCCGGTCCAGACATCGCCCCTGGTCCGCAATTGCGCCGCCATGCCCTCACCGATAAAGGCATCGAGCCGTTGGATCAGGCGCGAGGCCAGCGTCGGGCTCGACCCGACCCGGTCGGCATAGGCCAAAACGATATGACCATTGCCCATGGCCTGGGCGAAGTCATGCGCGGCCAGCCCCTGCTGCCGCTCGGGTGGCTCGAGGCCCGCAGCCAGACGCATACCGCGGCTCAACCAGGGGCCAGGATTGGCCGTGGCCGGCCATTTGTCTTCGTTGAGCGCGCCCAGGATCAGCACATCCGGGCTCATCAGCCGCGCCTCAAGCTGACCCCAGATGGCGATATCGTCGCGCCGCTCCTCGAGCCCGGCCTGACGAACCTCAATGCCGGTCATCAGCGCCGCCAATACATCCTCCAGCCCGCGCGGCGCAAAACGATGTCCCTCCCCGCTCAACCCCTGCATGTCGGCGACCCAGGCCTCGAACTCGGGCCGGCCGGGCAGGGGCGTGCCTGGGCCGACCGCTGCCATCGCCCGTCCCAGGGCCCCCGCCAGAGCCGATGCCGGCAGCGCGCGCTCTGCCATCACGGCAAAAAGCGGCGCTAATGCCATCTCGAGCCGGGCCAGCAGATCGGCAATCTCTTCGCCGCGCCGCGGTAGCAGCCTTCGGGCCGGATATTTCAGCTTGCCGCCCAGATGTGCCGCCAGCATTGCCCGGATCCCCGCAATGCCCGGCGCCGGGCGCTGTCCGCGCAACAGCCCCAGATCGATCTCGTCCGCCAGCGCCACCACAGCGCCGCGCTCCAGTCCCAGCGTGGTGGCCCGATTGCGCAGCAGCGCCAGGAGGTCCACCGCCGCGCAATTGTTCTGCACCAGATTGAGCAATTGCCGCGCCAGCCGTCCCGCCGGGGCATGATAAAGCGGCGTCCCGGCCGCATCGTCGACTAAGATATCGAAGCGCTTCAACTCCGCTGCAATGCGCCGCGCCAGATTGCTGTCCGGCGTTACAATGCCCACGCTTTGGTCGCTGTCGAGCGCATTACGAGCGGCCAGCGCAATGGCCCTGGCTTCCTCGTCTTCATTGCGGGCGCGAATAATCGACACGCCGTCAAGCGCTGCATCCAGCGACGCTGGCGAGAACCGCTGTTCCGGCCACAAGGCAGTTTGTCCGGTCGGTGCCAGCGCCAGATTGATCAGTCTGGTGCGCGGATGCTCTGCCGCGCACAATTCGCGAACCTGTCCCGGTTCGGCACCGAAGCTGTTCAGCAATTGGGCCAGCCCATATTGCGGGTGCCCATGCGGATTATTGTCAGGATCGGTAAAGCTCGCCAGCATCGTCGGGCTCATTGTCCGGTCGAGCCCGGGCAGCACCACCGCCCCGCGCGGCAGCCCGGCAATGGTTTTGAGCAGCCTTGCGGTGGCCGGGATCGAGCCAGTGGACCCTGCCGCGATAACTGGTCGGTCCGAGAAGAGGAACGGCGCGGCCTTTGCCTGCCGGTCCAGCCTCTTGCGCCGCAGCGCTGCAGGGTCGGCCATGTCCAGCCTTGCCAGCATGGCCGGCCAGGCCTCGAGCGCAATATCGAGAAATTTCAGCGTCTGCTGCCAGTAATTGCCCAGCTCCAGCGCCATCTCCGCACCCAGCGCGCGAATATCAGCGGCGCTGCGCTCCTCGATATGTAAATCATCGATCAGCCGCCCCAGCGATTCGGCCATCGAGAAGATTTCCGCCGCGGTCGGCGGGGTTGAAAACGCCTCGCGCCCCTCGTCTGTCTTTGCCCAGGCAGCAACGAGTTCAGACAGGACCAACCGCCTACGCAGCGCGCTGGCCGGCTTGGGGTCTGGCTCCGTGTCGAACGGCGGCAGGAAAGGCTCTTCATCTTTCACCTCGCCGCCAAAAGTGCGCATATCGGGCAACAGACCGCCAAAAGCGGGGTGGCGGGCAAAGGCCTCCGCCAGTTGGTCCTGCGCCCGGCGAGTCGGCAGAATTATCGTGACATCGGACAGCCAGAATGGTCCGGCCCATCAGTGCAACGCCCGCATAAATCACCGGCGCACCATAATCGAGGGTGATCCGGCCCATCGGATCAAGGCAGAAGTCGTGGCTGCGAGCAAAGCCGCTGGCGCGCGCGGGCTGCGCACAAAGCAGCACGATATCGGCCGGGTCTAAAAAGCGCGCACACATTCGAGCCAGTGGCGCATCGCTTCCCGCCGGCCAGAAAGCGTCGGTGTTCATCACGAAGAACGGGTCCGAAGCCAGCATCGGTAGCGCCGCCTTGACCCCGCCCCCGGTGTCGAGCAACGTGTCTTCGCGATTGACCTTGAGCAGCCCGCCAAAATGGGCCAGCAACTGGTCGGCGCGGTAATGCGCGTTGGCGGCGAAACGTTTTGCCCCCTCGGCCCGGGCATTGGCCATGATGCGCTCGATCAGCGGCACCCCGCCCACCGATACCAGCGGCTTGGGCAAGGTGTCGGTGAGGGGTCTCAAACGCGTGCCCAGCCCAGCGGCGAGCAGCATCACATCAGGGAATCGGGCGTCGGCACTCATGCCGCGGATAGAACAGTCGCGAACCGGGCCTGTCCAGTCCGCAACTGCGACTATGCGCTATTCGGCGTGGGCTGCTGAAGCCGGCGGATCAAGATCATCGTCGCCCTCGGCGGCAACGGCGGCATCGCGCAGGCTGGACTGGTCGGTCAGCGCCTTGGGGCTGGTAGCCGTGATCGCCTCATTGGGCGGCGCATTGGTCAGGATTGCCGCCAGCGAGCCGATGGTGGAACGCAGATTGTGACGATGCACCACCATGTCGACCATGCCGTGGCTGAGCAGGTATTCCGAGCGCTGGAAGCCCTTGGGCAGCTTTTCGCGAATGGTCTGCTCGATCACCCGCTGACCGGCAAAGCCAATCAAGGCGCCCGGCTCGGCAATATGCACATCCCCGATCATGGCATAAGAGGCGGTGACGCCACCGGTGGTCGGGTTCGTCAGCACCACGAAAAACGGCAGGCCGGCCTCGCGCAGGCGCAGCACGGCCACGGTGGTACGGGCCATCTGCATCAGGCTCAGAATGCCTTCCTGCATGCGAGCGCCGCCCGAAGAGACGAACAGGACGAACGGGGTCTTGAGCCGCGCAGCGGTCTCGATACCGGTAATGATGCCCTGTCCGGCCGCCATGCCCAGCGAGCCGCCCATGAAATCAAAATCCTGGATGGCCACCGTCACGGCGCGCTCATAGAGCTTGCCCGTGGCCACCAACACGCTGTCCTCATGCCCGGTCTTGGCGCGATTTTCCTTGAGGCGGTCGGTATAGCGCTTCTGGTCGCGGAATTTCAGCGGATCGACCGGCACGGAGGACACCGGCACCAGATCATATTTGCCATCATCAAGGAAAACGGCCAGCCGGTCAGCCGGCTTGATCTTCATGTGATAGCCCGAATTGGGCACCACCCACTGGTTGGCTTCGAGATCGCGGTAAAACACCATCTCGCCGGATTCCGGGTCCTTGACCCAGAGATTTTCCGGCGTCTCTCGCTTGTTGGAGAGGAAGGAACGGATTTTGGGGCGGACGAAATTGTCGATCCAGTTCATGGCGCGGCCTTTCGCGGTGATCCTGTCTGGATCACGTAGTCGTCAATTGTGGCAATTCTTATCAGGCCCTGCGGCAAGCCGCAAAGCGCCTCACTCACAGGTTGTGGACAGCGTTAACCTCTGGCCCGCTTCACTCCACCGGCCAGATCGGCGACCAGTTCGCACACCGTCCCGATGGTTTTGTCCGTGGCCTTGCCATCTTCCAGGGACTTGCCGATGGCATCGACCAGCACCGTGCCGACCACGATCCCGTCGGCGTGCTGGCCAATCTCGGCGGCGTCCTCGGCAGTCTTGATTCCAAAGCCGACGGCGACCGGCATTGTCCAATCGGTTTTCATTTGAGTATACGATGCCCGCCATAATGGCGCGTTTCGCTTTTTCCCGCGTTTCCGCACGCTGAAATTATGCAAATCCGTACAGGCGGCAAGCCTACGATTGACGTTCGTGGAGCCATTAAGCAGCAGGACGACGTGGACGACGAGAAAGCTGACGAAGTCATTCGCCGCATTGATGACGCAAAGCGCGATTAATTCGCGAGTTGTGTTTTCTTACGTCATCGTATTTTG
>JBGTUK010000063.1:0-11251 GCA_041939225.1 Devosia sp.
TCGCGGGGCCGCACCGAGCGCGAATTCGTCACCGCCGTGCTGTTCATCCCGGCCGGCTTCACCTTCTTCTGGATGACTGTGTTCGGCAATACCGGCATCTTCATCGATACTGGCATAGCCGCTGGTGAACTGGGCAATGCCATCGCCAATGACGTGTCGGTGGGTCTGTTCCAGTTCTTCACCTATCTGCCATTCCCGGCGATCACCTCGACCCTGGCCATTCTCCTGGTGGCGATCTTCTTCATCACCTCCTCGGACTCCGGCTCCCTGGTGGTCGATTCCATCGCGGCAGGCGGTGAAACCGCCACCACCACCGGCCAGCGCGTCTTCTGGTGCGTCATGGAAGGCGTCGTCGCTGCTAGCCTTTTGCTGGCCGGGGGGCTGGGGGCCCTTCAATCGGCCACCATTGCCAGTGCCCTGCCCTTCACCTTCGTCATGCTGGCTCTGGTCTGGGCGCTGTTCATCGGCATGCGCGCCGACCTCGCCCAGCAGGACGCCCACGCAGTGACCTCCTTTGCGCCAGCTCAGCCCGCCTCCGGGGTCACCTGGCAACGGCGGTTGGGCTTGATGCTACGGGCTCCGAGCCAGCGCGAAATCGAGCACTTCCTCGAAAAGGAAGTGCGCCCGGCCCTGACCCAGGTTGCCAGTGAACTGACCCAGGGGGGCCGCCCTGCCGAAGTTATGGACGAAGACGGCGGCGCCATTGCCTTGCGTGCTCCGGCCGAAGGCATGCGCGACTTCGTCTATGGCGTCAGCCTGGCCAGTCAGCCGATGCCGATCCTGGCTCCGCTTGGTGGCCGCAAGCCCGAACTGCGCTATGAGGCCCGCACCTATTTCTCTAGCGGCGGCAGGGGTTATGACATCATGGGCATGCATCGCGACCAGATCATCGCTGACGTTCTCGTGCAGTTCGAACGCTATCTGCACCTGACCCACTCGACGGAAACGCAAATCCTGCATGCGGCGCCGGAGCATCCCAGCGGGACCTGATCGCAGAACCCGGACCTCTGCGGCAGGCGTCTTGCGCCTGCCGCAGCTTTGGGGCACACCCTTGTCAGCTTATTGCCCCGCTTAAGGTTTCTGCCCATGGCCGCCCATCCGGTTTCCCCGCTCGCCCCAAAATCCTATCCGGACCTGCCCGAAATCGAGGGCGTCCGCTTCGCCACCGCTGAAGCCGGCATCAAATACAAGAACCGTACCGATGTGCTGCTGATGGCCTTTGACGAAGGCACCGTCGCGGCCGGCGTGCTCACCCGCTCGAAATGCGCCTCGGCCGCCGTTGATTGGTGCCGCGCTAACCTGCCCGGCGGCAGGGCCCGTGGCCTGGTGGTCAATTCGGGCAATGCCAACGCCTTTACCGGGATCAAGGGCAAGGATTCGGTACAGCAGACCGCCCAGATTGCCGCCGAGGCCCTCGGCTGTTCGACCGACCAGATTTTCCTCGCCTCCACTGGTGTGATCGGCGAACCCCTCGACGCGTCCAAATTTGCCGGCGTGCTGGATGAAACCGCCACCCGCATGGCCGCTACGCCGTGGATCGACCCGGCTAGGGCCATCATGACCACCGACACCTATCCCAAGCTGTCCGGCGCCGTGCTCGAGATCGACGGCGTTGAGGTCAGGATCAACGGTATCGCCAAGGGGTCAGGCATGATCGCGCCGGATATGGCCACCATGCTCAGCTTCCTGGTCACCGACATGCCCATCGCTGCCGATGTCCTGCAGGCCCTGCTCGTCCAGCACAACCAGACCAGCTTCAATTCCATCACCGTCGACAGCGACACCTCGACCTCCGATACCCTGCTCGCCTTTGCCACCGGCAAGGCCCAGGTCGAGCCCATATTGAGCCTTGACGATCCCCGCGCCGAAATTTTCGGCCAGGCCCTGTCCGACGTCCTGTTCGAACTCGCGATCCATGTGGTCCGCGACGGCGAAGGCGCCACCAAGCAGGTCTCTGTGCATGTCGAAGGCGCGGTTTCCGACCAGAGCGCCTTCCGCGTTGCCAAGGCCATTGCGGACTCGCCTCTGGTCAAAACCGCCATTGCCGGCGAAGACGCCAATTGGGGCCGTGTGGTCATGGCCGTGGGCAAGGCGGGCGAACCGGCCGACCGCGACAAGCTCACCATTCGCTTCGGCGATCTGGTCGTGGCCCGCAATGGCGAGCGCGCCGCTGGCTATGACGAAGCCGCCACCAGCGCCTATATGAAGGGCGAAGAACTCGAACTCACCGTTTCCCTTGGTCTCGGCGAGGGCGCGGCCACGGTCTACACTTGCGACCTTACGCACGGCTACATCACCATCAATGGCGACTATCGGAGCTGATGTGAGCCTGCCCACGGTTGAAACCTTCGAGCGCGCCGGCCTCATGGCCTGGCCCGGCATCGAGGTCGACTGGGACGGCGCTTGGGTGCGCCGTGCCGCCAATGGCTACACCAAGCGCGCCAATTCCATGCAATGCTTCCACCCCGCTGACCAAAGCGAGGCCGCGGTCCGTCTGGCACAGGCAGTGGATTGGTTCACAGAGCGCAATCTGCCCCCCGTCGTGCGCACCACACCGCTTGAGAGCCCGGCGCTGACCGCAGCGCTTGATGCCGCCCAGTGGCGCCGCATTGACCACAGTCACCTTTACGCCATGCCTCTTGGCCCGCAGCGACCCGATCCAGGCGGCGCTATTCTCGATCTGGCTGATCCGCTGTTTCTTTCAGCCCAACGCGATCTGCAGCATTACCAGCCCGAACAGATGCACAAGCTTCAGGCCCTCCTGGCCAGCATGACCGTCCCGGCCTGTGGCATTGTCGTCGAGCGGGAGGGCAATGTCGTCGCCTCGGGCCTGATGGCCATCGCCGATGGCATCGCCATTACCGGCAATGTCATCACCGACCCGGCGCGCCGCCGCCAGGGTCTCGCCGCCGCCATGATGCGCACGGGTCTTTGCTGGGCATATGAAACCGGCGCCCGTTTTGCCGCCCTCAACGTGCAGGCCGACAACACCGCCGCCAAGGCGCTCTACGCATCCCTCGGCTATACCCACCAATATGACTATTCATACCGCATCCCCGGAGGCCCCGCGTGACCGACAAACCCCTGCTGCTCGTGGTCGCCTGTGCCCTGGTGGATGCTGACCGCCGGGTGCTGATCGCCCAGCGCCCCGAGGGTAAATCCATGGCTGGTCTGTGGGAATTTCCCGGCGGCAAGGTCGAGCCGGGTGAGGCTCCCGAAGCCGCCCTGATTCGGGAATTGCGTGAAGAACTGGAAATCGAGACCAAGGAGGCGTGCCTGGCGCCACTTTCCTTTGCCAGCCATTCCTACGAGAAGATGCACCTGCTGATGCCGCTCTATGTCTGCCGCAAATGGCAGGGCACACCGCATACCGCCGAACACAAGGCGCTCAAATGGGTACGCCCGCAAGCCTTGCGCGACTATCCCATGCCGCCCGCCGACGAACCCCTGATCGCCGCCCTCTGCGACCTTCTCTAGCCGCTCGCGGCTCCTAAGGCCGCGCCACCACCTTGTAGCGCTGTCCCGGCACCAGCGGATCGCCGGGATAGAGATCATTGATGATGTAGAACAACTCGCGCGCCTTGCCGATATTGGCCATCTGTCCGGCCAGCCGGTCGGCCGTGTCGCCCGCCCGCGCAGTAACCAGCTTGATCGCCAGCCGCCGGATCTGGCTGAGATCGGAGGCATTGGTGCGCCGGAAGCTCTCCAGCGTTGCCTGGGCCCCTTGCGCAAAGCGCTGGCTATCGCTCTTGGCGGCAAAGATGAAGCGATACACCTCGCCGTCGAGCCGCATCACCGCCACCCGGAAGAACCATTGATCGGTCTGGGCCAGGCCCGACGCCATTTCGATGCCGTTATGCTCGCTGGCCGTTACCGTGTCGGCCTTGAGCCCGGCTATCCAGCCCGACTTCAGATAATCGGTCAGCGACATGCTCGACTGCACCTGCGCGCTGTCAAAGCGTACCGCCTCGCCATCACCGGCCACCCCGACCACGGCACTCTGCGAAGTCTGCAGGCTATAGCCCTGCGGCACGGTGAAGGTAAACTTGCTGGCCGGATGAATGAAGCGCTGCCCCACAATCGACCCCTGCGCCGGGCTGTCACCGAAGCTGAGCCCGGAAATGGCCGACAGATAGCCTTCGCGATCGGACTCGCCGACCCCGGTCGGGCCGAACATCGAGCGCGCGGTGTTCATCGCCGTCTCGATCCGCGCCGGGGTGGAGGGATGCGAGGACAGAAAGCCATCGCTGCCGCTGACCGCACCGGCCGAGAACGCCGCAAACCGGCTCATTACCCCGAGGAAGCGCGCCGCCGCCTGCGGGTCGTACCCGGCCTTGCCGGCAAATTTGATACCTTCCCGGTCGGCGTCCAGCTCCTGGCTCCGGCTGAATGCCGCAAGCTCTTCGCGGGTCCGATTGGCGCTGGCATCGGTCGAGGTATCGCCCCCGAAAATGCCGGTAATCACCCGGTCGACAATCTGGGTCTGACGCGTCCGGTCGGTCCGTGCCCGCGCATGACGCAGGGTGACATGGGCGATTTCATGCGCCAGCACCGCCGCCAGTTCGCTGGTGTCCGACGCCAGGGCGAGAATGCCGCGTGTGACATAGATATAGCCGCCAGGCAGGGCGAAGGCATTGACCTCGGACGTATCGAGAATGGTCACTTGATATTTCGCGTCGGGCTGATTTGCGGCAGCCAATAGCCGACCGACAATGCGCGCCACCATGATTTCGGCCGGCCGGTCTTCATAGACACCGCCATAGGCCGAAACGATACGCGGATGCTCGCGCAGGCCGAGCACGGAATCGTCCGGGTCGGTTCCCTCGGGCACCACAATCGGGGCCGGATTGTCACCCGTGCGCGCCACATTGACGCCGGAACCGACCAGCGACGAACAGGCCGTCAGCGCCACAAGGCTGACGGCCAACATCCCCATACGCACAAACTTGCTACCCATTCGCGCGGACTTCACCTCGCCAGAACCTCGATCTGCTCGGGATGGGTGACCTCGATGCGTGGACCATCCCGATTGTCTACCCACCCGCGCACGCGAATCACCGCCCCATCCAGGCTCAGCGGGTCCAGACCGTCGCGATCGAACAGTCTGAGTGCAGGTGCCTCGATGACTACCGTGAAGTCTTCCTTCCAGATTCGGCCGAAATTGAGATAGACCCGCGAACCGCTGCGGTCCGCCAGCAAGACCCGGCCTTCCACCAATTCATAATTGCCCGCCAGTTTTGCCAGTTCGGCCGGACGATCTGCCCTCCGCACGCTGTAATAGGGATCGGTCCAGATGCCAAGCCGCTCCGCACGGGCCCGGGCCTCGCCGGCAAAGAGTTGATCGAGGCATTGCCGGTTGTCCGGGAAGGAATAAACCCGCGCCAGCCCGGTTCTGACCATATGCAACTGGGCCCAGACCGGTTCCTCGGCCACGTCATGCACAAACAGATGCGCCAGGGCCCGCTCGTAACGGTCCACCTCCTCGCCCCCGTAGCCCAGCTGCACAGGCTGGTTCAGCACCAGCCTTTCCAGCGCGCTTTTGGCCTCGGGTGCCAGCGGCCAGGTCGGAAACCCTTCGCGACCCAAGGGCAGTTTGGGCGCCTGGGTGCCGATCAGGCGGACGACCAGCCCCGAATCAAGCACCACCGTATCCCCGTCGGTAACCTCGGTCACGACCCCGCCATTGACCAGACGCAAGGCCTCGCAGGCCTGCGCCGAGGTTGGTCCCAGGCCGGCCAGCATGGCGGCAGTCACGGATAGAATAGCGGTGTGGCGCAAAAAGACGGCCCCTCGAAACTTCACATTCACCATGCACCCAAATGCGGCAAAAAAAGATTAGCCTGTCCCGACATGCTTCGACCAGTGCTCAATCTGCTGGTCCCCATTGCCATTCTGTGCGCCCAGCGCCAATCTGGCCGCAAAGGGAGTCCCCCATGAGCGCGACTGGTACTATTCGCACAGGCACCGCAGGCTGGGTTTATGCGCCGTGGCGCGGCACCTTCTACCCCAAGGGACTGGTGCAGAAAAAGGAGCTGGCCCACGCCGCCGATCGCCTCACCAGCATCGAGATCAATGCCACCTTCCGCGCCAATCAGAAGCCGGCCAGCTTTGCTCGCTGGGCCGGTGAAACGCCGGAAGGCTTCCAGTTTTCTCTCAAGGGTCCGCAATTGGTGACCCATATCAGGCGTCTGAAGAACAGCGCCGAACCGCTCACCAATTTCTTTGCTTCCGGTCCGCTGGCCCTGGGCAGCCGGCTGGGCCCGTTTATCTGGCAATTGCCGCCCAACCTGACCTATGATCCGGACAGCTTTGCTGCATTTCTGCAGATGCTGCCAAAAGACATCGAAAACTATCTCGCCCTCGCGCAAAAGGCCGACCCGGCCCGGGTTGAACCCTTTCTCGACGCCAATGGAGTGGGCCCCATTCGCCACGCCATCGAGCCACGGCACCAGAGCTTTGATGCACCCGAGGTCAACGCCCTGTTGTCCCGGCACAATGTCGCCCGCGTGATCGCCGACACCGCGGAAAGTCCCGCGCGCGAACAGACCGCCGATTTCGCCTATTGCCGCCTGCAGGGCCCGGCGCGCGCCGATGCCACTGGCTACACGGATGCGGACATCGCCGAATGGGCAGCTACCATGGGGCAATGGCGCGACGCCGGTCGGGACGTCTACGCCTATTTCGTGCACGAGGACAAACTGCACGCCCCCGCCAATGCTATCGCGCTGCGTCAGGCACTCGGCATTTCCCGCCCCGGCGATTGATCACGAGCCCGTTTGGCTCTGGCCAAGGCCACAATCGCCCTCTATTTGCCTAACCAGTACAGCGTCACACCGAGTTCTTTGCCATGACTTTCTCGCGCCCCCTCGACAAGATTGCCGCCGGCCTGGCCTTTATCCTGGGCCTCGTCACCATCCTTGGGGCGCTGGGTTCGCAATTCATCGGCGGCCTGCAACCTTGCGAACTCTGCCTTGAACAGCGCCTGCCCTATTACTGGGGCCTCCCGCTCCTGGCCCTCGTTCTCCTCCTCTGGAACCGGCTACCGCTCACCGTGTGGTATGTCGCCATGGCCATCGTCGCGGCGCTGTTTGTCTGGGGCGCCTATATGGGTGGCTTCCATTCCGGCGTGGAATGGGGCTTCTGGCCTGGCCCGACCGCTTGCGCCGGCGTCGGTAGTGACATCTCGATGGATATGCTCACCGATTTGCAGCCGGTCATCGGCTGCGACGTCGTACAGTTCCGTTTCCTGGGCATTTCAATGGCCGGCTACAACGCTCTCATCTCCGCAGCGATCGTCAGTTTGCTGGGGCTGTCGATCGTGTTTCAGGCTCGTCGCCAGCGGAACTGACAAAGGGCGCCCCACAGCCCGGGAAAGCCCGATCGCGTTAGCTGTCGGACGTGCCCCACTTCGATATCCGTCATCCCGCGTTCAAGTGACGCCCGCAGTCGCGCCTCGCGCTCCTGCACCAATCCCACGCCTCGCCCTTTAGGGCTCCAGCTCGATATCCCAATAGAGATAGTCCAGCCAGCTCTGGTGCAAATGGTTGGGCGGGAAGGCCCGGCCATTATTGTGCAGGTCATGCACGGTGGGCGCATAGGGCGTCTGATGCGGGAACATCTTGATCTCTTTGGGCAGTCGATTGGCCTTGCGCAGATTGCACGGCGCACAGGCCGCCACGACGTTTTCCCATGTCGTGAGCCCGCCCTTGGAGCGCGGAATGACATGATCAAACGTCAGGTCATGCGTGCTGCCGCAATATTGGCACTGGAAGCGGTCACGCAGAAATACATTGAAACGCGTGAACGCAGGGTGCCGTGCCGGCTTGATATAATCGCGCAGCGACACGACGCTGGGCAGCCGCATTTCGAAGCTGGGGGAATGAATGACCGTGTCGTAATGGGAGACGATATTTACGCGATCCAGGCACACCGCCTTGATTGCATCCTGCCAGGACCACAGAGACAGTGGATAGTAGCTGAGCGGCCGGAAGTCGGCGTTCAGTACAAGGGCGGGACAAGCCTCAGGCGACACATGGATAGTCACTTGAGTCTCCCGAAGCGGGAATCGCGTAAGTCCATAGCCCTCTTATACTAAGCCCTTTGTGTCGGGCGTGTGAAGCGGGAACGCAAAGCTTATTTTTTACTGACCCGCGCAATGAAATCGGTCGCAAAACCCAGGCCGTCCGGGGCAATACCGTGCCCCACGCCCCGGCTGACATGATAGCTGACATCAAAACCTGCCTCACCAAGCACATTTTTGGCCTCGGCGCTGAGATTGGGATCGACCACTTCATCCACATCGCCATGCACCAAGCACACCGGCGGCCGGGCCAGTGTGTCAGCACCAAATCCGTCCGGCGGCAGATAGGCGCCGGAAAATCCAATGACCCCCATCAATCGCTGGTCGGCAGGCAAGGCCGTGCCCACATGCAGTGCCATCATCGCGCCCTGGCTGAACCCGCCCAGAAGGGTCCGCTCTGGCGCGATCCCGGTCTGGTTCCAGAGATCGGCAAGGAATTCCGCCACCACCGGCCGGGCTGCAAGCACCCCGGTCTGCCGGCTGGCGACCCGGTCGCCGGTCCAGTCGATTGGAAACCACTGAAACCCGCCCATTTCGGTGCCGATCGGCGCATGTGGCGCCACAAACATCGCCCCCGGCAACACCCCTTGCCAATGCGGCGCCAGCCCGATCAGGTCATTGCCATCACTGCCATAGCCATGCAGCAGCACCACGGCACTATCGGGAGCCCCGCCATTGGCGGGTGCGAGCATGGGGCCGGAAAGCTTGATCATAAAAGGCTCGAATCCCTGTTCTTGAGCGCAGCAAAATAGCGCCAGAACAACAGCGCCGCCGCCGAGCGGTGCGGCGACCAGTCCTGCGCCAGCCCGATCATCTCCTTGATGGTTGGGCGAGCGTCAAGCCCAAGACCGTGATGTGCCGCCTTGAGCAGGGCCAGATCGCCAGCCGGGAAGATATCGGGATGCGCCGCGCAGAACAGCAGATAGACCTCTGCCGTCCAGGGCCCGATCCCCTTGAGCGCCACAAGACGCGCGCTCGCCTCCTCGGCCGGCAGCGTGTCGATGTGCGCCAGGTCCAGTTCACCGCTGGCAATGGCTTCAGCCACCGCCCGCAGCGCCAGGAACTTCCCGCGCGAAAAACCTGTCGCTCGCACCGCCTCTTCGCTGAGGTCCAGATAGCTCTCCGGCGCCAGCGCACCGGGCAGGCTTTCATACCGCCCCCAGATCGCCGCCGCACTTGCCACCGACAATTGCTGCCCGCAAATCACCTTGGCCATGCCGGCAAACCCCTTGGGATTAACCCGCGGCAACACCACGCCGACCGCTTGGCGCATCGGCTGCAGCGCCGGCACCCGCGCCGTCAGGGCATCGAGATGCCAGGCAACGCCTTCTGCTGTGTCAATTGTCGGGGTCACCAATGTCCTGCCTTTTCCGTTGAACGTCCGCAAATGGGCTGGGCAGAAATGCCTATTGCGCTTCAGCAGGCAACCCGGTTTTCCCGCGCCTTGGCCGAAACCAACCTGCTAACCGTTGAGCTTGCGCAGCAGCTTCTCCATCCGCTCGCGCTTGGCGCGCTGCGTGATTTTGTTCAGACGATTGCGAATGATCTCGATCAGGCCAGGCTTTTCGGCCTGGGTCACCACGCTGGCGGTTTGCTCGGCATAGGTGGGAAACTGGTTGGGCGCGGCCGATTTGAGCCGTTCGACCAGGATCGGCACCGCCTTTTCGGCATAGCCCGACCGCGCCAGCTTGGTCAGCAGCGAGGTGCAGCGATCCTTGGCAATCACCGAGCCCTGATCCGCCGCCGCGATGATATTTGGCAGTTCCGCCGCAATCTCGTCGGCGCGGAGTTCGGCCACACTGTCCAGCGCCTGCATGGCGCCCCAGACCTGCCGGTTGGTGCGACTGCCCAACGCCTCGAGAAACACCGGGCAGTGCCCGCCGATCAGCGCCGGCTCCCGCGCCCCGATCTCGTAGAGCACCTTCATCGCGTCATTGCGCTGCCGTGTTGTGCCTGCGCGCACCAGTTCCACCAGCTCTGTCACCGCCGACTTGTCTTTGCGCGCGGCAATCTCCTCGGCCAGGGCAATATTGGGCGCCTCGTCGCGGCGGTCCATTGCCCCGGACAGGCGTTCGGCAATGCTGCGCGGATGGACCATCAGGCCTCCACCGCCACATCGAGCGCCAGCTCGACCATGTCCTTGAGCGAGGTCTGGCGCGCTTCAGCGTCGATCTCCTCATGGGTGATCAGGCAATCGGTCATGGTACAGATGGTCAGCGCCTTGACGCCAAACCGCGCCGCCAGCGTATAGAGCGCCGCCGCTTCCATCTCGACCCCGATAACGCCATGCTCGGGCAGCTTGTCATAACCCGCCATGCCATCGGCGTGATAGAAGATGTCCGAGGACAGCATATTGCCCGCATGGTAGCGCAACCCCTTGGCATCGGCCTTGTCGGCCGCCGAGCGCAACAGGCCGAAATCGGCAATCGGCGCGAAGTTGAACGCCCCGAACCGGCCCTTGACGATCGAAGAGTCCGTCGACGCGCCCTGCGCCAGGATCACGTCTCGAACCTTCACGGATGCGTTCAGGCCCCCGCATGTACCCACCCGGATCAGCGACTTGACGCCATAGAGATTGATCAACTCGTGCACATAGATCGCCAGCGACGGCTGGCCCATGCCGCTGGCCTGCACCGAAACCGGCTTGCCCTTCCAGGTGCCGGTATAGCCAAGGCAATTGCGCACCGTATTGACCTGCTTTGGCGTGTCGAAAAACGTCTCGGCAATCCATGTGGCGCGCAGGGGATCGCCCGGCAGCAGCACCGCTTCGGCGTAGTCGCCCGGCTTGGCATGGTTGTGCGGTGTGGTCATGGCGCTCTTCCCTGTTGTCCGTTTGGTCAAATCATTGCCACTCGCCCCGGCTAATGACAATCCCGCCCCTTGCACCCACCCCGCGAGGCGGACGCAATGGGCTTGACGGAGGGGGCCCACGGCCCCATTACCACCGTTCAAAACTGGAGGCATGACCATGGTCGCAAAGATCTTCATCGATGGCGAAGCCGGCACCACCGGCCTGCAGATCCGCGAGCGCCTGCAAGACATGGAAGGCATCGAGCTGGTGAGCATCGCGGCGGATCGCCGCAAGGACCCGCAGGCCAAGCGCGAGCTGCTCGCCGGGGTGGATCTGGCCATCCTGTGCCTGCATGACGAGGCCGCCATCGAAACCGTGGC
>JBGTUK010000064.1:0-11169 GCA_041939225.1 Devosia sp.
TGCTGAAAAATCTCGGCATTGAATCCAAGTTCGAGGGCGGTTTGCGCGTCACCGACGCCCGGACCATGGAAGTGGTCGAGATGGTGCTCGCCGGCTCGATCAACAAGGAAATCGTGGCGCTGATCAATGCTGAGGGCGAATGGGCGATCGGCCTGTGCGGCAAGGATGGCAATATGGTCTTTGCCAAAAAGGCCGAAAAGACCTTCAAGGACCCCGGCTCCAATATTGAGCGCGTGCTTGATCTGGGTTTCGTCGGCGAACCTATCGAAGTTGACCGCACCCTGCTCGATCTGTTGGCGCGCTCCGAGCTGATTCCAGTGATCGCCCCGGTCGCACCCGGCCGCGATGGCAATACCTACAACATCAATGCCGATACCTTCGCCGGCGCCATTGCCGGTTCGCTCGGCGCCAAACGCCTGCTGTTCCTTACCGACGTACCTGGAGTGCTCGACAAGGACGGCAAGCTGATCCCCGAGCTGACCGTGAGCGACGCCAAGGCGCTGATCGCCGACGGCACCATCTCCGGCGGCATGATCCCCAAGGTCGAAACCTGCCTTGAGGCACTCGAGAACGGCGTCGAAGGCGTCGTCATCCTTAATGGCAAACAGCCCCATGTGGTGCTGGTGGAACTCTTCACCGAGTTCGGCGCCGGCACGTTGATCGTGCGTTAGCGGCCATCAAGGTAAACTGTTTCCAAACCCTGCCCGCGAACGCAATGGCGTCGCGCCAAATACCCTATTAAGAAGGTAGAGTATCGCGGTAGCCTCCCCCATCGGATGAGGGAGGCGGTATTGGCTTCAGAGTTCCTGGTTTTTGCCATCGTGGGCTTTTTGGCGCAGATCGTCGATGGCGCGCTCGGCATGGCCTATGGCGTCGTCAGCACGACCATGCTGCTCAGCTTTGGGCTTCCGCCTGCCGCGGCGTCGGCCAGCGTCCACACGGCCGAAATGTTCACCACGGCAGCCTCGGCCACCAGCCATATCAGCCAGCGCAATGTGAACTGGCGACTTTTCTGGCGTCTGGCTCCCGCCGGCATCGCCGGTGGCATATTGGGCACTTACGTCCTGACCTCCATAGACGGCACTGTGCTGCGTCCCTTTGTGACCGTCTATCTCGGTCTTTTGGGCTTCTATATACTGTTCAGAGCCTTCAGGGCCCGCGCGCCCTATCGCGAGCACGGGACTGCCTATATTGCCCCGCTCGGCGTGGCGGGGGGATTTGTCGACGCGGCGGGCGGGGGTGGCTGGGGGCCAATTGTCACATCCAGCCTTATCGGCTCGGGCGGAGCGCCGCGCTATGTCGTCGGCACGGTCAATACGGTTGAGTTCTTCGTCACCACCGCGGTTTCCGTCGCGTTCGTCACCGCACTTTTCACCGGCCATTGGCAACAGACGGGTGGCCTTTATGGTCACGTCTGGTCCGTAGCCGGTCTGGTTGCCGGCGGGGTGCTGGCAGCGCCGCTGGCCGGATTCGTGGTTCGGATCATCCCTGCCAGAGCATTGATGCTCCTTGTGGGCGGACTTGTTATTGTCCTTGCGGCCTACCAGACTTGGCAATTACTGGCCTGATCCAGGCAGAACGAGCGCTATTCGCACCCCGGCTCCGGAGGTGGGTCACACCTCTGCGACAACCGGCTTGGCCCCGCCCTGCCCCTCGGCCACCCGACTATTGCCCTTGAAGACAAAGGCCAGCACCAGCACAAGGCCGAAGGATACCACTTGGTACCACATCGCCAGGGCGGCGGCGTCGCCAAAGGCAGCTTCCGGCCCATTCCCGGCTGCCAGGTTGTTTGCGAGTTGGGCGAAAAAAATCTGTCCGACAAGCGCCACCCCAAGCGCACCGCCGACCTGCTGAAAGGCCTGCAAGGCGCCGGAACCGGCCCCGGCATCACGCGGCGGCACATTGCGCAGGACCAGTTGAAACAGTGAGGAAAAGCCGCCACCCAGGCCAACGCCCGCGATAAGCAGGGGCACGAGGAAGCTCCAGGGGTCGATGCTGTCGCCCGCACCCGCGACCACAAAATGCAGCCAGCCAATACCGAAGCTCACCATCCCAGCAGCTACTGCAAGGCGGCTGCGCAGATAGTGCGCTCCGAGACGCGCGACGATAAAGGACGCGATCAGCACGCCCGCCGAGAAGGGCAGATTGGTCAGGCCCGATTGCAGCGGCGAAAAGCCGAAACCCGATTGCAGCAGGAGCGAAATCACCAGGAAAAAGCCGGGAACACCAGAGGCAAAAACCGTAACGATAAAGGCGCCGAACATATAGTCGCGATTGGACAAGAGGTCGAAATTGAGCAATTGCGGCTGCCCCGCACGCGCCCGCCGTTTCTGCCAGAAATAAAACAGCGCGAGCAGCGCAAGGCCGGCCACCATCATGGCAAAACTCCATGCCGGCCAGTCCAGCGCCCGCCCCTCGATGATCGGGAAGATCACCGCGACCATTCCCAGACCGAACAGGACGATGCCCACATAGTCATTGCGCAGCGCCGGATGCCCCGGCAGCCGCGGGATAAGGAACCAACCGGCAATAATGGCGGCGATGCCGATCGGAATATTGACGAGGAAGATTGGCTGCCAGTCGAGGCCGAATAGCTGCGCGTCGATCAGCAGGCCCCCGAGCACCGGCCCGCAGACCGAGGCCAGTCCGGCGGAGAGGCCGAACAGCGAGAACGCCTGACCACGCTCGTGCGGTGGAAAAGTCACTGTGGCGATGGCCAGCACTTGCGGCGTC
The DNA here is from genome assembly GCA_041939225.1 of Devosia sp. Classification (GTDB taxonomy): domain Bacteria; phylum Pseudomonadota; class Alphaproteobacteria; order Rhizobiales; family Devosiaceae; genus Devosia. The sequence goes on from JBGTUK010000064.1 coordinate 2,734, forward strand.
ATCATTGCCCCGCCCAGCCCTTGCAGCACGCGCGCGCCGATCAGCATTTCAATGGAAGGCGCCATGCCGCACAGCGCAGAGGCCACGGTAAAGGCCGCCACGCCGAACAGAAACATTCGGCTGCGCCCCACAATGTCGCCTAGTCGCCCGAAGGGCAGCAGGCCCAAGGCAAACGCCAGGACATAGGCGGCCACAACCCATTCGATCTGTGCGTTGCTGGCGCCCAGATTCTCCCGCATGGATGGCAGCGCCACATTGACGATTGTCACATCGATCAGATTCATGAAATTGGCAATGAGCAGGATACTCAGCGCCAACCACCGACGGGGATCGGCTAGCGCAGCGGCTCCGGGCTCATTGGTTGTCATACGGAAAATTCCTCAAAACAAAGCAACGGGCCCAAACGGCCCGTTTCGTCGATAAAATTCGCCGCACCTGATAGCGCAGCAACTCAGTCGGCCACACCTTCGGGCAGATTGCCCGCCTTGAACAGCACCTTGGGCTCGTCATAGGTGTCGGCCTCGACATCTACCTCGGCCGAATAGGCCCACACCCCGGCTCGCATCGAGGCAATACGCTCTGCCGCCGCAATTGCCGCTTCCGCTGATTTGCACTGTTGCGGCTGGTCAGGCTCCAACTTACTGCCCTTCTGTCGAAAACCCTGAACATAATAGAGCGTTGCCACTGTTCTGATCCTTCAATTGACTAGCAGCGACAGACTCGCCATGCCGGTACATACCGACACCGTTTACGACACAATCGGGCGCATGTCGCAAAACATGTTCAGCCTCGACTTACTCGACGCGACGCTGTGGACACCGATAACCTCCCGCGCCAGTATCGCCCAAGGTTGCCATCTGGTGTCAGCAGGCGTCCAACACCGCCATCATCAAAAGCCTCGAGACCGACCGATGACCGACTATGTCCGCAAGATCCTGACTTCCTCGGTCTATGAGGTGGCTGTCCAGACGCCGCTCGAAAAAATGGACCTGCTGTCCGCGCGGCTGGGTCAAGACATCCTGGTCAAGCGTGAGGATTTGCAGCCGGTCTTTTCTTTCAAGATCCGCGGCGCCCACAATCGCATTGTCCATCTGAGTGCCGAGGAACGCGCCCGCGGCGTGATCTGCGCCTCGGCCGGCAATCATGCCCAGGGCGTAGCGCTTTCCGCGACCCGGCTGGGCATCCGCGCCATTGTGGTGATGCCCACCACCACGCCGATCATCAAGGTCAATGCGGTCAAGCGCCTTGGCGGCGAAGTTGTCTTGTTCGGCGACGGGTTCGACGCGGCGCGGGCCCATGCGGCCGGCCTAGCGGAAAAGCACGGCCACGTCTTCGTACATCCTTTCGACGACCCGGATGTGATCGCCGGACAAGGCACGGTCGGGCTGGAAATCATGCGCCAGCACCCCGAGCCCATCGGCGCCATCTATGTCCCCGTGGGCGGCGGCGGCCTTGCGGCGGGCATTGCCAGCTTCGTCAAATTTCTGCGTCCCGAAATACGCGTGATTGGCGTGGAACCGGATGAAGCGGCCAGCATGAAGTCGGCCATCGCCGCCGGCCGACCGGTGCCGCTCGACCGGGTCGGACTGTTTGCCGACGGGGTGGCGGTGCGCCAGGTTGGCGATGAGACCTTCCGCCTGTGCCGCGATCTGCTCGACGATATTGTCACTGTCTCCGCCGACGAAATCTGCGCCGCCATCAAGGACATTTTCGATGACCACCGTGCTATCACCGAGCCGGCGGGTGCCCTGGCGCTGGCGGGACTGCGGCGCGATATCGAAAACGGCAATGCGTCAAAGGATGGGGCACTGATCGCCATCAATTCCGGGGCCAATGTCAATTTTGACCGGCTGCGCTATGTGGCCGAGCGCGCCGAAATCGGGGAGCGCGCTGAAGCGCTGATGGCCGTCACCATTCCCGAACGCCCGGGCAGCTACCGGGCCTTCATTCGCCTGATTGGCAATCGCGCTATCACCGAATTCAACTACCGCTATCGCGCCGGAGACAGCGCCCGCATCTTTGTCGGCGTGAAACTCGCCCGCGGCGATGCCGAAAAGCGCGAGATCATTGAGTTCTTGCGAGACAACGAACTCTCGGTGACCGATCTGACCGATAATGAAGTGGCAAAGCTCCATGTCCGGCACATGGTCGGCGGACGCGCCGCGGGGCTGACCGACGAGCAGGTATTTCGCTTTCAGTTCCCCGAGCGGCCCGGCGCCCTGCTCAAATTCCTTGAGGGACTGAACGACGCCTGGAACATCACCCTGTTCCATTATCGCAATCACGGCTCCGACTATGGCCGTGTGCTGGTGGGCGTGCAGGTGCCGGTCGAGACGCGCGCAGACTTCTTCGCCCATATCGACGCCATCGGCTTTCCCTATTGGGACGAAACCCAAAACCCGGCCTATCGCCAGTTCCTGCACATGGATTGAGCGATCTGACCGACATTAGGTTGAAATAAACCGCATTTAAATCGGGCTGACCTATTTCCGCCATGTCGCCATTGCATTTGCCGGAGCAAGGGGCAATCTGTCGACACTTTGGCAAACTGGACCATACCAGCACGCGCATAACTATAAGAGGGACATGAATACGATGATCAGAACGATCAAGACCACCAGCCTGATGACCGCAACCGGGCTTGCCGCCCTCGCTTTCATGCAGCCCGCTGTGGCGCTCGATGCTCAGACCTTTGTTGATCGCATCGAGGCCGTTTATGCGGTGATGGGCTATGATATGAGCTTTGGCGAGGCCAATTTGTCCGGCGATACCATTACGGTCGATGGCGTGACCATCAACATGGCCGGCATGGACCCCATGGCTTTCGATGCGGAACTGACCTTTTCGGGTGTCGTCGAGAATGACGATGGCAGCTACTTTGCCGACAGCCTGACCACGCCCGATCTCGACCTCGAATTCGGTGACGAACATGCCGGGCATCTGACCCTGGTGGATATCGTCGCTGAGGATCTCTGGCTGCCCCCGGAAGGCGATACCAGCGCTGAAGCGCTCGTGCAGATGATTGGCCGCATGGCAACCGGTCCGCTGACCGTGACGCGCGATGGCGCCGAAGTCATCAAGATCGCCGGCATGGAAGCCGTCTCCGAATTTGCCTATGACGCTGTTGAGACACTGGAATCGATCAATTCCGACGTTGCCATCACCGATATCTGGGCAGACCTGTCGACACTGGGCGAAGAGGAGCCGGAAGCCGGCGCCATCGTCGAAGCACTGGGGCTGACGAGGATTTCAGGCAACCTCACCCAGTCGGTGAACTGGTCCATGGCCGATGGGCGAATGGTATTCGAGGAGAGCAAGCTCGATTTTGCCGATATTGGTGCCCTCAATTTCACTGCCGACATTTCCGGCTTCACCCTCGACATGCTCGACAAGATCTACGCCATGCAGGCCTCAGATCTTGATCCGATGAGCGAAGAGGCCCAGGCCCAGCAGATGATGGCCGGCATGGAAATCGCCCAGGCGCTTTCGATTGGCGCGACATCGCTCCGCTATGACGATGCGGGCCTCGCGCCCAAGCTGCTCGACCTGTTTGCTGCCCAGTCGGGCGTCGAACGGGCCGAATTCGTAGACAGCCTCAAGGCCATGCTGCCGGCCATGATCGCCGAAAGCGGGATGTCCGCCCTCAATGACGTCGTGGTTCCGCCCGTTTCGGCCTTCCTCGAAGATCCGCAGAGCCTGGAAGTAGCGATCAACCCGCCCTCCCCCACCACGGTTCTGGTGTTGGCCGCCGCGGCGGCCAATCCGGCGGGGTTGATCAATGCGCTGGGCCTGACTGTGACATCCAACTCCAAGACCAAATAAGCAGACTGCGGGGCCACCGGGCCCCGCAACTTTTTTGCGTTCGTGCAGCGTTTACCGATTTGTGGCATGGTGGGCCAATGACCGCATTGCCCCGCCCCCACAACAGCCTCGACCATGTCACCGACTGGGTCTTTGATCTCGACAACACGCTCTATCCGCGTGAGTGCAATCTGTTTGCGCAGATCGACACGTTGATAACCCGGTATGTAGTGGATGTAACCCGCCTGGATTTCGCCGAGGCTCGTGCCTTACAGAAGGACTATTATCGCGATTTCGGCACCACGCTGAACGGGCTGATGCACAAGCACGACATCGACCCCGACCACTTTCTCAATACCGTGCACGCCATCGACTATTCGCCGGTCGATCCGCATCCTGATCTGGTAGAAGCCATTGCCGACCTGCCTGGCCGCAAGTTCATCCTGACCAATGGCGATACCGGTCATGCCCGCTCGGTGCTCAGGCGCCTAGGCGGGGATCACCTGTTCGAACATGTGCACGATATCCGCGCCATGACCTTCGTGCCCAAGCCACACAAGCAGGCCTATGAGGGGTTCTTTGCCAACCATGGCATTGATCCGACACGGGCCATCATGTTCGATGATCTCGAAAAGAATCTGGTGGTGCCCCACGATCAGGGCATGGCAACAGTACAGGTGGTGGCAAGCGACGATTTCAGCCATGAGCAGGTCGAGGCCTGGGAACTCGGCCGCTCCACCGGGCCACATGTGCACCACGTCACCAGCGATCTGGCCGGCTTTCTGCGCAATTTGCCCTGAGGCGGTCAATTCTGTCCAAAAGGTAATGCGCTCAGGGCTTTGTCCCTATTCCCGCGTGACCGGGAAGCCGGTACATTGCCGCCATGAGTGACCTGCCCGGGCGCCGTCCGCCGCCCATTCCCGAAACCAGCCCGACTCTTCGTGACCAGATCGACAATCTTGCGCATCTGGGACGGTTGATTGCGCAGATCTGGCGCACCAGCAAGGGGCTGACCACAGCCAGCATTGTCCTGCGCCTGCTGGCGGCCGTGCAGCCGGTGGCCGTGCTTTATGCCGCCAAGCTGATTGTCGATGAAGTGGTGCGGCTCACATCAATAACCCCACCCGGCCCCCACATTCTCGACTGGTTCAATGCTGGCGCGCTCAACGGCATTATCGGCTTCCTCCTGCTCGAACTGGCACTGGTGCTGGCCAATGATTTGATCGCGCGGGCCACAGGCCTGGTGGATTCGGTGCTGTCCGAGCTCCATTCCAACCAGGTGAGCGTGGAATTGATGGAACATGCCGCCAGGCTCGATCTGCAGCACTTTGAGAGCGCCGAATATCAGGACCGGCTGGAGCGCGCGCGCCGCCAGGCAGCGGGGCGCAATGCGCTATTGAGCCAGATCTTCGGGCAGGCACAGGACATCATCACCGTCTTTACCCTGGCCGCGGGCCTGTTCTTCTACGCCCCCTGGCTGATCCTGCTGCTGCCATTGAGCTTCATCCCCTCGGTGTGGGGCGAGGCCCGGTTCAATTCGCTGGCCTATATGCTGAGCCGTTGGCGCACGCCGGAGCGGCGGGAGCTCGAATATCTCCGCCACATCGGGGCCAGCGCCGAGACCGCCAAGGAGGTCAAGCTCTTTGGGCTAGGCGGCTATCTCGTCACTCGCTTCAAGAAGCTGGCGCATCAGATCTTCATTGAGAACCGCCGCGTCGCGACGCTGCGCGCCAGCTGGGGCGCGCTGTTTTCCGCCATTGCGAGCCTGGCCTATTACGCCGCCTATGGCTTCATCGTTTGGCGCACCATTACCGGTGCCTTCACCCTGGGCGATCTGGCCTTTCTTTCCGGTTCGTTCCTCAGGCTCAATGGCCTGTTTCAGCGCATCCTGCTCGGCTTCACCCAGATTGCCGGGCAATCCATGTATCTGGACGACCTGTTCTCCTTCTTCGAAATCGAACCCACGGTGTTGGCCCCGACCGATGCCAAACCCTTTCCGGCGCCGATCCGCACCGGCATTGTCTTTGACAATGTAGGCTTCAAATATCCCGAGACCGACACCTGGGTGGTGCGCAACCTCTCCTTCGTACTGCCGGCCGGCGAAACATTGGCACTGGTGGGGGAGAATGGCGCTGGCAAGACCACCATCGTCAAGCTGTTGACCCGGCTCTACGACCCGAGCGAGGGGCGCATCACCATCGATGGGATCGATCTCAGGGACATGGCGCCGGTAGATATCCACACCCATGTCGGGGTGATTTTTCAGGACTTTATCCGCTACAGCTTTTCCGCCCGCGACAATATCGGGGTCGGCCGCATCGAGGCGCGCGAGGATCAACCCCGAATCGACACCGCCGCCGAGCAGAGCCTGGCCGATGGCGTCATCGCCAAGCTGCCCAAGGGCTATGACCAGCAATTGGGCCGCCTGTTCCGCCAGGGCCGCGATCTTTCGGGCGGCGAATGGCAAAAGGTGGCCATCGCCCGCGCCTATATGCGCGACGCCGAACTGATCATTTTGGACGAACCCACAGCCGCGCTCGACGCCAAGGCGGAAGCCGAAGTCTTTGCCCGCTTCAAGGGCCTGGCGGCAGGCAAATCCGCCGTCATCATCTCCCACCGCTTCTCGACCGTGCGCATGGCCGACCGCATTCTGGTGCTCGACAATGGTGCCATTCTCGAAGCCGGCACCCATGCACAACTCGTGGCCCTCAAGGGTCGCTACGCCGAACTGTTCGAGCTACAGGCGGCGGGGTATCGCTAAGAGCTCTGGGTCAACTCGCTTCACCCTGTCTTGCAATCGTCATAATACATCGATACATCTCGATATATGGATGATTCAGCAATCATAGATGCGCTTTCTGCCCTGGCCCAGCCCACCCGGCTGTCCGCCTTTCGCCTCGTGGTCGAACATGAGCCGCACGGCCTGCCCGCCGGCGAGATCGCGAAACAGCTCGATGTGCCGCAAAACACCATGTCGACCCATCTCGCCCATCTGGCCCGCGCCGGCTTATTGGTGGCCGAGAAGCAGGGCCGCACTATCACCTATCGCGCCCAGATCGATCACATGCGCGCAGTAATGGGCTATCTGGTCAATGATTGTTGTGGCGGTCGCCCCGAACTGTGCGCGCCACTTATCGAGGACATCACCCCCTGTTGCGCGCCCGAGGAGCTTCGCCAATGACCGTACAACAGTCCGACCGCATCTATAATGTACTGTTCCTGTGCACCGGCAATTCTGCCCGCTCCATTCTGGGCGAAGCGCTGATGAATGCCCTGCCCGGCGGCCAGTTCCGCGCTTTTTCTGCTGGCAGCCAGCCCAAGGGCGAGGTCCATCCCCTGGCCCTGCATACTTTGAACGAGTTGGGCCTGCCCACCGAGGGTTACCGCTCAAAATCCTGGGACGAATTTGCCACGTCCGACGCGCCTAGGTTCGATTTCATCTTCACCGTTTGCGACAATGCCGCGGGCGAAGCGTGCCCCTTCTGGCCCGACCAGCCCATGACCGCCCATTGGGGGGTCGAAGATCCGGCTGCTGTGGAGGGAAGCGAAATTGACAGGGTCAACGCCTTCCGCGACGCCGCTCGCTTTCTGCGCAACCGCATTAACGCTTTTGCCGCGCTGCCACTCACGACCATTGACCGCATGTCCCTGCGCAGCAAGCTGACCGAGATTGGTCGCATGGATGGTGCCACCGACATGCGAAAAGAGAGTTCTGCTTCGTGACTATATTTGAACGCTATCTGACCCTCTGGGTCGCCCTTTGTATTATCGCTGGCATCGCGCTTGGTCAGCTCTTTCCTGATTTCTTTGGCGCGCTGGCTGGATTGGAAGTGGCCAGGGTCAATCTCCCGGTCGCCGTGCTGATCTGGCTGATGATCGTTCCCATGCTGCTGCGCATCGATTTCCGCGCCCTCGTCCAGGTGGGGCGGCACTGGCGGGGTATCGGCGTGACCCTGGTGGCTAACTGGGCCATCAAGCCATTCTCAATGGCCGTCCTGGGGTGGATCTTTATCGGGTGGTTGTTTCGCCCCTTGCTGCCCGAGATGGAGATCGATGCCTATATCGCTGGCCTGATCATCCTGGGCGCTGCCCCCTGCACGGCCATGGTCTTCGTCTGGTCCAACCTCACGCGCGGCGAGCCGGTCTTCACGCTGAGCCAAGTGGCACTCAATGACGCCATCATGGTTGTCGCCTTCGCGCCAATTGTTGCCCTGTTGCTCGGTCTTTCAGCCATCACCGTGCCCTGGGACACGCTGCTGCTCTCGGTGGGTCTTTACATCATCATCCCGGTGATAATCTCCCAGGTGCTGCGCGCGGTACTGGTGGACGGCGCCAATACCGGCCGGCTCGACAACCTGCTCCACGCCATCCAGCCGCTATCCATCGGCGCCCTGCTCGCCACGCTTGTGCTGCTGTTCGGCTTTCAGGGCGAGCAGATCATTGCCCAACCACTGGTCATCCTGCTGCTGGCCGTGCCGATCACCATCCAGGCTTATTTCATCTTCGGCTTCGCCGACCTGCTCAACCGGGTCTCCGGCGAGCAGCATTGCGTAGCCGGGCCCTCAGCGCTGATCGGCGCCTCCAATTTCTTCGAACTGGCTGTTGCCACCGCCATCAGCCTGTTCGGCTTCCATT
>JBGTUK010000065.1:0-11056 GCA_041939225.1 Devosia sp.
ATCGAGTCGCGCTGCTTGTCGTTGAGTTCGTCGGTCATGGCGGAGGCGATGAAACCCGGCGCGATGGAATTGACGGTGATATTGCGGCTCGCGACCTCATAGGCCAGCGCCTTGTTCATACCGATCAGGCCGGCCTTCGAGGCGGCATAATTGCCCTGCCCCGGATTGCCCATCACGCCCACCACCGAAGAAATGCCGATAATGCGGCCCCAGCGCGCCTTCATCATGCCGCGCAGTACAGCGCGATTGAGATGGAAGGCGGCCGTGAGATTGACGGCGATGACATCGTCCCATTCCTCGTCCTTCATGCGCATGAAGAGATTGTCGCGGGTCATGCCGGCATTGTTGACCAGGATATCGACGCCACCCATGGCAGCCTCGGCGGCCGGCACGAGCTTGTCGACTTCGTCGAGCTTGGAGAGGTTCGCAGGCAGGATGGGACAGTCCTTGCCGATTTCCTTGGCCGTATCTTCCAGCGCACCCACCCGGGTACCGGAAAGAGCTACCGTCGCGCCTGCAGCAGCCAAGGCCTTGGCGATTTCGCGGCCAATACCACCGCTGGCGCCCGTAACCAGGGCACGTTTACCAGAAAGATCAAACATTTAGGTCTCCTCCGGGGAGAAAGCGATTCAAGCGCTTGAGATTGTGAATCAAGTGGCTCAGGTGGCCAACTGGGCCGCGAAAGCTTCGATGTCGGCCGGCGTACCAACGGCCTGGGCCAATGCGTCCGGGGCGATGCGTTTGGCCAGTCCTGTCAGCACCTTGCCCGAGCCAAGTTCGACCAGATTGGCCACACCGCCTGCAGTGGCAAGCCAGGTGACGCTTTCAGTCCAACGCACAACACCGGTCACCTGTTCGACCAGACGCTGGCGGATTTCATCCGGATCGGAAATCGGCGCGGCCAGCACATTGGCGACCAGAGGCACCACGGGCGCCTTCATTTCGACTTCAGCAAGCGCGGCCGCCATGGCGTCGGCGGCCGGCTGCATCAGCGAACAGTGGAACGGCGCGCTGACCGGCAGCAGCAAGGCGCGCTTGGCACCCTTGCCCTTGGCGATATCGAGGGCGCGCTCGATGGCGGCCGTGGCGCCGGAGATCACAACCTGTCCTGGGGCATTGTCATTGGCGACGGCACAGACCTCGCCCTGTGCGGCTTCGTCGGCCACTGCCTGTGCGGTCTCGAGGTCGAGCCCCAGCAGCGCAGCCATGGCGCCGTGCCCCACCGGAACGGCTTTCTGCATGGCCTGGCCACGTGTACGCAGCAGGCGCGCCGCATCGGCCAAGCTGAAGGTGCCGGCGGCACACAGCGCCGAATATTCGCCCAGAGAGTGACCGGCGACATATTTTGCGTGATCCTTAAGCGAGAGCCCCCTGGCCTCGAGCACCCGGATCACCGCAACGCTGACGGCCATCAGCGCGGGCTGCGCGTTTTCTGTCAGACGCAGGATGTCTTCGGGCCCCTCGAACATGATGGAGGAAAGTCGCTCGCCCAGAGCCTCGTCCACCTCGTGAAAGACGGCCCGCGCTTCGGAAAATTCGTGCGCCAGATCCTTGCCCATGCCGACAGTCTGGCTGCCCTGACCGGGAAAAGTGAAAGCGGAGATGGACATGTTCGATCCCTTTTCGAGCCAATGTGACAAGCCGCAAGCGGCCTGTCCAGTTGCCCGGCGCTTTGCCGGGTGTGTGTGGCGGAGTCAAGACGAACGGACGCGCCGCTTGCTTTCTTCCCCTCATTCCTCTATAGCCGCGCCAGCAATTCGTTTGGCCGGGGGCTGAACGGAGGGTTTGTGCTTTGCATGAACAGGGTCCGGCGGACCCGGCCTCCCGTGTTCCCGCTCTTTGCAAGACTGCTTTGACGCCTTTCCGGCTTCGAAGGGGCTCCGCGCCAAGCATTGTTGAGTAAAACTCGAAAGGAAGGCGCATCAATGGCCCTCTACGAACATATCTACCTGGCTCGCCAGGACGTTTCCCAGCAGCAGGTTGAGGAACTGACCGCACAGCTCGCCGAAATTCTCGGTCAGGGCGGCGGCAAGATCACCAAGAACGAATATTGGGGCCTCAAGGGTCTCTCCTACCGCATCCGCAAGAACCGCAAGGCGCACTACACCCTGCTCAACATCGACGCACCGGCCACCGCCGTTGCCGAGATGGAGCGCCAGATGCGCATCAATGAAGACATCCTGCGCTTCATGACCGTGCGCGTCGACGAGCTGGAAGAAGGCCCGTCCGCGATGATGCAGAAGCGCGACCGTGACGACCGCGATGGCGGCCGTGGTGGCTTCTCCGGCGAACGCCGTCCGCGCCGCTTCTAAGAGACAAGGAAGAAAACAAAATGGCTATCAAAGACCTTACCACTTCCCAGGCTCGCCGTCCGTTCCAGCGTCGCCGCAAGACCTGCCCGTTCTCCGGCGAGAACGCACCGCGCATCGACTACAAGGATGTACGCCTGCTTTCGCGTTACGTCTCCGAGCGCGGCAAGATTGTGCCGAGCCGCATCACCGCCGTTTCGGCTAAGAAGCAGCGCGAACTGGCCCGTGCCATCAAGCGTGCCCGCTTCATCGGCCTGATGCCCTACGCCGTCCAGTAAGCTTCCGCTTCACTGAGACTGCATCGCTGGGGTCGCGAATGGTTCGCGGCTCCTAACCGCTCCTTGAAGAGCGGGACAGCCAAAGGAAAAAAGACATGAAAGTCATTCTGCTCGAGCGCGTTGGCCGTACCGGCACCATCGGCGACGAAGTGAACGTCAAGGACGGTTTTGCCCGTAACTTCCTGCTGCCCCAGGGCAAGGCCCTGCGCGCCACGGAAGCCAACCGCAAGAAGTTCGAAAACGAACGCGCCCATATCGAACAGCGCAATGAAGAGCGCCGCAATGCCGCCGCTGGCATTGCGGAGGGTCTGAACGGTCATGCCGTCATCATGATCCGTCAGGCTGGTGAAACCGGCCAACTCTACGGTTCGGTTGCTGCCCGCGACATCGTCGAGGCTCTTGCCAATGACGGCTTCACCGTCCAGCGCAATCAGGTCGATCTTGCCGATCCGATCAAGACCGTCGGCGTTCACAACGTCGATCTGTCGTTGCACCCGGAAGTGGCCGTTTCGATCACTGTCAACGTGGCGCGCTCGGAAGACGAAGCCGAACGTCAGGCCGCTGGTGAAGACGTGTCCGTCCCCACCTTCGACAGCGATGAAGATGGCGACTTCGCAGCCGGCCAGGCCGCTGCTGCCGCTGAAGACCGCTACGAAGAGTAGTCTTCGATCAAATCTGCATATGGAAGGCCGGGCCCAGTGCCCGGCCTTTTGCTTTTGCACGACATTTGCGACAGACTCAGTGCGGTGCCCGGTGAGTCTTGAGAAGCAAGCGGCGCGGGATAAAATCCCCGTTGTCCACAGAGTTCACAGGGACCATCAGGAAACTTTAACCCCCGTCCCGCTAGCCCAAGACTCATCGCCAAAATGCATGGTTAAGAAAGGCTAACCCTCAGGAAGACCCATGGCCGAGATTGCCCGCCTTCACCCTGCCGATGACAAGTCGTTTCGCGTCGCACCACACAATGTGGATGTTGAGCAGGCGCTGCTGGGCGCCATTCTGATCAACAATGACGCATTCTATCGCGTCGCCGACTTCCTGCTGCCAGAGCATTTCTACGAGCCGATCCACCGCGACATCTATGAGCTCGCGGGCAAGATCATCCGCGCCGGCAAGGCGGCGGAGCCGGCTACGCTCAAGACCCACCTGCCCGACCAGCTGCTGCCCGAAGTCACCATGATGCAGTACCTCTCGCGTCTGGCGGCAGAAGCGACGACCGTGCTTAATGCTGGCGACTATGGACAGGCGATCTATGATCTGGCCATACGCCGAAATCTGATCATGGTGGGCGAGGAAATGGTCTCGGTCGCCTATGACAGCGATGTCGAGATGACCCCGGTCAAGCAGATCGAAAAGGTCGAGGGCGAACTGTTCCAGCTTGCGGAAAAGGGCCGCTATGACGGGGGATTCCAGGCCTTTGGCTCTGCGCTCAATGCCTCCATCCAGATGGCAGGCGAAGCTTTTCAACGCGATGGCGGCCTTTCCGGCGTCGCAACCGACCTGCATGATCTCGACCGGCAGATGGGCGGCCTGCAGCGAAGCGACCTGATTATCCTGGCTGGTCGTCCCGCCATGGGCAAGACCTCTCTGGTGACCAATATCGCTTACAATGTCGCCAAGAACTGGCGGGGCGATGTGACACCCGATGGACATTCCAAAACCGTCAACGGCGGCATTGTTGGCTTCTTCAGCCTGGAAATGAGTTCCGAACAGCTCGCTACCCGTATCCTGGCCGAGCAGGCAGAGATTTCCTCGTCGGATATTCGCCGCGGTCGCATTCACGACAATCAGTTCGCCAAGCTGGTCGACGTCTCGAACGTGATGAGCAAGGTGCCGCTCTATATCGACGATACCGGCGGTATTTCGGTGGCCCAGCTTGCCGCCCGCGCCCGGCGCCTGAAACGCCAAAAGGGTCTTGATCTGCTCATTGTCGACTATTTGCAGTTGCTCTCGGGCTCCTCCAAAGCCTCGAGCCAGAACCGCGTGCAGGAGTTGACTGAAATCACCACCACGCTGAAGGCGCTGGCCAAGGAACTCGAAGTGCCGGTGATCGCGCTATCCCAGCTTTCCCGTCAGGTGGAAGCGCGCGACGACAAGCATCCGCAATTGGCCGACTTGCGCGAATCGGGCTCTATCGAACAGGACGCGGACGTGGTCTTATTCGTGTATCGTGAAGAATATTATCTCAAGAACAAGGAGCCCAAAGAGGGCACGCCGGAGCATCTGACCTGGCAGGGCGAAATGGAAAAGGTGCATGGCAAGGCGGAAGTGATCATCGCCAAGCAGCGCCACGGCCCCACCGGCACAGTGCAGTTGAGCTTCGAGGCGCAGTTTACTCGCTTTGGTAACCTTGCTCGGGCAGACTATCTGCCTGAACGCATGGAATAGGCATGGCGCTGACTTCAGGCCTTGGCGGCCAATTGAGCATCGATTTAGGGGCTCTGGCCCGAAACTGGCGGGCCCTGGACAAGGTGAGCGCGGGCGCCTTGACCGCTGCCGTGGTCAAGGCAGACGCCTATGGCATTGGCATCGACAAAGCCAGCAAGGCATTGCACGCAGCCGGGGCGCGCTTCTTCTTCGTAGCAACGCCCGATGAAGGCATGGCAGTACGCGCCGCTGTGCCCGATGCGCATATCTTCATCCTCTATGGCCTCTATCCGGGCGCCGCAAATCTCTACATCCGGCAGAATCTGATGCCGGTGCTCTCTTCCATGTCGATGTTGGAAGAGTGGATTGCCAAATGCATCGAGCGTAATGAGGCCTATCCGGCAGCCTTCCACTTCGACACCGGTATCAATCGTCTTGGTTTCCGCCTCAATGAGGCGAGCTTGGTGCGCGAAAGCATCGAAAAGCTGGGCTATGCGCCGCAAATGGTGATGAGCCATCTGGCCTGTGCCGACACACCCAACCATGAAAAGAATCGCACGCAACTGGCGCTGTTCGGTTCGGTGATGTCGCAGTTTCCCGGCATTCCGGCATCGCTCTCGAACTCCGCCGGGCTGATGACCGGGCGCGACTATCATTTTCAGATGGTACGTCCGGGCATTGCGCTCTATGGCGGCCGCGCCGTGGGTGGCCGGAAGAACCCGATGCAGCCGGTCGTCACGCTGCATGTGCCGATTCTGCAGGTTACCGAGGGCCGCACCGGTGAATCGGTGGGCTATGGCGCCACCTATACGCTCAATCGCAATTCGAAACTGGCCATTCTCGGCTATGGCTATGCCGATGGCTTCCTGCGCGCGCTTTCGGGCACCAATCCGCGCCCGGGCGGCAAGGTCTTCATTCGCGGTAAGCTCTGCCCGGTGATTGGCCGGATTTCCATGGACCTGACGGTGGTCGACGTCACCGAGCTCGGCTCCGATCTCCCCACTCCTGGCGAAGGTGCCGAAGTGCTGGGCGCCAATGTCAGCATTGACGATCAAGCGGATGCGGCCGGCACCATTGGCTACGAGATTCTCACCAGCCTCAAGGGCCGCTATAGCCGCAACTATGTGGGCGACGGCAATTTGCCGGAGTGATCAGGAGCCGTCGTTGATGAGTTCGGCAGGGTCATCTGCCGGTCCCGCAGGCAATTCCTTTTGCTCGGTAATCTCATTGGCCGTCCGCGCCCCGTCGACCTCTGGCGCCTGATTGTTGGCGGTGAAGACGGTCACGGCAAAAACAACGACCACGATAACGGCGACGATGGCGATGACCAGATTTTTGTTCATATCGAGCTCTCCGTGCTCTGAAACAATCTGGAAGACCGAGAAGAGTTCCGTGCGCGTACGCGGCTAGTCGAAATGTTTGCCAACTTGTCGGCATTAGGCGCGTTTCCAGCTCCGAGATCTCTCCGGGTTTGTTCTCATTTCGTTCTTGCTCAGAGATGCCGATTGCTGCTAGTTTGTCCCTGACTAGGCTTCGGGTTCGACTTGGCAACATCAATTCCATTCTACGCCATCCTGCTGCGCGCCATCGGTCCTGCGACGCACAAGTTGATGAGCATGGCGCAGTGGCGAGAGGCCTCGGGGGCCGCTGGCTTCATCGCGCCCGAAACACTGGTCAATACGGGCAATATGATTGCCGGGTTCGAAGGCTCGTCGGCTGCGGCGGGCAAGGCGATGACCGGCGTGCTGCGCCAATTCGGGCTGGCCGAGAATGTCGTTCCAGTCCTGCGGACCCCGGCGCAGTTAAAAAAGCTGCTGCGCGCCGACCCGATTGCTGATGCCGCGAAGGACCGCCCCGCCGAGACTGGTGTCTATTTCTTCGCAGCGCGGCAGCCAGACTTCACATGGCTGAACAGTCACGATGGTCCGGAGATCATCCACATTGTCGAGAAGCATCTGATCGTGGACTTCTCGCAGGACATCGCCAAGTCCGGCAAGCTGATCCGAAGAATCGACAAGCTATGCGGGCTCAACACGGCCCGGAACTGGAACACAGTGCGCAAACTGGCGGAACGCTCGATCGCGCGAGAGAAAGAATAAACGTGGCCAAGAACCGATCCCAATTCATCTGCCAGTCCTGCGGCGCGGTTTCCAGCCGGTGGCAGGGACGCTGCGACGCCTGTGGCGAATGGAACACGACTGTCGAGGAACTGGTGGATTCGGGGGTCGGAGCGGGCCCAAAGTCGGCCAAGGCAGGTGGCCGCCCCGCCAATCTGGTGCCGCTTTCGGGCGAAACGGAAAGCGCCGCGCGCGTCGTTACCGGTTTTGTCGAGCTGGATCGGGTCACCGGGGGTGGTTTCGTCAAGGGATCAGCCCTTCTGGTCGGCGGCGATCCGGGCATTGGCAAGTCCACCCTGCTGCTGCAATCGGCGGCGGCGCTGGCTCAGAAGGGCAAACGCGTTATCTATGTGTCAGGCGAGGAAGCGGTCGCGCAGGTGAGGCTGCGGGCGCAACGCTTGGGCCTGGGCGAAGCTGGTGTGCTGCTGGCTGCCGAAACCAATGTCGAGATCATTCTCGCCACGCTCGAAAGCGGGCCGCCGCCAGACCTGGTCATCATCGATTCCATCCAGACCCTATGGACCGACCGCGTCGACTCCGCACCGGGCACCGTCACCCAAGTGCGCACCTCGGCCCAGGCGCTGACTCGTTTTGCCAAGAAGAGCGGCGCTGCCGTGGTGCTGGTCGGTCACGTCACCAAGGACGGGCAAATCGCCGGGCCGCGCGTGGTCGAGCACATGGTCGATGCCGTGCTGTATTTCGAAGGCGACAGCAGTCATACCTTCCGCATCCTTCGCGGGGTGAAGAACCGCTACGGCGCCACCGACGAGATCGGCGTCTTCGCCATGACCGAGCTTGGCCTTGAACAGGTGGCAAACCCCTCCGCACTATTCCTTGACCAACGCGACAAGGATGCGGCGGGGTCGGCAGTGTTTGCCGGCATGGAGGGGACGCGTCCGATTCTCATTGAAATCCAGGCCCTGGTGGCCCCTTCCCCGCTTGGCACACCGCGCCGGGCAGTCGTGGGCTGGGACAGT
Organism: Devosia sp.; assembly: GCA_041939225.1. Taxonomy (GTDB): domain Bacteria; phylum Pseudomonadota; class Alphaproteobacteria; order Rhizobiales; family Devosiaceae; genus Devosia. The sequence goes on from JBGTUK010000065.1 coordinate 8,049, forward strand.
TCGCGCCTGTCCATGGTGCTGGCCGTGCTTGAAACGCGCTGCGGTGTCCGGATCGGCGCCAATGACATCTATCTCAATGTCGCGGGCGGCCTGAAGATCAACGAGCCGGCGGCCGATCTGGCCGTGGCCGCAGCGCTGATTTCCTCGCTGACTGGCGCGTCCTTGCCCGCCGATGCAGTCTATTTCGGGGAGATCTCACTGGCTGGCGGGGTGCGCCCCGTGGTGCATGGTGCGCTGCGCCTGCGCGAAGCCGAAAAACTGGGCTTCGGCTCGGTGGTCACCGGCAAGCTGGGCAAGGCGGATCGCAATAGTGGCCTCGAGGTCACCGAATATGCGCTGTTGAGCGACATGGTGAGCCGCATAGCCGCGGGCGGCAAACGTCCAATGCCGGAGCCGGAGCCCGAGGGCTGGTAGCCAGGTTTCCCAGGAGATTATGAGGGCTTGGCATCGCTAGGCTTGGCACAGCGCATCAAAGCCGTTAAAGGTCCAGCAAAAGCCGGGGCGGCAAGACAACAGGGCAAAGACATATGCTGACTGCGTTCGACGTTGGTGTGGGTGTGCTGGTGCTGATTTCAGCGATCCTGGCCACGGCGCGGGGGCTTACCCGCGAAGTACTTTCCCTGGCGACCTGGGCTGGCTCGGCCGCCATCGCCGTCTACATGTGGCAGTACCACCCCGATATCGCCCGGCAATATATCGCAGAGCCCGTGGTGGCCGACATCGCCACAGTGGTCGTGACGTTCATCGTGGCGCTGATCGTGCTGCACCTGCTCACCATGCGCATTGCCGACTTCGTGGTGGACAGCCGCATCGGGCCGATCGATCGCACGCTCGGTTTCGTTTTCGGCGTGCTGCGCGGCATTCTGATCGCCATCGTCATCACCATTTTCGGCATCTGGCTGCTCGGCAGCAACCTGCCGGAATGGGCCAGCAACGCCCAGTCGCTGCCTTATCTGCGGGATATGGGTAACACGCTGATTTCCATGTTGCCCGAAGGCCTTGAGCAGCAGGTGACTGACATACTTTCGGGTGGCGGCGCCAACCTGACCGAAGATCCGCAGGCTCCCGCTGCGCCCCTTGAGGGCGGCACGCCGGACCCCAGCATTGATGGCACGGTCGATCCCACGGATCCGGTGGTCGACGCGGCGCCCGAGGCCTGAGGCTAGACGAGTTTGGCGGGCAGCAGCGCACCCGCCTCATTCCTGCCGACCCCATCTGGTATTGGTGGCCGGCAGGTAATTGCGCTATTTGCGAGCAGGCCCCAATTCGCATGGAGAATCCGGTGACCCATTGGAACGATGACGATTTCGATCTCAATGGAGACACGCTGCACGAAGAGTGCGGCGTGTTTGGCATTTTGGGGCACGACGACGCCTCGACACTGACCGCGCTCGGTCTGCATGCCCTGCAGCACCGCGGTCAGGAGGCCGCCGGTATCGTCAGCTTCGATGGCCGACAGTTCCATCAGGAAAAGCATATGGGTCTGGTAGGTGATCACTATACCGACCCCGCCGTTCTGGCCAAACTGCCCGGCAATATCGCCATCGGCCACACCCGCTATTCGACCACCGGGGAGGTAGCGCTGCGCAATGTGCAGCCGCTGTTTGCCGAGCTGGAAGCCGGTGGCATCGCCATTGCCCACAATGGCAATTTCACAAACGGGCTGACCCTCAGGCGCCAGATTATTGCGACGGGCGCCATTTGCCAGTCGACCTCCGACAGCGAGGTGGTGCTGCACCTGATCGCCCGTTCGCGGCATTCCTCTACCGCCGACCGCTTCATCGATGCGATCCGGCAGATGGAGGGGGGCTACGCCATGCTGGCCATGTCCCGCACCAAGCTGATCGCTGCCCGTGACCCAGTGGGCATCCGCCCGCTGGTAATGGGCGATCTCGATGGTAAGCCGATCTTCTGTTCGGAATCCTGCGCTCTCGACATCGTCGGCGCCAAATATGTGCGCGACGTCGAGAATGGCGAAGTCATCATCTGCGAAATGCAGCCGGATGGCTCGATCAGCATCGAGGCGCGCAAGCCGGCCCACCAGGTCCCCGAGCGTCCCTGCCTGTTCGAGTATGTGTATTTCGCGCGCCCCGACAGCATGGTCTCGGGCCGCAGCGTCTATACCGCCCGCAAGAACATGGGCAAGAACCTGGCCGTGGAAGCCCCGGTCGAGGCCGATGTGGTGGTGCCCGTGCCTGATGGCGGCACGCCGGCGGCGATCGGTTTTGCGCAACAGAGCGGTATTCCGTTCGAGCTGGGGATCATTCGCAACCACTATGTGGGCCGCACCTTCATCGAGCCCACCGAACAGATCCGCAACATGGGCGTGCGGCTCAAGCTCAACGTCAACCGCGCCCTGATCGAGGGCAAGCGCGTCATTCTCGTGGATGACAGCGTGGTGCGCGGCACCACCAGCCGCAAGATCAAGGAGATGATCCTTGATGCCGGCGCCGCCGAGGTGCATTTCCGTATCGCCTCCCCGCCCACCTGGCCGTGCTTTTACGGGGTGGACACGCCGCAGCGCGAGAAACTCCTCGCCGCGACCATGTCAGAGGATGAGATGCGCGACCATTTGCAGGTCGACAGCCTCAAGTTCATCTCGCTCGACGGTCTCTATCGCGCCGTGGGCGAGGCGGGCGGGCGCAATGCCAAATGCCCGCAGTATTGCGATGCCTGCTTCTCGGGCGAATATCCCGTGGCCCCGTCCGACATGATCGAAAAGGGCTTCGCGCTGAAAGCCGCCGAATAACAGCCCCCGCTCAGCCGTCAGACCCGGCGGCTGACCGGAGATTTGCCCGCGCGATTCTGCATTGCGGCAACTCCTTGCCGACCCGCGCCACGGCCCTTTCCCCTGCCTCTTTCCCCGTCTAGATGCCCGCCAGAGCACTGCACGAAAGAGGCAAAGGTGACAGAACACACAGAAACCCCCGCCGCCACGCTAGAGGCTGCAACCCAGCATGACGCGCTGCCCAATACCGGGCTCACGCTTGTGGGGACCATGCATGGTC
>JBGTUK010000066.1:0-10912 GCA_041939225.1 Devosia sp.
TCGACGCTGTCGGAATTGTAGTTGGTGGTTTTGCCGCCGCGCAGGATGATGTGGCAATCCTGGTTGCCGGTGGTAGCTGCGATGGCCGAGCGCCCGTCCTTTGTCACGGCCATGAAATGATGCGGCTGGGAGGCAGAAAGGACAGCGTCGAGTGCAATCTTGATATTGCCGTCGGTGCCGTTCTTGAAGCCGACCGGGCAGGAAAGGCCGGAGGCCAGCTCGCGGTGTATCTGACTTTCGGTGGTGCGGGCACCGATGGCAGCCCAGGTGACCAGATCGACCAGGTATTGCGGGGTGGTCATGTCGAGGAATTCACAGGCCGCCGGCAGGCCGAGATTGGCAATGTCGAGCAGCAGGGCACGGGCCGTGTGCAGGCCATGATCGATGTTGAAGCTGCCATCAAGATCGGGGTCGTTAATGAGACCCTTCCATCCCACCGTGGTGCGGGGCTTTTCGAAATACACACGCATGATGATTTCGAGCCGGTCGCCGAGCTTTTCGCGCAGGGGAGCGAGACGGTTGGCGTAGTCTATGGCGGCCTGGGGATCGTGGATGGAGCAGGGGCCAACGATAACGGCGAGGCGATCGTCTTTGCCTGAAAGGATGTTGTGGAAGGCGTGGCGCGCGGCAATCACCGTGCGGGTGGCGGCGTCGGTACGCGGATGTTGGTGCATGACCTCAATGGGCGTGGTCAGCGGCTTGATTTCGGTGATGCGCAGGTCGTCGGTGGATTTCAGCATTTCTGTTTGGTCCTCTGGGAGATGATCCGGAGGGGCCAACAAAAAAGCCGCCTCGGAAGTCGGGCGGCTGGCTTGCGATTTGGTGGTCTTTTCTTGGGTCAGATCACACGCGCGCAATAGCCTCCGCCGGGAGCGGATAGCTAAAATACCAAAAGAAGGTCGCGGTGTTGATCATGGGCGCGAAGGTAGCGGCGAGTCGGAGGGTTGTCGAGTCCCCACTTTAGTAGGGCTCGACGATCCCGACTCTGATTTCCGCACCCGCCTTACCAGGGGGCGGGGAAGCAGCTACAACTGCGCTTTGCCGGTTTCGCCCAGGTCGGGCTTGGAGCCAGTGGCGGCAGCGGCAAGCATCTTGGCGCCGGTCACCATCATGTTGGGACTGTCCCAGACCTCGCCATCGTCGGGCGTGACCTTGAGCAAGCGGATTTGCGGGTCCTTGGCGTCGTCCCACCATGCCTTATCGAATTTGGTCCAGAGCTCCTCGATCTTGGCACGGTCGTTGGAGACCTCTGCCTCGCCCGCGATCACCACATATTTGTGGCCGCCATTGTCTGCCCAGGCGAGCGAGACATGGGGGAATTTCTCGATCTCGGTGAGCTTGTGTCCCTCGATATCGGTGAGGAAATAGATCGCATGTTCATCGCGGCGAACGCGGGACGCCATGGGCCGGCTGCGCTGCTGCTTGCCGTCCCAGGTGGTCAGCATGCAGATGTCGATCTTGTCGGCCAATTCCCAGATGCGGTCGATGGCTTGCTGGGGAGAAAGTGTGTCGCTGTGCTGTTCTGTCATGGTTGTGCTCCGTTGTTGCGGAAGCAACGAGCCAGAGGAGCAAGGGTTGCCGAGAACGAGACAACGGTGTGCAGGGATGTGTCAGTCGGACCAGCCCTGACGCATGAGCGTATAGGCGAAGGACGCTGTCCAGCCGATCAGCGCGAAGCCGTTCAAAGCTTCGATGCCGGAGACGATGCGCAAGGCACCCAGGGGGAAGATGTCGCCAACGCCCAGGGTGGTGTAGCTCATCAGCGAGAAGTAGAGCGGGTCGAGGAAGCTGCCTTCGATTTCTCCGTTCAAGGAGCCGAAGAAGGGGCGCAGGGTCATCAGGTAATAAATCACCGCGTAAAGGAGCACGCTGAGGACTTGTGCGACCGTGACGCTGGCCATGCCGACAATCACGCCGGTTCGCCGCGACATTCCGCTGCCCTGGAGAATATTCCGCGCGATCAACATGGATTGGTAGTGCAACAGCACGGACACGGCCATTGCTGCCAGGCTGATCAGGGTGGCCAGAACGATGTCCATGAAGAATTCTCCATTGCTTGTTTTAGCTAATGGAGAACCGGCGGGACCGTTCCCCTGAAGGGGGCGGGCGTTACGTGCGGTTGAAGTGGTCGTAGATCAATTGTGCCATGGCCTTCGAGATCGTCGGAACGGCTTCGAGATCGGTGAGTGAAGCGCGGGAGACGGCTTTGGCGGAGCCGAAGTGGTTGAGCAGAGCGCGTTTGCGGGCGGGGCCGATGCCGTCGATTTCATCGAGCGGGTTTTTCACCACATCCTTCTTGCGGCGGGCGCGGTGGGTGCCGATGGCAAAGCGGTGGGCTTCGTCGCGCAGACGCTGAACATAATAGAGCACCGGATCGCGATGCGGCAGCATGAAGGCGTCGCGGCCCTCGATGAAGAATTTCTCCCGACCGGCATCGCGCTCTTCACCCTTGGCAATGCCAATGAAGACGACTTCGCGGGGCAGGTTGAGCTCGGCAATGACCTCGCGCACCGCGTTGAGCTGACCGGCACCGCCATCGATGAAGACCACGTCGGGCCAATCGGGCATGCCGGTATTCTCGTCCTCGGCGTCGGTCTCGCTTTCGCTGGCCAGGCGGGAAAAGCGGCGGGTGAGCACTTCGCGCATCATGCCGAAGTCGTCGCCGGGCGTGATGTCGGTCGATTTGATATTGAAGGTCCGGTAGTGCTTTTTGGAAAAGCCTTCTTCACCCGCGACAATCATGCCGCCTACGGCGTTGGTGCCGGAGATGTGGGAATTGTCGTAAACCTCGATGCGGCGCGGGGTTTGCTCAAGGCCGAAGGTTTCGGCAACGCCCTCGAGCAGGGTCCGGTTGGAGGCGCCTTCGGCCAATTGGCGGCCCAGGGCCTCACGGGCATTGTTGAGAGCGTGATTGACCAGATCGCGCTTCTCGCCGCGCTGCGGGGTTTCGATGCGCACTTTGCGGCCGGCGCGGGAGGACAGCGCCTCCTCGATCAGGGCGGGTTCGGCCATGTCGTGGCTGAGCAGGACCAGCTTTGGCGGCGTGCGATCTTCGTAGAACTGCACAATGAAGGCTTCGAGCACTTCGGCGTCGGTCAGGCTGACATCGGCCTTGGGGCGGAAAGCGTGGTTGCCCCAGTTCTGAAACGCGCGGAAGAAGAAGACCTGAACGCAGAACTGGCCGCCCTCATGGTGGATGGCGAAGACATCTGCTTCCTCGACGGAACGCGCGGTGGCATCGCCCTGCGACTGGATGAGCGCAAGGGCTGACAGACGGTCGCGGATGAGGGCGGCGCGCTCGAAATCGAGATCCTCGGCGGCCTTGTTCATGTCGGCTTGCAGGTGGTTGCGTACCGCGTCGGATTTGCCGGAGAGGAACTGGCGTGCGTCCTCTACCAGCTCGGCATAGCCGTCGAGGCTGATCTCGCGAGTGCAGGGGCCGGCACACCGCTTGATCTGATATTGCAGGCACGGGCGGGTGCGGGCGGCGTAGAAACTGTCCGAGCAATTGCGCAGCAGGAAGGCCTTTTGCAGGCTGGCAATGGTGCGGCTGACAGCGACGGCCGAGGCAAAGGGGCCGAAGTAGTGCCCCTTGCGACGTCGCGAGCCGCGGTGCTTGGTCAGTTCGGGCGCCTCGTGATCGCCGGTGATCAGGATATAGGGAAAGCTTTTGTCGTCGCGCAGCAGAACGTTGAAGCGCGGGCGCAGGCGCTTGATGAGATTGGCTTCAAGCAGCAGCGCCTCGGATTCGGTCTCGGTGCGCACGAATTCCATGGAAACCGTGGCTGCGATCATGCGCTGGATGCGGACCGGCAGGCCTTCGGGGCGCGTGTAATTGGTGACGCGGGATTTCAGGCTCCGTGCCTTGCCGACATAGATGACGGCGCCATCAGCATCGAGCATGCGATAGACGCCCGGAGCTGCCGGCAGAGTGCGGACAAAAGCGCGGATTACCTCCGGGCCGGAGGGCGGCGGGGCAGGGGTGGCGGAACCGTCGGTCATGGTCGTGGGGTGGGGCCCCGGCGGGCGGGGAAGCTCAAATGCTGGCCGCCATCAAGGGCCAGCATCTGGCCGGTATAGGATCGCATTGAGAGGATCGCCAAAACGCCCTGGGCAATGGCATCGGGGCCGGCATTGCGCTCCAACGGAAGGCCGGCCACCGATTGCTCGAAATCGGCCTGGGTCTGATGGGCATTGGGCAGCACCGGGCCGGGGCCAATGGCGTTGACACGAATGGCCGGCGCCAGCGACTGCGCCAGGGTCTGCGTAGCGGTCCAAAGCACGGATTTGGACAGGAAATAGCTGAAGAATGCCGGGCTGGGCTGCAGCACACGCTCATCGACGAGGTTGATGATGTTGCCCTCCATGCCGTCGGGCAATTGCGCGGCAAAATCGCGGGACAGAAACACCGGAGCTTCGGCGTGCACCGTGAAATGTGTGTCCCACAGGGTTTCTTCGACATCCCTGGCGCTGTCTGGCTCGAAGGCCGAAGCGTTGTTGACCAGCAGGGTTAGTGGGCCGAACAGGCTAGCGGCTTTCTCGATCAGGGTCGCGCGCTCGGCACGTACTGCCAGATCGGCCTGGATAATTTCGGCGCGTCCACCTGCCTCGACGATGCGGTCCCGCACAGCGCTGGCGCCGGCCCGGTCAGAGCGGAAATGGATGATCACGGCGTGGCCGGAATCCGCCAAGGTGGTGGCGATGGCGGCGCCGATGCGGTCGCCGGCGCCGGTCACAAGAGCGACCGCCTGATCCTGATTCGGGAAGGGAAATGGTGAACTGGACATTGGGCGGACCATAGGGGGGAAGGCTGGGCTCATCAATCGGTCAAGTGTCGTGCCGTGGCGGTAAAGCGGCCCCGGGTCAAGCTCTGGCAGCAGGGTTTAAACTTTGCCCGAACTCAAAACAGGCGTAGCGTGATTGTGTTGCAGAGCGGGAGGCACTGCGCAATCAGAGAGGGGGATCAGCATGGAAGTCATCGTGCCTATTCTGGTGCAACTGATCGCTGGCGGCGCCGGCGGTAATGTCATCGGGCAATTGGCGAAACAGCTTAATCTCAGCACCGCGGGCAATTCTATCGTTGGAGCCATTGGCGGCCTCGCCGGGACCTGGTTGGCCGGCATGATTCCGGGCCTTGATGCGCTGGTGGGTGCAGCCGCCGGCGCGGCAGGAACGGCAGGCGGGCTGGATTTGGGTGCCCTGGCAGGACAGGGCGCGACCAGCCTGGTCGGTGGCGGCCTGCTGACCGCGATTGCCGGCATCATTAAATCAGCAATGGCCAAGGGCTAAGCCTGAATGCTGCAACACGCATTGGCGCCCCGTAGCATTTGCTGCGGGGCTTTCTTTTGCGCGAGTGCCGGATGACGCGATTGGGCAAGAACGTGCGGAGACTCGATTTGGCTTTTTCGCTCAGGGCTCTGGTCTTGCACTTGGCCAGTTGAGAGGGCATGTCTTCAGCCAAGGAGGCCCGCAATGATCTGGCTTATCGAAATTGCTCTGGTGCTATTGCTGCTTGGCGGCGGCTGGACGATGTTGACGCGCGGGCGACAGAGCGACAAGCGCGATGCGCTGACCATGCGGCGGGTGGATGCCTATATCGAGACCATTCGGCGGGAGCGCCGGTCGCCTGAGCTGGCGGCAATGACCGACATGGAATTGCGCGATCTGCTGCATTCAGGCGCGCGCAACCTCAAGGTTGCCGAGCAGCGCAAGCAATGGATCGTTTTCGGCATGGGCATTGCGACGCTGCTGATTGCTTCGGTTGTCGGTAGCGAGGAGGGATGGCTGGCTTTCGGCGCTGCTGCAGCCATCGGCGCCATCGTGACCTATGGTACCAATGAATTCCTGACGCGGCGGATGCGGGCACCCCTGGAAAAACGCGGTATCGAAATCGACCGGTTGATGGTGGAGTAAACCAGCACGCAAACGCCGCCCCGGATGAGGGCGGCGCTAGTGTTCGTTGATGCGGGATCAGGTGCCGATACAGAAATAACCGTTGGGACCATTGAAGCACATGCTGGCGCTCGGATGGCTCGGATAGATGGGCTGCGGGCGCGGTGGGCGCGGGTTCCAGTGCGGCGGACGCGGATAGAGGGGACGATCCCAACGCGGGGGACGCGGGCGTTCCCAATAGTCGTCATCCCAGTCATTGCCCCAGCCCGGACGTCCGCTGCGCAGATAGTTGGCCGAAACCCAGCCATCGGGGCCGCGCTTTTCGACAAAGCACCAACTGCCACGGCAATACTGGATGTCCACGTGTTCTCCGCGCCGCAGCGTGTCGATGACGCGATAGCCGGTGCTGGGGCCGGTGCGCACATTGACGTTGCCAGTCGCGACAGCGGGGGCGGCGAAGGCGGCCACGCTGGTGGCCATGACGGCCATAGTAGCGATGCCCGCGGCGATCAGTTTGGTCTTGAAGGTCATACTGGGACTCCTTCCAAAAAGGGAGGCGATCAAGCCTGGATGCCATCCAAACCTATTGCCCCTGAACCCAAGCTGAACGGATTGCAGACTAGAGCGCGCCGTCAGAGGCGCAGCAGATCGACGAAGCGCCCCAGAGCGTCGGAGAATTTCTTGCGCTGTTTAGTCTTGAGTTCACCCATCAGCGCCTCTTCGAGCTGAGCCCAGTGACCGGCCAAGACATTGCGGATGCGCAGTCCGCGCTCGGTGAGGGCCAGCCCCGGTTCGAGCTCCGGGCCGACGGCCTGGCGGGTGATGAAATCGCGACTGGCGAGGCGTTCAAGCCTTGCGGCGAGCAAGTCGGTGGTGAGCCCGAGTTCGCGGGCCAGGTCTGCCTCAGTTATCCCTGCACGGCCCAGCACGAATAATATGGCATCGTCGCCCGGCTCGAGACCTTTCTCGACCAGCGGCAAGAGCAGCGCCTTGTGCGCGAGTTGGCCGGCTTCGATGAGCCGGTAGAGCGCGGAGCGGGAGGTAGGTCTGGCCATAGGCGGGAAAATAATCCGATCTCCTTGTCGCCGTCGATTGGGCATCTATCCTATCGTTAATCGCTCAACGACCAAGGGGCGTTATTGTTCACCCCACGCAGATGAGTTATGCGTCCATTGACCATCTCCGAGTGAACGGACACGTCCCATGTCGCAGGACCTTTCCCGCATCCGCGCCTTTGTGCAGGTCTTCGATGCGGGCGGATTTTCCGCCGCCGCACGGCAGCATGGGCGCTCCAAGGCGCTCTTGAGCAAATATGTTACCGATCTCGAGGATTATCTGGGCGTCCGGCTGATGAACCGCACGACGCGCAAGCTGAGCCTGACCGAGGCCGGGGAAGCGTATTATCGCGAGGCTTCTGGGTTGTTGCAGCAGCTCGATGAACTCGATGCCAACATCGCCGATCAGACGGCCGAGCCGCGAGGTCTTCTGCGCGTTTCGGCACCGCGCAATTTCGGCGAAAGCACGCTGGCGCCGGCGATCTTTGCGTATCTGAAGAAGTTTCCCAAGGTGACTCTCGACCTGCGACTGGAGGATCGTTATGTCGATCTGGTGGATGAAGGGATCGATGTCGCATTGCGCATTTCGACCCTGGCCGACTCCTCGCTGATCGCGCGCAAGATTGCCGATATGCATGTGGTGATCGGCGGTGCGCCACTGCTGATCGATCAGGTCGGAACGCCCAGGCATCCCGAAGATCTGCGGCATCTGCCCTGCATAGTCGATGTGAACCTGCAGGGGCAGTCGAACTGGCGGTTCACCGAAGAGGGCAAGACCATTTCGGTGCCGATAAATGGTCCGTTGCGGGTCAATTCGCCGCTGGCGGCGCGGACCGCGGCGACCATGGGCCTCGGTTTTGTCGTATTGCCGTCCTATCTGGCCGAGCCGAGCGTGCAGAAGGGCGAACTGGTGCCGGTGCTGGCCGACTTCCTGCCGACCGGGCAGACCTTGCAGGCCGTCTATCCGCATCGGCGGCATCTGGCAGGCAAGGTGCGGGCGTTGATCGATCATCTGGTGGAGTGGTTCGCCACCCATCCCATCCATTAGGGGTTTTGCTTTGACGGGTCGTTGGGGGCAAGCGGTTCTGGCCGCGCTGTCAGCAGTGTTTTTTGCGCAACCGGTGGTCGCCCATCCCCACATCATGATCGATGCCGAGGCTACGATCCGGTTTGATGATCAGGGACGCGTGGCCGGGCTGCACCATAGCTGGACTTTCGACACGGCGTTTTCGGTGTGGATGGTGCAAGGGCTCGATACTGATGGTGGTGGCACAGTCAGTTCGGCCGAAATGCAGGAGCTGGCGGACGAGAATATGCTCGGGCTGGCCGACTATGGTTTCTATACCTATGCCGGCGATGAAATGGACTTCGTCGCCGTCGGCGACCAGCGCATGGTCTATGAGAACAATCGCGTCACGCTGAACTACTCCATCTCGGCGGTTGACCCGCAACCGGTTGGCGAGCGGTTTGAACTGGGGATCTATGATCCCGAATATTACGTGGCGATCACGGTGAACGACGCTGCCGACGTGACGCTGGAGGATGCGCCGGGAGATTGTGCCGTGCGCCTTGAGCCGCCAAAGCCGATGCCGCCTGAGGTGGAAGAACGGCTCTATTCGCTGGGGCCCGAAGTGCTGGAACTGCCGCCCGATCTGGCTGCTGCCATGCGCGGAACCCAGGGGCAGGTCGTGGTGTCGTGCGGTGCGGCCGCGGTGGCGACAACGGCGCTGGAGGCCACAGAGGATGTGGCTCGCGCCCGGCCGGCAGCCCCATTCGGCGGGCCGCCGCCGGAGGTGGGGATCAACCTGCCGCGCAGCGGGTTTTTCGGCTGGCTGCAGAACCAGCAGCGGGAATTTTATTCGGCGCTGACCACTTCGCTTGATGCGCTGCGCACGGATTGGACGGCGTTCTGGGTGCTGGGCGGGCTGAGCTTTCTTTATGGCATATTCCATGCGGCCGGGCCGGGGCATGGCAAGGTGGTGATCTCGTCCTATGTGCTGGCCAATGAGAGCCAGTTGCGGCGCGGGATTACACTGAGCGGGCTTTCGGCCCTGATGCAATCGCTGGTGGCGATAGGCTTTGTGCTGGTGCTGGCCGGGGCGCTGAACCTGACCAGCACGGCATTGGGCGATGCGGCGCATTGGGTGGGCGTGGTTTCCTATGCCATGGTGGCATTGCTGGGTGCATGGCTGGTGCTGCGCAAGGTTCTAGGCTGGGGGCATTCTCACCACCACCACGACCATCATCACCATGACCATCATCACCATGACCACGACATGCACCATGCGATCGGGCCGGAGAACATTCGCGGCGATTGGCGGGAGCAGTTGGGCGTGGTGCTGGCGGTGGGTTTGCGGCCCTGTTCGGGGGCGCTGGTGGTGCTGGTGTTTGCACTGTCGCAGGGTTTGCTGGCGGCAGGTATCGCGGCGGTGCTGCTGATGGGGCTGGGCACGGCGATCACCGTGGCGACATTGGCGACGCTGGCGGTGACGGCCAAGGGGCTGGCGGCGCGCATTGGCGGGGCGGACAGCGCCGTGGCCGGCGCGATCGTCTGGTGGGCGGAACTGGTGGGTGCGCTGAGCGTGCTCGGCTTTGGCGTGCTGTTGCTGCTGGCGAGTGTTTGAACTGGATCACTGCAGGCAGCGCGACCCATAGCCGCTTTGCGCCGGGGAGCGAAATGCGTATGGTGCGGCCAATTCTGGAACATTTCCAAACTGGCCCCCGATGTCCTCGCATATTCCACCGAACCACCCGCCCGTGCCCAAGCAGAAAATTGGGGTGCTGCTGCTTAATCTCGGGACGCCTGATGGCACCGATTACCGGAGTGTGCGGCGCTACCTCAAGGAGTTTCTCTCCGACCCGCGGGTGATCGAAACGCCGAAATGGCTGTGGTGGCCGATCCTCAATTTCGTCATTCTCTCCTTCCGGCCGCAAAAGAGCGGGCATGCCTATGCCCAGATCTGGGACAAGGAGAAGGATGAGAGCCCGCTGCGGGTGATCACCAGAGAGCAGACGGAAAGCTTAGCACAGCGGCTCCAGGGCGAGGATGTCGTGGTGGATTTTGCCATGCGCTATGGCAATCCCTCGACCCGGTCGGTGCTGGAAAAGCTGCAGGCGGCCGGGTGCCAAAAGATCCTCTTGGTGCCGCTTTATCCGCAATATTCGGCGACCACCACGGCGACGGCCAATGACAAGGCGTTCGAGGCGCTCAGGCATATGCGCTGGCAGCCGGCGGTGCGCACCGCGCCGGCCTATTTCGAGGACCCCGACTATATCGCGGCGCTGGGCAATTCGATCCGCGACGGGGTGGCCAAGCTCGATTTCGAGCCGGACCTGGTGATCACCTCCTATCACGGCATGCCGGTGGAGTATCTGCAAAAGGGCGACCCGTACCACTGCCAGTGCTTCAAGACCACGCGGCTGGTGCGCGAATATCTCGGCTGGGACGCGGACAAGCTGATGGTCACCTTCCAGAGCCGGTTCGGGCCGACCGAATGGCTGCAGCCCTATACCGACAAGACGCTCGAAGCGCTGCCGGGCAAGGGGATCAAGAAGGTGGCCATCCTGGCCCCGGCCTTCCATGCCGACTGCATCGAGACGCTGGAAGAGATCGCCATGGGCGGCAAGGATACATTCCTTGAGGCGGGCGGGGAGAAGTTCGCCTATATCCCGTGCCTCAATGCCTCGCCCGGCAGCATGGACCAGATCGAAGCCATGGTGCGGCGCGAGTTGGGCGGGTGGCTGTAGCTCGCCATTCGAGTTACCAATAGCCTTGTTTCAGCGTGCTGGCAAACCTTCAAATTCAATGTCAGCCTTCAAAGGTTTCCGATCACGCTGAAAAGATGACAAAATCCTAAAACGAATACTGTTTTAGGATTTTGTCCGCGTATTAATCATCCAGCTGTTCCGCTTTCTCCTTCGGCATGATAACGTGAATATGCCGGTACAGGTTCACGAATTCGCCC
>JBGTUK010000067.1:0-10875 GCA_041939225.1 Devosia sp.
AGAATGACTCGCCACACCACCGCACTGCTGAGCCTCGCGCTCTGCCTTTTGGTCAGCGGCTGCAGCTCGCGCAATCCAGGGACCGGGGGCACGACCGCTCTTGACCCGGTCGCCACGACAAAACGGCGTGCCTGAATGCGATACTGGCCCGCGATCAGTTCATTCGGACTGACGAAACGCGCGCTTTCCCTTATGACCTTGACGCCCATGCCCTCAAAGCGCTCGACACTGTCATGGGGAGCGATTTCGCTGATCACGCCATGAATATGACGGTGGATCGCCTCGAAATCGATTTTCGGGGCGAGGCCCTCGCCCACCCCCAGTCGCATCGCTGCGGTGACCGTGTGTGCCGCATGCGCCGATGCGATCAGCGATTTTGAAGGGACGCAGCCGGTATTGAGGCAGTCCCCGCCCATGGCAGCACGCTCGATGAGGACAACCTTGGCGCCAAGCTGTGCAGCTCCCGCCGCCGCACTCAGGCCAGCGGATCCAGCGCCAATGATGCAGACATCGCAGGATAGGTCTTGAGAATTCGAATGTGCTGACATGGCGTTGGCTCGGTTGGAGTTGGAGTATCCGCGTCGGGAGACAGTCAGGACCCGCGCTCGGCCCATCGCTTGCGGAGAAAGCTGGCAACCGGTGCGATAGCTGCCAGAATAGCTAGCCCCAGTAGTCCTAGAGTTATCCCGGGCGTTATCAAATCGCCCACGCCGACCGGACGGTCCGACGCAGCCGCTTCGGCCAGAACGGTTTCAAGACCCTGCCCAATGGACGCATAGACGAGTGCGCCGGGCAGGATGCCGAGCAGTGTCGCCCCGACATAGGTCGGGAGCGGCACCTTGAAGAGCGCTGGCAGGATATTGATCGCCGAAAACGGGAAGACAGGGGCGAGCCGCAAGGCCAGCAGATAGCTAAACGCATTGGCCTCAAAGCCGCGGGCAACCTTGCCGGCAAAGCCCGCCACGCGCGCTCGCAGAGTTTCGCCAAAGGCGGTTTGCGCAGACCAGAACAAGACGGTGGCGCCGATGGTCGCACCCAATACAGCAAGCAGGCCGCCGATCCAGACGCCATATAGGAAGCCGCCGGCCAGGGTCAGCAACCAGGTCGCGGGAAAGGCGACCGAGACCGCAAGCGCATAGACGCAGACATAAGCCAAAGCTGACAACAAACCATAATCGGCAGCGGTGGATTTGAGCGCAGCGCGGGCGTCCGCCAAATAGTTCAGCGTGAGGTATTGATGCCAGCCCATAAACAGGCCAGTTGCCAGCACGGCCAGTATGACGCCTAAAGGCGCAAAGCGCCTGAGGGTCCTCAAGACCTCTCGATCGGTCTGCGGCATGTCAGCGGCTCCTGAATGGCAGCAGCAGGGACCACCCCAGGCGGGCTGGCCCGACACCGCGATAGGCTTCCAGTCCGATATCCATGTCCTGATGCCCTTTTGCTGGCCGATCCGTATAGGTAGCGAATAGCCGGTCCCAGATGGCCAGGTTGAAACCGTAGTTGCTGTCAGTCTCTCGTCGGTCGGTAGAGTGATGCACGCGGTGCATGTCGGGGGTGACGACCAGCAGACGCACCAAGCGATCAATCTTGGCCGGCAGGTTGATATTGGCGTGGTTGAACATGGAAGCGCCATTCAGGAGCACTTCGAAAACCAGTACGGACCATGCGGGGGCACCGAGTGCCACCACCACGGCGGCTTTCCAGACCATGGACAATACGATCTCGAGCGGGTGGAAACGCAGCGCAGTGGTAACGTCAAATCCGGGATCGGCGTGATGCATGCGGTGAATGCGCCACAGAATGGGGATCTTGTGGCTCAACAGGTGCTCTAGCCACACCGCGAAATCCAGCGCGATGACGGTGGCAAGTCCGGCCATCCACATCGGAATGCCAAACTGGTTGAATATCCCCAGACCCTGGCTTTCTGCCCACAGCGCCGTGCCCACAGCAGCCGCGGGAAACACTATGCGCAGGCAGACCGACGAGAGCACCAGAATCCCGATATTGGTCAACCATCGTCGCGTCTTCAGAGCTGCGAGCATCTCGGGGCGCTCAAGGCGTGGATGGCTCAGTTCGATGACCGCGAGCAGCCCGAAAAGCAGGACAAAAGAACCAAACCTGATGACGGGTTCGGACAAGACCATCGCAGTGTTCATGTCTAGTTCGGGCTTTTCAATTCGATGCTGGTGGTGTGACACACTTGGGATACGGCTTTTGGTCCGTGATGGCGCAGCGCCCGGGGTGCCTCTACTGGTGATCCGCGATTGCACAGGCGTCCCCGTCGGCCACTTCAGCCAGAGACTACAACCCGTTTAGTTCATCATTCGCTTCTCGGTGAGCGAAGGTTACAAGCCAGCAATGAGACTGTAACAAGACAAATGCCGGATCAATCGTTCCGGCTCGTCGGCAAGAGGACATGATATCGCATGCTCGACAGCTATATTGTACCATTGCAGGAAAAACTGCTGCGTCCTCCGGCCGACTGGCTGCTGACGCGGGGTGCCACGGCGAACCGAATTACCCTGATAGGCTTTGCGATCGGACTGGCTGCCGTTCCGGCCATTGCGACTGGCCAGTTTCTGCTTGGCCTGCTTCTGATCGCACTGAACAGGCTCCTTGACGGGCTTGATGGTGCGGTGGCGCGTCTGGCCGGTCCAACCGACCAGGGAGCCTTTCTCGACATCGCGCTCGACTTTTTCTTTTACGCCGCCATTCCTTTTGCTTTTGTGCTGGCTGACCCTGTAACCAACGGGCTGGCGGGATCGCTCTTGCTGTTCTCCTTTGTGGGCACCGGATCGAGTTTTCTAGCCTTTGCCGTCGTTGCGGAACGCAGAGGGCTCAGCTCGCTGAAGATGCCCAAAAAGGGCTTCTACTATTTAGGCGGCATAACCGAAGGCGCCGAAACGATCGTTTTGTTCACGCTGGTCTGCTTGTTCCCTGCGCTGTTTCCAGCTCTGGCCGCCGGGTTTGCCGCGCTTGCCTTTGTGACGACGGTGGTGCGCTGGTGGTGGGGCTGGAAGACGTTTGGGGCGTCCCCGGAGGCGCAGTGACGCCGCGCTATCGTCAGGCCGCCCTTCCTTGGCGAGACAAGCGCTCAGCCCGAGGGCTCCAATCGAAAATGCGCGGGAGGCTGCCAGGTCGGATCCAGCAATGGATCATCTGTCGCGCTCATCCAGGCGTTGAGCCGATCGTCCATTTCCAGCACGATAGCTTTCCGCTCGGGGTCATCTGCCAAGTTGCGTGTCTCGAATGGATCGAGGATCACGTTATATAACTGGCGATCAGCCAAGTGGACGTTCTCCCAGCCATTATTGAGGAAGATGCGTTTGGCGTCGCCATCGTCGACATTAGCCAGGACCGGGGAATGCCGGTTGCTAAAGCGGCGGATGTAGAGCCAGTCTCGCGTGCGAATGGCGCGCATGGGCTCATAGGCAGCGTGGCAGGTGACTTCAGCAAAGATCTCGTCGCGAACCTCATCTGTCTCGCCCTGGACCAGAGGGACCAGACTTTTTCCTCTCACCCAAGGCGAGGGCGGTAAACCCGCCAGTCCGGTCAGGGTGGGGAAGATATCGACCTGTGACACCAAAGCATCTACCATCTGGCCTCCACTAAACCCATCAGGCCCGCGCATTATTAGGGCGACACCCGTGCCGCTATCACCCAGATTACACTTCGCGCCCGGCCAGGGAAGACCATGATCGGTCGTGAAGATGACCAACGTATTCTCGCTAAGCCCCGCTTGAGCCACCGCAGCCAGCACCTCGCCAACGGCGGCATCGACCGCTCTCAAGCTCGTGTGTAAGCGCGCGGTGTCGAGCCGAATATCGGGAAGATCGGGATAGCCCGGAGGCACGGCGACATAACGCGGATCGTCTTGCGGGTCATTGTCGGGATAAACCCGATGCGTTTCAGTAAAGCCGACCGATAGAAAAAATGGCCTGGTATCATCGCGTTCCTTGAGCCAGGCAGCGGCCAGCGGTGCGACTTGGGCGGCCCGATTTTTCTCGCTCTGGATAACGGTTGAATAGCCCAGTTCCGCCAACTCATCGTCAGGCGCGACATGCTGAAACCCACACATCACGCTTTCATATCCGGCAGATTTGAGCACATTGGCCAGATGCTGACTTGGGTCATTCAGACGCGCGCCACGGTGCATGAGGCCGATCATGCCGTTCTCATGCGGCGAATTTCCGGTGAGCAGCGATGCTCGGCTGGGACTGCAGGTGGGCGCGGCGCAATGGGCTTTGCGAAACAACACTCCGTCTCGCGCAAGCTGATCGATATTGGGCGTAGGCACCGCATAGCCATAGGGTGAGACGTAGCGCCCGGTATCGTGCGTGTGAATGTAGATTATGTTTGGTGCCATGTGGACCTGCCAGAGAAGCGAAGGGAGGTTAGGGAGGCGACAACCTCCCTTCGCTAGGGAGACTTAAGCGGCGCGATTGAGTATCTCGCGCGCTGCTGCGACAAAGTCCTCGCCTGCTTGCTCAGGAGACTTGACCTCGAATGCCACTTCCTGGCTCGTGCTCAGCAGCAGCGTCTCATTGATCTCACCGGCCCCACTGGGAGACTGAGCCGGCGGCGGGGACAAGAGCGGACCGAGCCCACCGACATATTCGACCGCGGCCTGACCAGCCGGCGTCAGAGTTTCCGCAATCGCGGCCCGAACGCTGGCCGAGCAAGGTATGCCGCGCTCAGCGTTGAGAATCTTGTTGGCCTCAATATCGTTGACGAAATAGTTGATGAAACGCGCCGCATTAGCCTTGTCGACGGTGTTGGCGCTGACCGAGAAGAACATGGACGGACGCCGATAGTGGCCACCGGGTTTGTCGAGGGAGACACGCGGAAGGTTGGTCAAAATCAGCTTTGCCGGATTGATTTCCTGAAAAGCGACGAGGAGGTTTGAAAACTCCGCTGTCGCGGCTGACCGTCCTGTGGTGAGACTGGAGGTTGCGGGACTGTCGGACAGGGCCTGCACTTCTGCAGAGACGCACACCCCGTCGCGGCGCATTCTGGACCACAACTCAAGCCATCCCGCCATGTCAGCCTCGTCGAAGCCGAGTGCGCCATCCGCTGTGTAAAGTTCTTTTCCGTTTTGCCGCAGCCAGTTCTCCAATCCCGACCAGCTACCCGAGTCGTCGCTCAAAACCGCCATATCGAGACCAGCGGAACGGAATGCCTCAAGGATCGACCAGTAATCCTCAAAGGTCGTGTCGGCTCCGGGCATATCGACCCCGGCCTTCTCGAACAATTCGGTATTAACAATCGTCCCGACAGCATTGGCCCCCAGACTGACGGCATAAAGTGAACCGTTGAACCGACCGGCCTCCAGCTGATCTTCGTCGAAATCCGAGAAATCGAGCACGTCGCCGATAAACTCGTCGAGCGGCAGAATTGCGCCTCGATTGGCATACTCCGTCACATAGCGACCTGCGCCATCCATCTGGAGTACGTCTGGTGCCAGGCCCGCAGCAGTCTGCGTTGCCACTTTCGCCCAATAGTCCCCGAACGACAGGAATTCGCCGGTGATCGGCACTCCGGTCTCATCCGTGAACGCATCGAGGACCTTGTAGGTCCGGTCTGCGCGGTTCTGCCCCCCCCAGAAGATCATCCGCAGGTCTGCCTGTTGAGCAAAGGCGGGACGCACCATCGAGCCGCCCAGAAGGGCAGCGCTACCGGCCAGCAAGTTACGACGATTTATCTTGAACACTCTCTATTCCTCCGTTGCGACGGACCCTAACCAGGCCGACCGTCCTCCCGACCCTTTTGCGGGTCCCCGGCGCATCTTGGTTACACGCCAGCTGTTTGCCGATGTAACCATATAGTTCGCTATTGGAAAAATATGTTATGGTGGGAGCAATATAGATATAACCTATGAGAGAATGATGGATCGCACACTCAGGCAATTTCTGGCGATCGCTGAAGCCGGCAGCATCACCGCAGCGTCACGAGCTCTCAATGTGACCCAGCCCACATTGTCGGTGAACATGCAGAAACTGGAGCGCGAAGTGGGCGTGCCCTTGCTCAAGCGCACTGCGGAAGGCGTCCGCCTCACGTCCTACGGCGAGTCATTCAGCAACAATGTGCGGATGATGCAACGGCTCTACGACAACACGCTTGTCAGCCTCAAAGAACAGCTGGAACGGAGCGAGGAAGGGGTGTCCATCGCCAGCGGCTACACGTGGTGGAGCTTGTTTCTCCATGATGTGGTCCGAACCTATCGGGAAGAACATCCAACGGCTCCGGTCAGGGTCAACCTCGGCGATCAGTTGCAGGGGATGGAACAATTGCTCGCTGGCGACGTCAGCATCTCCGTCTCCAACCGCATAGATGGGCTACGGGAGACCGCGGGAGCCCGCTTCATTCCCTTGTCTCAGTCGGGCACGGGCTACTTTGTCAGATCAGGTCATCCATTGCTGGCCCAGAAGCAATCGCGCCAGCAGATATTTGCCTATCCGATGGCGATTACATCTCCTCCAGAGAACCGATATCGGGCTTTTGTCGACGAGGCCCAGCGACTTGACAACGTCGCGAAGGCTTTTGCGCTCACCCGCTTCGCTTTCGCCTCCAACTCCCTGCACACGGCAGTCGACTATGTGCGCGACAGCGACGCTGTACTCGCCCACACTCAGCTGCTTGCCGGAGAGCTTTCGGAATTGGGATTGGTCGAGGTCGAACAAAGCGCGCCGTCGCCAGCCCGCACTGTTGGCATCTACATGCTTGAGGAAAGCCGGTCCGACCGTCAGCTTTCGGCTTTCCTGGATCTGGTTCTGGCGTCTGCCAGAGAAGTTTTGCCCAAGCTGATTGACTAGATTGTGTGCCCGCAGCAACGGCACTTGCTCGAGCTGCATTTCGACACGCGGCCAAGTGCCGGCCCTGCGCACTGCTTCAATTGCGAACCCTGGTGGTCGCTCTTGCAAAGTGCCATGATGAGGATGGGCCCGAGGTCGCCAAAATGTTGGTGCGTCTGCACTACATGAATTGCCTCATCTCTCGGGGGCGGAACTGGAAGGTGGCGCCGAGCCCCCCAAGGCGGCCAATGGCGGTATGACGGCCAGCCTGAAGCTGACGGCGAGGCCGGTAAGCGCAAAGACCAGGCATGAGGCCACCACACCGGGCCATTGCCAGTAGGACCAACCCAAGCCAGCGGCGGTCCCCAACAGGCTCGATCCGGCATAATAGGCCAGAAGGTAAAGAGCTGAACCTTGAGCCCGTGCCGGTCCGGACCGCCGCGCCACCCATGCGCTCGCAGTCGAATGCGCGCCGAAAAACCCAAACGTGGTAATCGCCAATCCCACGATTACGGCCCAAAGCGACGGCGCAAGCGTGACTAGCAAGCCTGCAATAATCACCAGCATCATGGGCCACAGGACCTTTCGACGGCCGACATGGCCTGCGACCGGGCCGATCGTCGCCGATGCGATGGTGCCAACCAGATAGACAGCAAAAATGGGCGCCACCGCTGCCGGGCTGAGGTTATAGGGTCCCTCGAAGGGCTTGTTGAAGCTGCAAACCAGGATCAGGGCGCGCCACTTGGCTTTCCTTCTCGAAAACTTGCCTTCGCACAATGCGAAGTCCACGCCGCTGATATGCCCAACGATCCGGTCTTCAAGTTTCGCGCTCTGGTAAAAGCGCAAGAGCGGTTTAAAGCGGTCCAGCGGAAAATCGAACTTTCTGAGCGCGTATTCAAAAGCCAGATAAGCACAAACGCCGCCGGTCAGAACCTGCTTATAGCGGTTGGTCAGTCCCAGATAGACAAGCCCCGCGCTAACCAAACCACCGAGGCCGACACCAAAGGCAGCCAGCGCGATCGGACCGTCGGAACGGTTCGTCTGCGCAAGGAGTGCAACTACGCCAAATCCGATTGCGCCGAGTATTGCAAGCCCAACGACCAGCCACATCCGCTTCTGCCGGTGCGTTTCAAGATCGGCAAGCGCGGGTCCTATTTCGCGCGCATAGTAGCTGTCAAAGTGGCGTTCCGAAGCGCTCGTCACCGCCGAGGTTACCATGGTGTCTCTCCAGCTAGTGCGTTGGGAGATATGCGACTTTGCGCGTGAATTGGGTTCAGGCTACGTGCCCGCGGCGTGGCTCGCCTCTCCCAAATTGGAGAGGCGGGCCACGCAAGACCTTGGTCCTCTAGAGGCTGTTGATGGTCTCGGCCAAGCCATTGCCACAAGAGTCGTCGGCGCTGCCCAGTGGAGGTTCGATACCCACCCTGGCCAATCGCTCAAGGCTTATCGAAGACCTAGTTCAGCGTAACCTCTGCCTTGAAGACGACCCCGTTTTGAACGTCCTGCGACCATTGCCCGTCCAACTGCATGACCATTGCGTTGATGAGTTTGCTGCCCATCCGCTGGACAATCTCCTCCGGTCGGTATCCCACCCCATTGTCAGCGACTTTTAGCAGCGCCTTTCCGTCAGCCAAGGGCTGCAAACTGACGATCAGCTTACCCTGTTCCCCACCAACAAATGCGTGCTTGAGCGCATTGGTGACCACCTCATTCAAGAGCAGCGCCAAGGGCGTGGCACGGTCGTGGTCTATTGCGATAGGAGCAATGTCGAGCTCAAGAATGGCAGGAGACCCGTAAGCTTCCACCAGTGGCTCGACAATTGAGGTTACAAACGCTGATGCGTCCAGGGCCGCATAGGCATCGTGGTGGTACATGTGTTCGTGAACCGATGACATGGCGGCAAAGCGCAAATGGATGTCCCGCTTCACGTCGCTTGGCAGATCCTGCATCCGAATGAGTGATTGCATCGACTGAAGGTTGTTTTTGACACGATGATGTATTTCTCGGAACATCAACGTGTTGGTTTCCAAGGCACGTTCAAGTTCCTCTCGCCTCTGATTGTCCTTGAACAGCAGTCGCACGATGCCGACAGCCGCCAGCGTCAGTCCCAGGCCGACAGGGACAATCAGAAGAAGCACTGCCCCGACGCCGCGCCAGAATCGTTCAAGGGTCTCGGACATGCTGACCGAGGCGACGGCAATCAAACTTGTATCTGGAACAGCAGTGTAACCAATAATCCGCGCCTTTTGATCTACCGGCGATATCGCGGCGTATGTGCCAGTCTTTGCGCGTGGCAGGTGATCTGTGAAAAGTGCGTGCTCGCGGAGGTCCATCGGTCCCTCGGCCTTCGGAAAGCGACCGACGAGCATTCCGTCCTCGCGCACGATGCTGACGGTCGAGCCGGGATCCAGTGCGAGAGAGTCCAGAAGTTCGCCGAGAAGATCGACGTTAAAAGAGATGACCGCTACGCCGACGAAGTCGCCGCCGCGCTCAAGCCGCTGACTAAAGGCAAAGATCTGCGATCCGTCCTGGCGGCTAACCAGCAGCGAGGACGTGTAGAACGGCACCCCAGAGGCCGGAACCGAAAAGTAATCTCGGTCACGAATATCTATGTCTACGAAGCCAGGATCCGTTGTGTATAGCGTTCTTCCGGCTGCTGAGACAATGTAGGCCTTGGCGCTGACGGGTAGCCCTTCAAGCGCCTCTTCAATTTGAGACTGCGTTTCGCCGCTACCTGGCCTCGGATTCGCGTCGAGCGCTAGGTCCATCCGGTGCAGAGCCTGCTCGGCGACTTCAACGATCCACCCGGTATTGATCTTTACAGCCTGCGCTGCGGCGATCGCGGACGCGGCGGCCCGACTTTCAGTGTCTTTGTGCCATTGGAATATCAGCGCCCCAACGACGAAGATCAAGAAAACGAGGCTCGCGACTATGAACGCGATCGCAGCCTTGGATGAACGGACGACTATACCTGCAAGCAATTTTTCCCAGATCCAAACAGGACACGATGATAGGCGAACCAGCTACGACTTGGACAGACTGATGGATCAGGGCCAGAAGCTGAACTATGGAAGCAACCAAGGGCACTGAGGAACCGCCCCTAGCGCATCCGCGAAGGACGAACCATAAGCTAACCAAGTCGTTCCGCCCCCTACGGAATAAGTTGCAACCGCTAGTGTCCGCGGGTGTGCCAGAGTTTACGGCTGATAACCCTACTTCTGCCGCGCAGCAAGCGCTCGATTGGGTGCAAAGGCTTAGCCATCGGCTGTCAGGACCTGAAATGCTGGCCGATCTCGGCAAAGAGCTTGAGGTCGGCAAGGGAGTCCTCGAGTGTGGTCTTGTTGGGCGTGCCGTTGAAGATGCTGTCCAGGAAGGCGCCTAGTTCGATGCGGAACGGGTCTTCGTAGACCGGGCCGATCACTTCCGTGCCGGTTTCAGTCGCCGTTGAAGACGTGATTTCCAGGCGTGTCGGCAGGTTGCGAATATAGGGCGTGTCATAGTTGAGCTTGAAATGCTGGGTCTGGGTCAGCACTTCAATCCCGGCGTCAAAGCGCGAGACATCGTCGATGACCGCCTCGTAAAGAGCGGTGAAATGTCCATAGTCGAAGAGCGCGATGACGGTTTCTCCGTCATGCTGGGTGGCGTAGCGGACCCGCCGGGGCACGCCCAGGAGATCACGCATCGCCGAAATGCTGTGCGAAGAAAGGCCGGTCAGGACCTGATAGGCGCGAAGCGCATCGGGGGGGCAATCCTCACCCACGACGGTGCGGAGTATCGCCTGGGTGCGGGCCCGGCCAGCGGCGATGAGATCGGGCGGAACATCGTTCGGCCTGAAGACGTTGCGTGTTTGCGCCACAAAGAAGGGCGCCTCGCGGATGATGTCGCGGATACGGACGTGGCGGATCGTATCGAGAGCAGGCAGGCGGTTCTTGAGTTCGAGAAAAGGCCGCGAGAAGCGCCGCATATAGCCAACAAAGACCACCTGGCCGGGCCGCTGGGGAATATCGAGGATCGGGCGCAATTGATCGGCGGTCAGGCAGGCTGGCTTTTCGATGAAGACATGCTTGCCTGATCGGATCGCCTC
>JBGTUK010000068.1:0-10871 GCA_041939225.1 Devosia sp.
TGCGATTTCGGAAAAGGGTATTTACCCTGCCGTGGATCCGCTGGCCTCCAACTCGCGCATCCTCGATCCGCATGTGGTTGGCGAAGAGCACTACCAGGTGGCTCGCGACGTGCAGGCAATCCTGCAGAAGTATAAAGCGCTGCAGGACATCATCGCGATCCTGGGCATGGACGAGCTTTCCGAAGAAGACAAGCTGACCGTGGCCCGCGCGCGCAAGATCGAGCGCTTCATGAGCCAGCCCTTCGATGTGGCTGAAGTGTTCACCGGTTCGCCGGGCGTGTTCGTCTCGCTCGAAGACACCATCAAGGGCTTCAAGGGCCTGGTGGCTGGCGAGTATGATCACCTGCCCGAGGCAGCCTTCTACATGGTGGGCACCATCGAGGACGCTGTCGCCAAGGCGCAGAAGCTGGCCGCCAAGGCTGCCTAAGTTCGGTTGCGGGCCGGCCTGGTCCGCTCCCGCTTATGGGGTCTGGATGAACATCCAGACCTCTCTGCCAAAGGACAAGAAAAATGGCTGAAGGCCTCCAGATCGACATCGTATCGCCAGAGCGACTGGTGCTTTCCGAGACCGTTGTGTCGGTCACCGTGCCGGGCAAGGAAGGCTATTTCACAGTGATGGACGACCATGCGCCGTTCATGACCACGCTCAAGCCGGGCTTTATTACCGTTTCCAAGTCGGGGGGCGCGGCTGACGTCTATTTCGTCAAAGGCGGCTTTGCCGATGTGTCGCCTTCGGGTCTGACCATTTTGGCCGAACAGTCGGTGCCGTTCTCCGAGTTTGACCATGGCGATCTGCAGGAGCAGATCAAGGCGGCCGAGGAAGAACTCAACCGTGCGGCAACGCCGGAAGACAAGTCCTATGCCCAGGAAGTGGTTTCCGCCCTGCTGAACCTGGCGATCGAATCCCAGCACATCGACGGCGCGCACGTACACTAACCGTCTCGTAAAAAACAAGAATTTTCGGTCGCCCCTTTGTTGGGGCGGCTTTTTTTATGCATTTGAAATGGGCACATCGCCCAATACTTATGCAAGTCATTGATGTAGTTACAGTTCTTTTTGTCTTAAACGTCTGCTTAACGCTTCAGGCGCACTCTTGCTGCCAATTGGTGATCGCCGGACAGAAGTCCGGTCTGCGGGGACAAGAAAATGACCAAGCTGCTAGGCAATTTGCGCCTGACTTTTGCCATCTCCAGCCTGACCATCGGTGCTATAATCTTTGCCATAGCGGCGGTGCTGGTCAGCCTGTTCGTCAGCCTGAGCGGATCAGTGGAGCGCGATGCCACCAAAGCGCTGACCAATACTACTCGCATCGCGGCCCAGATTTTTCAGGTCAATCTGCCCAGTCTCGAGGTGAGTGTGGGAGAGGGGGGCAATGTCGAAGCGCTGACCGCCCGCAACATGCCCAGGTTCCGCAATCACAATGTGATCGACGCCGTAGCCGGCGTTTCGGGGGCGCATGCCGCTGTCTATGTGCTTGATCCAGAGGTCAGCCCCGATTTTCTGGTTGGCAGTACCAGTCTGGAAGATGCCGAGGGCGAACGGATAATGGACATGCCCATCGTGGCGGGGACGCCGCTGTTCGACACGCTCAATGCCAATCAATCGGTTCGTGATCAGATGATTATTGATAGGCGCGACCATCTGGCGCGTTATGAACCCATCGCCACGAGCGAAGGTGTGGTGATCGGAGCTTTGATGGTCCTCGTCGACAAGGCGCCCTTTGAGGCCCTGATGTCGCAGACCATGCTGGCGCTGGCTGGCACGAGCCTGGTGGCGGTTACCTTGGTAGCCATCATTGCCCTGTTCGGGGCGCGCCT
This sequence comes from Devosia sp., assembly GCA_041939225.1. GTDB lineage: Bacteria > Pseudomonadota > Alphaproteobacteria > Rhizobiales > Devosiaceae > Devosia. The sequence continues at coordinate 1,818 of JBGTUK010000068.1, forward strand.
GCTCATCCGGCCAATTCCGCATCTGGCCGCGGCCATGGCTACAATTGCCGAGGGCAAGCTTGACGAGGCCGTGCCCTATACGGATCGGCGCAATGAAATCGGGGCGATGGCGCAGGCTGTGGAAGTGTTCCGCAGCAATGGGGCGGAAAAAGCGGCGCTCGATGCGCAGGCGCGCCAGCACATGGCAGAAGCCGCCGATCATACCGGGCAGTTGCAAGCCATCTCGCGCAGCCAGATCGTGGTCGAATTCGATCTCGACGGCACGGTGCTGACGGCCAATGAGAATTTCCTCGAGCTGCTTGGCTACCGGCTGGAGGACGTTGCCGGGCGGCCTAATGCGCTGTTTCTGTTCGATGCCGAACCGGCCAGCAGCGAGTACAAGACCTTCTGGCGCGAACTGGCCTCGGGGGCTTTCAAGAGCGGCGAGTATCGCCGGCGCGCCAGGGGTGGCCATGAAGTCTGGATCCAGAGCACTTTTACGCCGATCAGCGACACTGAAGGCGTGCCCTACAAGATCGTGCAGTTCGCGACCGATGTGACAGCCCGCAAGCAGTCGGTTGCCACCATCGGGGCCGGTTTGAAAAATCTGGCAGGGGGCGATCTCACCCAGACAATCGACACGACTTTCCCGCCCGAGTTCGAAGACCTACGGGTCGCCCTTAATGGCACGATCAGCCGATTTGCCGACGTGATTGGACAATTGCGGATCACCACGCGTTCGTTGCGCGCCGCCAGCGGCGAACTGCTCAGCGGCGCCAATGACCTCAGCGAACGCACAACACGCCAGGCAGCGACCATCGAGGAAACCTCGGCGACCATGGAAGAGCTGGCCGGAACCGTGGCCAGCAATGCGGGCATGGCTGAAGAAGCTGCCGGCAAGGCGGAGACCGTGGCGAAGGCTGCAGCCGAGAGCGGCGCGGTGATGGGTGAAGCGACAGGCGCGATGGAGCGGATCACCCAGTCCTCGGCCAAGATCTCCAACATTATCGGCATGATCGACGATATCGCCTTCCAGACGAACCTGTTGGCGCTCAATGCGTCGGTGGAGGCGGCGCGGGCCGGTGACGCGGGCAAGGGGTTTGCCGTGGTGGCCGTGGAAGTGCGGCGCCTGGCACAATCGGCGGCGCAGGCGTCGTCCGAGGTCAAGGCGCTGGTGGAAAGAAGCGCCGACGAGGTGAAGGGCGGTTCGGGCCTGGTCGCTGCCGCTGGTGAGCGGCTCAAGGCCATGCTCGATGCGGTCGAGGAAAACAGCGCCTTGGTGCGGACCATAGCCCGGGCGAGCCGGGAGCAGGCCGCCTCGATCGAGGAGGTCAATGCGGCGGTGCGCACGCTCGACCAGATGACCCAGCACAACGCGGCGCTGGTGGAGCAGACCAATGCGGTCATTGCCCAGACCGAAGGGCGGACGCAGACGCTGGACAGCATTGTCGGCATCTTCCAGCTTGATGATCGGGTGGACACGCCAGAGATAGGCACGTCCCGCAGGGCGGCATAGTTCCGCTAGTTCTGGAGTGCGGCGTCCACCAAGGCCCGGGCATGCAGATCGGTGGTGTCGTAAGTAGGCAAGGCGCTGGTGGCGTCATCGATCAGCATACCGATCTCGGTGCAGCCCAGAATGACGGCCTGGGCGCCGCGCGCAGCCATGCGGTCAATTGCGGTCTGGTAGGTCCGGCGCGATTCGTCGCGCACAATGCCTTTGCACAACTCCTCATAGATGATGCCGTTCAGATTGGTGTGATCCACTTCAGGCACCAGCACATTGAGGCCATGGCTGGCCAGACGCTGCTTGTAGAAATCCATCTCCATGGTGAAACGCGTGCCGAGCAGACCCACCGTGTCATAGCCGTCCCCGAGCAGGGATTTTGCGGTCGGATCGGCGATATGGATGAACGGGGTGTTGATGCCCTCGAGCATGGTGTCGGACACCACATGCATGGTGTTGGTGGCCAGACCCAGTACATTGGCTCCCGCTCGCTCCAGGCCTTGGGCAACGGCGTTCAACTGCCGGCCGGCGGCCTCCCAATCGCCTGCGGACTGCATCTCGGCAATCGGGGCGAAATCGACCGAGTGCATGATGACGGGCGCTGAATGCAGCCCGCCCAGACGCCGTGCCGTTTCCTGGTTGAGAATGCGATAATAATGGGCGCTGGATTCCCAGCTCATGCCGCCGATCAGGCCAATGGTCTTCATGGGTGGGCTCAAACGTGGGTAAAGCGCTGCGGAATGTCGCGGAACGCCTCGACAACTTTTTCATAGGCGGGGCGCTTGAATGGGACGACCAGGCCAGGGGCACGGTTGAGCTTTTCCCACCGCCAAGCGTTAAATTCGGCCGGGTGTTTGCCGCCCGCCGGCTCGGCGACGTCAATTTCAGCCTCATCACCGGTAAAGGCAAAGGCGAACCAGCGCTGGCGCTGGCCGCGGTACTTGCCCTTCCAGGCCTTGCCCAAAACGTCGTCAGGCAGGTCGTAATAGATCCATTCGGGGGCTTCGGCGAGCAGGCTCACCGAGGAGATGTTGGTTTCCTCATGCAGTTCGCGCAGAGCCGCCCCGAGCGGGTCCTCGCCCTTGTCGATCCCGCCCTGGGGCATTTGCCAGGCCGAGCCATGAGCCGCCGACTGGTCCGGGTCTCCGGCCGATTTGCGATGGCCGAAAAACACGTTGCCATGAGCGTTGAACACGGCCATGCCGACACAGTCGCGATAGGGCAGGGAATTTCGATCAGGCGGGGCGTCGGACATGGTGGTCGGGCCTCTATCTATCGCTTGTCCCGGTCGAACGACCAGCGGTCGCCCATGGGGGGGGCACTATTGCATCAGCGCGCTGGCCGGAACCAGCGCAATACCCTTGGCATCGAGCTCGCGCGACCATTCCGAGACGGCCTGCACAGAGATGGGCAATGCGCTGATAATACCAAGGGCGCTGCCAGTATCCATGGCCTGGGCCTCAAGGCTGGCAAGTGCTGAGAGAATGGATGCACGGGCCGGGTTGGCATCGATCACCTGGCCCGCACGGCTGAAGGGCACGTTGTTGGCGCCGGCGAGTTGGGCTGCAACCGAGCGGTTGGATGAGCCATCGTCGAGATAGCCCAGGCCCCGGGCCCCGAGCTCTTCCATGATCGGCGCCATATCGGTGGCCGAGGCGGTGAAACGCGCGCCCATATTGTTGATGACGCCAAAATAGCCGCCGAAACGGGCCATCAGCCAGAACAGTTTTTCCAGGTTGTTGCGGGGCGTCTCGCCGGTCAGCATGGTGTGTGGGCCCGGATCGTTTTGCGGATAGTCGAAGGGCTCAAGGGGAATTTCAAGCATGACTTCGTGGCCCGCGCTGCGTGCGGCGGCAACGGTCGTGGTCAGCGAACGGCCATAGGGCGCAAAGGCCAGGGTCACCTCGCCGGGCAACTGATCGATGGTATCGAGCGACCCCTGTTCATTGATCCCGAGCCCGGTCACGACAATGGCGATCATGGGCTGATTGGACGCGGCCAAAGCCCCGGCATCGCGGCGATAGGCCAGGAAGGGCGTGAGGCCGGTGCCGGACATGCGGGGAATGGCCCCGTGCGCGGTTTCTTCGCTGAGGTCCGGCAAGATACCGAAGCTGTTCGGGCTCTGGCCTGGCGTGGGCGTCACGCTGCCCGGTGCTGGTACCGCGACCATGGAGCCATCAGCCGGGAACTGGTTCGGGTCGGCGGTGATGGTTGCCGGTCCGGTCGCGACGTTCTGGGCAATGCTATTGCCGTCGCGCGTGGAGGTGATGGCCACCTCGGTGCTGGGGCGGCCGCCATCAGGGTCTTCGACCAGGATCAGGCGCAGAGCGACCCCGCCGATGATCAGGAAAATGACTACGAACAGCAGGCGCGCCAGCGGAAAGTGAAACCTGGCGGCCCTTTCCTGCTTCTGGCGCCGGCGTCCGGTGAGCGGTGTGGACAGGTCATTGGCCATTGGCGCTTCGCTCATCCCCGGGGTGGAGCCTTGTTCCGACGCGTTCTCGATCCGCAAAGCCCGTCGCTCTTTGTTGCCGGCAACTCAGGCTGCGGGATGCGGCGCGAATCAGCTCCGCCGCATCCTCATTCTATCATGGTGCGCTGCTATTCCACCGTGGGCGGAAAGGCAGGGTCGGTCTCTTCGCCCTTGATCAGGCGCAGAGCGTATTGAAGCTGGGTGTCCTCCGCCTTGTCCGCCGGAACATAGACGGACGAGCCGACGCTGGCCTCTTCCTGGCCCTCGGCCGTAATATGGCCATCAAGCCCGGCCTCGCCGATGATTTCGTCGCGACCCTGGAACTCTTCGGGCACAACCTGGCGCACATCGATATCCGGGGTGATGCCCAGAGCCTGGATCGAGCGGTTGTCAGGCGTGTAATAACGCGCCGTGGTCAGCCGCATGGCGCCGTCGGGCCCCAGTGAGATGATTGACTGGACCGACCCCTTGCCGAAGGAACGGGTGCCGACCAGCGTGGCGCGCTTGTGGTCCTGCAAGGCACCAGCCACGATCTCGGCGGCGGAGGCCGACCCGCCATTGATCAGCACCACCATGGGCACATCGGCAATGCGCGCGTCGAGCGGATCGGGCGCGGCGTCGTAGCGAGCGCTTTCGTTTTCCGAGCGGCCACGGGTCAAGACTACGGCCCCGCGACTGAGGAAGGCATCTGCGACGTAGACCGACTGATCTACCAGTCCGCCCGGGTTGTTGCGCAGGTCCAGAATGATGCCCTGGGGCGGCACCCCGTTGCGTTCGGCATAGATGTCTTCAATTGCTCGTTCGATGCCGACAAACGCCTGTTCGGAGAAGCGTGAAAGCCGCAACACGGCAATATCGCCTTCCCCTTCGGTTTCGCCACCCTCCATGCTCCAGCGCACCGCGCGCATGGAGATGATGCCGCGGGTCAACTCGAACTCGAGCGGCTCGTCGACGCCTTCACGGAACACGGTAATGGTGACCTGGGTGCCGACCTCGCCCCGCATTTTCTCGACGGCCTCGTCTTGGGTCATGCCCTGAACCTGCTGGCCATCAATCTCGATGATCAAATCGTTGGACAGGATGCCGGCGCGGGCGGCGGGCGTGTCATCAATGGGCGAAACCACCTTGATCAGGCCTTCTTCCATGATGATCTCGACGCCCAGGCCCCCGAACTGACCCGAGGTATCCTCGCGCATATCGGCATATTCGATGGGCGGCAGATAGCCCGAATGCGGATCGAGCGAGGTCAGCATGCCCTGAATGGCGGCCCGGATCAGTTCCTGCTCGTCGGGCGGATCGACATATTCGGCCCGGATACGATCGAAGATTTCGCCGAACAGGTTGAGGTCCGAATAGATCTCCAGCGGATCGCGCGGTGCAGCGGCGCGCTCGGCGGCCGTGGGCTCTGCCTGTTCACCGCTAGGGTTGGGCTCAAGCTGTTCTTCCACTGGCGCAGGATCTGCGGGGGCCTGGGCGAGCAATTGGTCCTGAGCGATCAGCACGGTGGCGGGCACCAGCACTGCTGCACCGAGAGCAGCAAGGCGAAGGGTGGTCAGGCGCATGGATTAACTATCCCGTTTGTTCTTGGCTGGCCCACCACCCGGCCGGGTCGAAAGGCTCATTGTTTTCTCGCAGTTCAATATAGAGGGTCGGCTGGTCGTTTCCAGCATTGGTGCTTACGGTCCGCCCAATTGTGCGTGATCCCATGGTTCCAAGCGGTTCGCCCATCTGCACGAACTGACCGATATCGGCGGTGATGGTCTCCAGGCCAGCGAGTAGGGCGGTATACCCTCCGCCGGCATTGAGAATGACGATCTGGCCATAATTGAGGTAAGGACCTTTATAAAGCACCCAGCCGTCGGCGGGGGCGAGAACCTGCGCTTCGGCGCGGGTGACGATGGACTGGCCTTGAGCGATGCCGCCGCGACCGTCATTGGCGCCAAAATCGACCACCGTCACCCCATTGGCGGGCGGCACCAGATAGCCATGAGCCAGCGGAAACGGCACGGCCGGCTGGGTGCGGGCCGGATCGGCAAAGGCCAGCTTGATCGCCTCGGGCGAAAGCTGGGGCAGGTTGGGGTCGGTGGTGGCTGGTGCGGCGGTGGCACCTGCCGCGGCCCGCTGGGACAGGGCGCCAATCAGCTCGCGCAAGGTGCTGGCGCGCTCAGCCAGGGCCACGGCCTCGGCTTGTTCGGCCTCGAGTTCAGCACTCATCTGGGTAATGCCGGCCCGGCGCGCCGCGATCAGCGTGGCAATGCGCAATTGTTCTTCCTCAAGCACCTCGTGATTGGCCTTGAGAGTTTCTTCCTCGGCCATGGCGGCCAGCTTGATGTCCGTCAACGCCTGCAGATCGGCGGCGACCGTATCGGCCTGCTCGCGCAATTGCGGAAGAATGGTCGCGATCAACGTGGCGCCGCGCGCCGAACCCAAGGCATCACCGGGATCGACAATCAGGGCCGGAGGCGGATTGAGAGAAATGCGCTGCAGCGCGGCCAGCACATTGGCGATTTCGGCATCGGCACCATCCAGGCGGCCGCGCACTTCAAGCTCACGCACGATCAGATCGGAAATGCGTTGTTCGACATCGGCGACTTCAATTTCTGCCAGCTTGACGCGTTGGGCGGCGGCGATCAGGGCGGCATTCTGCTGGGTGCGATCCCCTTCCATGGCCGCGATCTCGGCCTTGAGGGCATCGATGCGTTCGCGGCTGAGCGAAAGGGTGGCTTCGACCTCTTCAAGGTCGGCGGCGTTGTCGTCAGCCGGACCGGCGGTCTCATCGGCGGGCGTTGCCGGATCATCCACGGGTGCCGGCGCTACGGCTTCGCTGGCCGGATCGAGCGGCAGCGAGGGGCGCAATTCCACCTCGGGTACGGTGTCGGGCGCCGCTGTCTGGGCTAAAATGGGCCAGGCCGCTGCGCCGCTCAGCAGGGCGCCCACAAGCAGGGCCATGAAACGATGTGCCGGCCGCAAGGGCATGGCGTCTCCAGAAAAAGGGCATGGCCCGAATCAATTGGGGCACTCTAGCAAGACCGAGGCAAACCACCGGTTAACATGGCTTAACCATAAATCGCATCAGTCGCCGCGGTGATAGGGGTGACCCGACAATATGGTGGTTGTGCGATAGAGCTGTTCGGCCAGCATGATGCGCACAAGCTGATGCGGCCAGACCATGGGCGAGAAACTGATCACCAGATCTGCCGAGTACACGAAATCGGGATCGATGCCATCGGCGCCGCCGATGACAAATCCGATGGCGGCGCGCCCATCGTCGCGCCAGCGACCGATCCGGGCGGCGAAACGCTCGGAATCGACGGCCTTGCCGCGCTCATCAAGCATCACGGTGACGCCGTCGGGCAAGGCCGCGCGCAGCGCCTTTGCCTCTTCCGCCTTGCGGGCAGCCGCGCTTCCGGCGCGCGATTCATTGATTTCAGTGACGTCGAAGCCCGTGAGTGCCAGGGGTTTGCCGCTGGCAATGGCCCGGTCGAGATAACGGGCCACGAGCTCTCGCTCGGGCCCGCTCTTCATCCGGCCAATGGCCGCAATCGATATGCGCATATGATGCGATCGCGCCTAGTGCTGGTCGGCGGCGAAGTCGGCCTGCCACATCTTTTCGATGTTGTAGAACTCACGCACTTCGGGGCGGAAGATGTGCAGGATCACGTCGCCAGCGTCCAGGAGGACCCAGTCGCAATGGGGCAGGCCTTCGACGCGCGGTTTGCCGTAACCGTTCTCGCGGAGAGCGGTGATGACCTGGTCGGCAACGGCGCCAACATGGCGCTGCGAACGGCCTGAGGTCACGATCATGTGGTCGGCCAGAGACGATTTGCCGACAATGTCCACCGAGACCGTTTCTTCGGCCTTGGCGTCATCCAGCGTATCGAGAATGAGGTCGATCAGGGGCTTTTGTGTGCCGGCCATGGTGGTGGGCGTGGCGGCGGAGGTGTTTTCGGGCAGCGCGGCCATCAGAAACGGCCTTCCGCCCATGCGAGTGCACGGGTCATGCGAGAGATGAGCATCCTTGGTTGTTGTTGATCGGAATGTTGCGGCGTCGTGAAAACGGCAAGCCGTCTGTTCCTGTTCCGGTGACAATGATCAAACTTGAGCCTGAATATGCGCTTTTTCGGGCGATTTCGCAAGATCAAGGCCGGGCGAGAGCCTAACGCGGGTTTCGTGACGCCCTGATGGCGGTGGAAGACAAGGTCGATTGCCGTCCCTGCAGGTAGATCCAGGCCGGCGCCTGACAGCGCGCCAACAGGCCGGCATCGGTTTCATCGAGCTGAGCGTAGTCGAGAGCCGCTGCGGCGCGGGAGGCCAGGGCGCGGCGTGCGGCGCCCGGGCGAACATAGACGGCAATGGGGATTTTTGCCGCCATGTCGCGCCAGCGCTGCCAGCGATGGAAATCGGCCAGGCTGTCGGCCCCCATGATCCAGACGAAGCGCCGGTCCGGCATGGTGGTGGTCAAAAAATCGATGGTTTGCCAGCTATATGAGAAGCCCCTGGCTGCCTCAAATCCGGTGACGCGCACGCGGGGATCCGTGATGAAGGCGCGGGCGGCCCGGACGCGGTTCTCGAGCGGTGGCAGATCAGAGTTGTCCTTGAGCGGGTTGCCCGGCGTCACCAGCACCCAGAGCGCGTGCAGCTCAAGGCGGCGCAGTGTTTCTTCCATGACCAGTCGGTGCCCGTCATGCATGGGGTTGAAACTGCCCCCGAACAGCCCGATGCGCATGCCGGGTGCTGAGGGCGGGATTTCGGTGATGCCGGGAATGCGGAGTGGTGGGCGCAGGGTCAACGGCTAGGGTCTCGTCTGCCCATTGCCGCGCACGCGGTACTTGAAGCTGGTGAGCTGCTCGACACCCACAGGTCCGCGTGCATGCATCTTGCCCGTGGCAATGCCGATTTCCCCGCCAAAGCCGAACTCGCCGCCATCGGCAAACTGGGTTGAGGCGTTGTGCATGAGGATGGCCGAGTCGATCTCATTGAAAAATTTTTCAACCGCAGCCGGGTCTTCGGCGATGATCGCTTCGGTGTGGTGACTGGAATAGCGCTCGATATGAGCGATGGCGGCCGCGATGTCATCGACCAGTTTTATCGAGATGAT
>JBGTUK010000069.1:0-6260 GCA_041939225.1 Devosia sp.
CGTAACCGGAAAAGGCAGCGCATCAAAAGACGAAGTAGAGGCGGGAGTACGGCGGATACTTTCGCTCCCGGCCGACTTTACATTTCGGTTTGCGGCCGAGACGATGATGACGTCCACTTCGAACTTTTGTTTTCTGATTTCCTGGAGCGTTTTAATTCCGTCTTTTTTCGGCATATATACGCACCTCCGTTACGGTCGGACTTGAAGCCTGGGTCCGCCGCAACCGCCTCGATGAACGCACTAAGGTCACTGAAGCGCGCTTCGTCTACGTCTCGCTCGACGAAACCGGCAAAAAGCGCCCCATCCCGGTGTCATAAGGACTCGGTTGGTCGCGTTCAGACTACGTTCAGCCGAACTTTGCTCATTTGTCACCCGGCGCTCCGACAGTGGCCGGGTCATTACTGTTCAGAATACTGCCCCAGCCCTGCCGGAACTCTTTGCGCTAGCATTTCGTTTCTGAAGTCATAAACAATTGGCGAGGTCGCCAAAACGCGTCATCCCGGAAATCCGGGACCGGAAAGACCGAGCCGGAGGGAGCATGTCATGCATCGTCAGACCCGCAGGAATCTTCTGAATCTGGCCACCGGCGTCGCCGTGGCCGCAGCTGCTGTGGTGGTTTTCCTGCCCGCAGCCCAGGCTGCCCCAGGCACCGCCACCAGCAATGTAAATGTGCGCTCCGGCCCCGGGACCGGATATGCCGTGGTCGACACTCTGCGTCGCGGCGAACAGGTTGATGTCCAGCGCTGCCAGTCGTCCTGGTGCTATGTTGTCAAACCCGGCCCCGATGGCTGGGTCTCGGCCAGCTATCTCAGCGCCGGCGGCCGTCCGGTCAACCCATCCAATCCCGGCCTTTCCTTCGGCTTTACCATCGGGGGCCCTGATGGTCCGCAGATCAGCATCGGGGTTGGCAATGGCAACAATCCCCAACCGCGCCCTCCGGTCGTACAGCCCGTTTATGACGAAGTATGCTTCTACGACCGCACGCGCTTCCGTGGCGACAGCTTCTGCTTGGAAGAAGGCGAGTCCATCCGTGACCTGCGTGGCTGGACCGACCGCATTTCCTCCTTCGACAATCCCGCTGGCTTGAGCGTGCAGGTCTGCTCGCAGGAGAATTTCCGTTCCTGCCGCACCTATACGACGGGCGCCTCTTCGCTCGGCGATTACGACGACTACATCGCCTCTGTCCGCGTACGCTAATACGAACCGACAACATCTTCCTGCGCCGCCCGAAAGGGCGGCGCTTTGCTTTGCAACATCTGACGCGGCAGGCTAATCTTTCGGCGTAATCATAGATGGATCTTGCCATGCGCTCGCTTTTCGCCCTCGCACTTGCCCTTGCCGTCTCGCTTCTGCCCAGCCTTCCAGCCCTGTCCGCCTCGGACTATGGCAGCCATGCCTGGAGCCGTGCGCCGCTGATTTTGCGAGACGGTCCCGGCCCAGCCTATAACGTCACTGGCGAGATCGCTGGTGAACAAGAGATCCGGGTGCTGCGCTGCCAGAAGCTCTGGTGCAATGTCGATGGCCCCGGCGGTCGCGGCTGGACCGGCAAGGCCGCAATCGACTTCGGCAAGGATCCGCACTGGCCGATCCTCGATCCCGACAATGATTGGCCGGACCTGGCCGGTGGCGAGATGTGCTTCTACGAAGGCACGCATTACACCGGTCGCGCCTTCTGCGCCGATTCCGGTGATGTCTTTCAGGATCTCGCCACCTGGGGCTGGGACAACACCATTTCCTCGGTTCGGGTGATCACCCCAACCAGCGCCGCCATCTGCCGCGACCGCTTCTTCCAGTCCTATTGCGAACGCATCGCCACCAGCCAGCCTGTGCTGCACCAATATCTGCGCGACAACCTCTCCTCGATCCGGCTGTACTAGCAGTTTGACGACGCCCGTGACCTCCGGCTGATCCTGCTCGCCCGCGCGACCTTGTTCTCCGGTCGGCGCACTGGCGTCCTCCGCCCCGTTCTTTTGCTCGGAGCAAGGAGGTCCGCGACGCCACTGCTGCCATGACCGGTTGATCGGCTCGCCAATCCGTGCAGACTGGCGATTGAACGGCGCATGAGTTTTCGATGCACTTCTGCGTTACGTAAATCAAATCGAGCATCGAAAGGGAGAACATCGTGACTTTTTCCAAGTTTGTTGCCAGCACCACTGCGTCTGCAGTCGCAGCTTTGCTGCTTTGCGGTGCAGCTGTGGCCCAGGAATATAGCTGGACGTTCCAGACCTCCGAAACCGCCGGCGAGCCGGGGTTCATCAACAAGCAGAAATGGGCCGATAGTGTCACCGAGCTGTCCGGCGGTCGCATCGAGATCGAACTGCTGCCGATTGGCGCGGTGGTTCCGCACACCGATACGCTCGAAGCCGTCGGCGCTGGCATTCTTCAGGGCCACCTCACCGACCCGAGCTATTTTGCCGGCAAGGACCCTGCCTTTGCCATGATGGGCAATCTGGTGGGCGCCTGGAGTGACCCGTTCGAACTGCTTGGTTTCATGAAATCGGGCGGCGGCAACGAGCTCTACGCCGAGCTGGTCGAGCCCTATGGCGTACAGTTGATCGGCACGGCCGCCACTGAGCCGGAAGCCTTCGTGGCCTCCATTCCGCTGCGTGGCGTCGAGGATCTTGAGGGTCTCAAGCTGCGCGCGCCCGAAGGCATGGTCTACGAGATCTTCTCCAAGGCCGGTGCTGCTCCGGTGGCCCTGCCGGGCTCCGAAGTGTTCACCGCGCTGGACAAGGGCGTGATCGACGCAGCCGACTACACCGTGTTCGCGGCCAATCAGGGCCAGGGCATGAACGACATTGCCAACTATCCGCTCTATCCCGGCTTCCACTCGCTGCCGCTGATCGACATCTCAATGAACAAGGAAACCTGGGACGGGCTGCCCGATGACCTCAAGGCCATCCTACGCGCTTCTGTCGACCAGTTCATCTTCCAGCATGTCTATTCGGTGCGCCAGCAGGACGCCGAGGCAGTTGCCGAAGCCAAGCAGAACCCGGATATCGAGATCATCAACTGGTCCGGTGACGAACGCGCTAAGTTCCGCCGTATCGCTCAGGACGAGTGGCAGACTTGGGCCGAAAAGAGCGAAATGACCCAGCGCTACTACGACACCGTCATCGACTATCTCGAAGGCCGTAACCTGCTTTAGGCCGGTCATCTGCAAAAAGAAATGCGCCCGGGGGAGCACTTCGCCGGGCGCAAATTTGTCGCCACAGGAGAGAACAGATGGCCGACGAGGTCGACATTCCGGCGGTCGCCGATGGAGGCGAAGCCGAAATCCGTTCCCCGCTTGATCGAGCGGTGGCCGGTATCAGCAAAGCACTGGCCTGGGCGATATTCCTCGCTTTCGGCGTGACGGTCTTCGAGGTGATCTCGCGCTACGTCTTTGATAGCCCCACCTTCTGGGCGCATGAGACGACCACTTTCCTGATCGCCGCGATCTTCCTGGTGGGCGGGCCGATTGCCCTCGCCCGCGACAAGCATATTCGCGTCCGCATGATTTACGACGCCGTATCCCCCAAGGGGCGGCGCATCCTCGATATCATCAACTCCCTGATTGCCATGGTCTTCTTCGCGGGCCTCGCCTATGCGGGCTGGATCATGTCCTGGAAGGCCACCCACACCCCAAGCGGAGAATTCCGTCTTGAGGGCACGGGCACCTCGTGGAATCCGCCCACCCCCGCGCTGCTCAAGATGCTGGTGCTGGTCTGCGTCGTCCTGATGTTCGTGCAGACCCTACTGCATCTTATCGAAGCCATCCGCCGCGACGTGTCCACGCCGGCCAAGCCTGCCGGGGAGAAGTAACGATGGGCTTGAGCGCTCTTGGAATTGAATACGGCTCTTACATTCTTGTCGGCTGCATTTTCCTGCTGCTGCTGACCGGCCAGCCGCTCGCCTGGGTCACCGGGTTGGTCGCACTGGCTTTCACCTTTGGCTGGTTCGGCACCAACTCCCTGCCGCTGGTAACTTCGCGCATCTTCGGGTTCATCACCGAGTATTCCCTGGTGGCCATCCCGATGTTCATTCTCATGGCGGCGATCCTCGACCGCTCCGGCATCGCCAAGGACCTGTTCAATGGCATGCGGGTGCTGGCCGGCCGCCTGCCGGGCGGCGTGGCAGTGCAGACCCTGATCGTGGCCATTCTCATGGCAGCGATGTCAGGCGTCATCGGCGGCGAGATCGTGCTGCTCGGCATTCTGGCGCTGCCCCAAATGTTGCGCCTGGGCTATGATCGCAGCCTCTCGATCGGCGTCGTCTGCGCCGGCGGTTCGCTCGGGACCATGATGCCGCCCTCGATCGTGCTGATCATCTATGGCCTGGTCGCCAGCGTCTCGATCGCCGACCTGTTCGTTGCAGCCATCACCCCGGCACTGCTGCTGCTGGCATTCTACGTGGCCTATGTGCTGTTCATCTGCATTCGCAATCCGCAGATGGGTCCGCCCATGTCCAAGGAGGAGATGGCTCAGGAGTCTATCGGCAGCGCCCTCAAGTCTGTCGCCGCGCCGCTGTTTATTGTGCTGGTGGTGCTCGGCTCGATCTATGGCGGCATCGCCTCGATCACCGAAGCTGCGGCTCTGGGCGTCTCCGCCGTGCTGCTGGTCTCGCTGATCCGGCGCGAAATGACCTTCAAGATGCTGCAGGACAGTCTGGTCCACACCCTTGAAACCTGCGGCATGATCATCTGGATCGGTATTGCCGCGGCCGTGCTTGTCGGCGTCTACAACCTCATGGGTGGCAACCGCTTCGTTTCCGGGGCCATTCTCGGGCTCGATGCCCCGCCAGTGGTCCTCATCATGGTGATGATGCTGATCCTGCTGGTGCTGGGCATGTTCCTCGACTGGATCGGCATTGCCCTGCTGACCCTGCCGATCTTCGTGCCCATCGTCATCCAGCTCGGCTATGATCCGATCTGGTTCGGTATCCTGTTCGCGGTAAACATGCAGGTGTCATACCTGACTCCGCCCTTCGGACCCGCCGCCTTCTATCTCAAGAGCGTCGCGCCGAGAGAAATCACCCTCAAGCACATCTATACCGCGCTGCTGCCATTCATTGCCCTGCAGCTAGTGGTGCTGGGAACCATCCTCTTCTTCCCGCCCATCGCCACCTGGGCAATCAGCTAGAACAAGCAAAGGCCGGGCACCCGCCCGGCCTTTCCAATTTCAGCGCAGCAGCGGAAACACCGCCCTGACCTTGCCCTCGCGCAGCCACAGCGCCACCCACACCGCGACCCCGAGATAGATGGAGAACAGCGTGTGGCTGAACAGCGGATTGTCGACCCGCAGATTGGCCGCGAGTGAACCGCCCAGCAGACCTGTTGTCAGGACGGCGCCCAATAGCGCGGTTCGTGGCACCAGGAACAGGATGACACAGCCCACTTCGATCACCCCGATCAGCACCATATATTTCACCGGCCATCCCACCACCATCATGGCATCGGTGGCCGCCTCGATCCCCAAAAACTTCGGCGCCGCCGACGCAACCGCTAGAAACAGCCCGATCAAAACGCTCAATACCCAGCCCGCAACCCTCATTTTCGTCCCCTGTAAAAACCCCGCAGCATCACGCTGCTCCTATGCCAACGACGATGATGCAGCGGAAATTTCGACACGGCTACGGCAAACCGCTTGCATTACCTATTAACGCTAGGCATTATACCTAGAGTTAATAGGTAATAGATTCATGCCCACTACGACCTCCCAATTTCTCAATGGCGTCCCCGAGCTTCTTGTCCTGCGCCTGCTGCGCGACAAGGAGATGTACGGCTATGAACTGGTCGAAGCCATTCGCGCCGCGAGCAACGACAATCTCAGCTTCGCCGAAGGCGTCATCTATCCTGTCCTGCATTCCCTGGAGCGCGACGGCGCACTGTCCACCCGACGCCAGACAGTCAACGGTCGCAGTCGCGTCTATTATTCCGTCACCCCCACGGGCAAAGACCGGTTCAACGACCTGCTTGCCCATTGGCAACAGCTGCAAAGCACCATCGCAACGATTGTTAAGGCGCCCCGCCATGCCTGACCGTCTGGAAATCATGCGTGAGGATCTGCTCAAGGCAGGGCTCTCGCCCGCTCATGTTCAACGCTATCTGCGCGAACTGGCCGAACACCGCGATGATATCATCGCTTATCTGATCGCCGAAGGTGTCGCACCACAGGTCGCTCAGGCAGAGGCGGATCGCCGTCTGGGCAGCAACGATGCCCTGCTGCTGCCCATGCTGGCAAATCGCCGCTTCCGCAGCCTGGCGGCACGCTGGCCGGCTC
>JBGTUK010000069.1:6270-10790 GCA_041939225.1 Devosia sp.
TGGCAATCCCCGTGTGCTGCCAATTCGTGCTGCTGGCACTGGGACTATGCTTGCTCCTCCTCGCTACCGGCACGCCGCTCCGTGCAAGCGTCCTCGATCTCGGAAATGGTCTGACACTCCTCTCCTATGCCGCACCGGTGCTCATTGGCATGTTGATGCTGGCTTTTGCCCATCGGCGCCGCGCCACAAACGCCTGGCCCATTGCCGGTGCCCTGTCGAGCGCTGTTCTGGCCGCCATGGTGAGCATCAGCGTGCTGCCCTCCCTGCCAGGCCAAGCTGGCGAAATCAGCGTCGCCATCGGGTTCCCAAGCCTGCTGCCGCTCCTGATTACCGGCACGCTCGTCCTGCTCCCAGTCGCCATTCGCCGCTAACGGACCAATACAATGCTAAACCGCTTTAACGCGCTCGCCGCGCTGACTTTGCTCGCCCTGCCTCAGGCCCACGCCATCGACTATCGCCAAGTCAGTCGGGCCGACGGCACCACCGTTCACTACACACTCGACACCCCCGCAGGTGGCACCTCGGGCTTGCTCGTTCTCAGTCAAGGGTCCGGTTGCGCCCGCGCCGCCACCAGCCCCAACCTGGCCACCGTGCGGGCCGCTTTTCCAGACTATGCCGCCCTGATCGTGGAAAAGATCGGCATCACTCCAGACGTCGAAATTTCCGATCCGTTCAGCGACTGTCCGGCACAGTTCTACGACAATTACACCGTCAGCCAGCGCGTCTCGGACTATCGCACCGTCCTCGATGCGTTGGCCGCAGATCCGGCCGTAAACATTGCCAATACGATACTTTTCGGCGGTTCGGAGGGCGGCCTGGCCATGGCAATGCTGGCCGAACGGGTCCCTGTCAACGCGACGATCCTGCTCTCTACGGCCACCGGGGAAACCTTTGGCGACATGGTCCTGTCAACCGTACCACCCGAGGCACGGCAGCAGGTTCAGTCCGGCTTCGAAATGGCGCGGAATAATCCGCAAAGTTCAGAACGCCTCGGCGGCTCGACCTACCGTTTCTGGGCCGACGGTCTGGACCTGCGCCCACTCAACCATATGCAAAGAACGACCGCTCCCATTCTGCTCATTCAGGGCGGTCTGGACGGATCCGCGCCCGTTGCGGCGTCTCGCGCGACCCTGGCCGCCTTCGCCGAACAGGGACTTTGTAACCTCACCTATTGGGAATTTCCGGCTCTCGACCACGGCCTCACCGACCCGACGGGCACATCGCATCTCCCGGCCATTGCCAGATTGGCCGCAGCCTGGACGCAAGCACCCATTCCCGCCTGCTGACGGACCAGCGACGGGCCGGCGCAAGGCCAACGCCCTGGTCCAATTGTCGGGTATCTCTACCCCTGACCAGCACGAACAGCGTCAGGTCGTGCGGCCATTCGCGCGGCCTGCAAGGCGGCATCAGCAATCGTCGGCACTTGCCGTTCGCACAAGCGGCCTGCTACGGCACAGGCAACCCCACGCCACCGCCGACAGGACCCCCGATGATTCCCTGGCAAAAACTTGGCGAGACCACCATGCCCGGCGGTGGCCCGATGACGCTGATGAAGCGCGGCACCGAATTCTCCGTCATGTCCGGCACCATCACGCTGATGAACAGCCGCATGAGCAATTCCGAAGAACAGCTCGCTACTATCTCCGCCTCCCGCCTCGGATCGCGCCCCGGAGCGCGCATCCTCATCGGTGGCCTGGGCCTCGGCTTTACCCTGCGTGCGGCCCTCAAGTGCTTTGCGGCCGACAGCGAAATAACCGTTGCCGAACTTGTTCCCGAAATCGTGGAATGGGCGCGTGGGCCCCTCCAGCCGCTGCATGGTGACAGCCTCGACGATCCCCGCGTCCGCATTCACCTCGGCGATGTGTCGACGGCCATCACCGCCGCAAAACCCTTCGACGCCATCCTGCTCGATGTCGACAACGGCCCTGACGGCCTGTTCCGACCCGCCAATGACCGGCTCTACAATGCCGCTGGCCTCGCTGCCGCCAAGGCCGCCGTGACACCGGGCGGCCACCTGGCCATCTGGTCCTCCCACCCCGACGAGCGCTTCACCAGACGTCTGAGGCAAACCGGCATGCAGGTGGATCAAGTCACTGTCCGCGCCCGCGAAAACGGCAAGGGCGACCGCCACACCCTCTGGTTCGCCACCACACCGGGCCGCTGACGGGCCCAGGCGCCTGGGGACTGCTGCCCGCCACGGTTCGCGCCTTCTCGACTATGCGACCATGGCCGGCGCGGCGGTCGAGCTATCGATCAGCGCCATCAACGCCGCCACATCCGCAGCCTCATATGGCAAGGGTTGTTGTCCCGCCGGGGATCTGGCCGCAGCCATCAAACGCCTTGCCGACGCCTCGGGACTGCTGAAAAGGAAGCGAAACAGTCTGAAGGGCAGCGGCAGGGCCGGTGACCCCGCCATTCCGGTCTTCGTTGGGGCCAGATCAACCACGTGCAGGCCAATATCGTCCTCGGCATAGCGGTCGCGCAGCGCGGAAAACGCCACCGTAATCGCCTGCTTGGATTGCGCATAGGCGGTCATCCCGCCTTGACCGGCATTCTGCGCCGTCTCGGTCGAGATGAGCTTGCGCGCCATATTGCGCGCGGCAGACCCGGCGACCACCACCTGCCCTCCCGCCGCCCGCAATGGGCTGCGCAACAGCCGCACCAGCAGCAGCGGGGCGATGCAGTTGACCGCAAAATGCATTTCCAGCCCGTCAGCAGACACCTGCCCTCTATCGGACAGTGCTCCGGCGACCAGATAGGTCTCATCGATTGCGTCATGTGCTGCGCCGATCTGCTGCGCTGCCGCCCGTATCGCGTCCTGATCGGCAAAGTCGGCCTGATACATGTCGATTGTCGCGTCGGGAAAACGCTGCAGCAGCCACTCGACCTGCGATTGCGTCTTGATCATGTCGCGATTGAGCAGAACCAGGTCATGCCCGTTCTGCAACAATTGCCGGCACAGCGCCTGCCCGATGCCTGAAGTGGAGCCGGTCACCAGCGACAGTGTTCGTGTCATATCACATTCCTTGAGTTTATATTCCATGGATTATAATTGCGCGCAGAAGTTCTCGCTTGGCGCGAGCTCAGCCGCGCAGTCGATCAAGCAGGTCCGCCAGGGTTTCGGCTTCAGCAGCGGTCAGGCGCGACCAGACGGCTTCTTCCGTCGTCAGGGCCTGCTGCGCTCGCTCACAGGCGTCACGGCCCTGCGGCGTCAGTTGAATACGCACCACCCGTTGATCGTCACTCTGACGGACCTTGGCGATGTGCCCCTTGTCCATCAGCTTGTTCAGCAGGCGCGAAATATTGGAATTCGGGTCCGTCATCCCCTCGCGCAGTTCGCCAACGGTCAGCCCCTCGTCCCCCTTTGCAACCAGCATGGACAGGACGCGAACCTGTTGCACGCTCAGCTCATGGGGGCGCAGCCGGATATCAAAGACGCTCTCCAGCCAGCCCGCTGTTCGAAACAGGCTGACGCTGGCACGGCGATGGGCGGAAGGAAGCTTTACGGTCATGCGCACCGTTTATAATCCATGGATTATAATGTCAAGGATTGAAACTATTGCTGCCACCCCGTTCCCATTTCGTTCGCACCGTGTTACCAGACGTGATCCATTTCCCTGCTGACATTGCGTGACAGAGCCCCCATCTATGGGTTCATCTGTTTACCCTCCTGTTGCTGATCTCGTGAGCGCCATGGCCCCCAAATCCACACGCCCCGGCAAAGCCGAATTCTCCATCGATGAGTTCTTCGCCGAAATCGAGAAGGCCGAGGATATCCAGGCCAGCAAGCCGCTTTACGCCGAGCGAATGAAGAACAAACGCGCCCTCGACCGCGCCGAGGCGGCGGAAAAGGCGGCGAAGGAGCCGAAAACCCCGCTCGAAAAGCGCCGCACCACCAAGTCGAGCCACGACACTGCCACCGGCATGTCGAAACGCACCAGCAAGACCAAGATCAACTCGGTCGATCGCGTCGATTTCGATGGGCTGGGCGAAGCCCCGCAGGCCGGCTTCGGCCATGTGCCTTCCAAGCCGACGGCCCGCGAAATCTCCCGCACCGCCGCCGCCGATCCCGAGGCCCAGGGCAAGATCCGCGAAGCGCTCGACGCCTCGGTGAAAAAGAACAAGGCCCGCAAGAACGAGGACGTGTCCGGCGCCGGCGTCGGCGTCACCGCGACCGTGAAAGCGCTCGAACAGATCATCCTGCATGGCCGCAAGGAGGTGGAAGGCTCCGCCCCCTGGGTGCCGCACCGTCCCGACCGCCCGGCCAAATCCGGCGACAGCCGGCCCTTCCGCCTCAACACCGATTACGAGCCGCGCGGCGACCAGCCCACCGCCATTGCCGAGCTGGTGGAAGGCGTCGAGAACGGCGAAACCGACCAGGTGCTGCTCGGCGTCACCGGCTCGGGCAAGACCTTCACCGCGGCCCAGGTCATCGCCCGCACCCAGCGTCCGGCGCTGATCCTGGCGCCCAACAAGACCCTGGCGGCCCAGCTCTACTCCGAGTTCAAGGGCTTCTTTCC
>JBGTUK010000070.1:0-10769 GCA_041939225.1 Devosia sp.
CTATGCGCTCTACCCGCACATGACGGTCTATGAAAACATGGCGTTCGGCCTCAAGCTGGAGAAGGCACACAGCAAGGAGGCCGTTCGCGAGCGCGTGGAAAAGGCGGCGGATATGCTGCAGATCCGGCAATATCTGGATCGTCTCCCCAAGCAGCTTTCGGGCGGTCAACGGCAGCGCGTCGCCATTGGCCGGGCCATTACCCGGGATCCGAAAGTGTTCCTGTTTGACGAACCGCTGTCGAACCTGGATGCGGCCTTGCGGGTGGCGACCCGTATCGAAATTGCCAAGCTGCATGAGGGCATGCAGGACGTGACGATGATCTATGTGACGCATGATCAGGTTGAGGCGATGACTCTCGCCGACCGGATTTGTGTGCTGCGTGACGGCCTGGTCGAGCAGGTGGGCACGCCTATGGAGCTTTATGAGAAGCCTGACAGCATATTTGTGGCCGGGTTTATCGGCTCACCCAAGATGAACTTTCTGACCGGGGAGAAGGCTGCGGCGTTTAAGTGCACCACGCTGGGCGTCCGTGGCGAGCACATGCTGGTCAAGCCCGATGGCATCTGGGAAGGCGAAGTGATCCACACCGAAAACCTTGGCGCGGACACCTATGTCTATCTGGAAATGGGTCAGGAGGAGCCAATCGTGGTTCGTCTCGAAGGCGCCATGCAGCATCCGAGTGGTTCGAAGCTGCGGGTGTCCCCGATGGAAGACCGCCTGCATCGTTTCGATGAGGCTGGGAAACCCATTCGCTAGGGTCAGATTTCAAAGCGCGGACAAGCTGCCGCCACCATAACCCTCCACCGTGTCCCTCCTGGCGGGAACCTCAGTTGAACAAACAGGGGTTCCCGATCTCGCGGGAATGACGCAGAACCAAGCAACCCCCCCGGCGCCGATCCGCCGGGAATTTGATACTAGGAGACTCTCATGCCGATCCGTACTCTGGTTTGGGGCGAAAACGTTCACGAGCAGAAGAACAAGGTCGTCGCCGAAAACTACCCCGATGGCATGCACAATCAGATTGCGTCCCTGCTGCGGCAGGATGCCAATCTCGAGGTCAAGACCACCACGCTGCAAGAACCCGAGCATGGGTGTACCGAAGAGGCGTTAGCCAATACCGATGTGTTGCTGTGGTGGGGCCACGCAGCCCATGACAAGGTCGATGACGCGGTGGTGAAACGCGTCATGGAGCATGTCTGGCAGGGCATGGGGTTGATCGTGCTGCATTCGGGGCATCACTCCAAGGTTTTCAAGGGGCTGATGGGTTCGCCGGCGAATTTGCACTGGCGCGAAGCCGGTGAACGCGAGCGCCTGTGGGTGGTTAATCCCGGGCACCCGATCGCCAAGGGCCTGCCAGCTTATTTCGAGCTGGAATATGAAGAGATGTATGGCGAACCATTCACCGTGCCGGAGCCGCTGGAGACTGTGTTCGTGTCCTGGTTCCAGGGTGGCGAGGTGTTCCGCTCGGGCCTGACTTATCGGCGTGGCGCAGGCAATATTTTCTATTTCCGCCCCGGTCATGAAACCTATCCGACCTACCACGACGCCAATGTCGGCCAGGTGCTGCGCAATGCGGTCAACTGGGCCTATCAGGGTGATCGGCAGGCGCATTTGATGAAGGCACCCAACACGCCGGTTGCCGAGGCTATCGAGAAGATCGAGGAACGCGGGGCAAAGCTGAGTGCCGCCGATCACGCGGGCGAAGTGAAGAGCTGACCGAGCCGTAGCGCGGCTTCTGCCCTGGCGGAGTGCGCCGTGTCGGACCAATGGTCATTCCCGCCCAGGGCGGGGTGACCTGCAAAGACAACAGACGAAAGGGCCGTCGGCGACGGCCAGGGATTTGAAATATGCGTATCCTTATCCTGGGTACCGGCGGCATGGCCAATACGCACGCCAAGAACTTCGCAAGCATTGAAGGGGTCACCCTGGCCGGCGGGGTCGACGTCGACCCCTCCCGGGTCGAGGCCTTCTGCGCGGCACACAATATCGAGCGCGGCTTCGGTTCGCTCGACGCGGCCTTGGGCTGGGGGCAATTCGATGCCGTGGCCAATGTGACGCCTGACAGTGTGCACTACCCGACGACAATGGCTGCCCTGGCGGCAGGCAAGCATGTGTTCTGCGAAAAGCCTCTGGCGACCGATCACGCACGAGCCATGGAAATGACCGAGACGGCCGAACGGCTGGGCCTGGTCAATATGGTCAACCTGACCTATCGCAATGTTGCCCAGCTCCAGAAAGCGCGGGAAATCGTGCAGTCCGGCCAGGTTGGCACGGTCAAGCATTTTGAGGCTAGCTACTTGCAGAGCTGGCTGGTGTCTCGCGCCTGGGGCGACTGGCGGACGGAGAGCCAGTGGCTGTGGCGCCTGTCCAAGAAGCACGGATCCAACGGTGTATTGGGTGATATCGGCGTGCACATTCTCGACTTTGCCGCTTATGGCGCGGGCAGTGACTTCTCGAAAGTCTTCTGCCGTCTGGAAACCTTCGACAAGGCACCGGGCAACAAAATTGGCGAATATGATCTGGACGCCAATGACAGCTTCGCCATGACGGCGCAGCTGGAAAACGGTGCACTGGGTGTGGTGCATGCCTCGCGCTGGGCGACGGGCCATTTCAACGAGCTACGGCTACGGGTCTATGGTGAACTCGGCTCGATCGAGGTGCAGCATCGCCACGATTGGTCCAGGCTTTATACGTGCCTGGGGCAGGATGCCGAAACCGGCACCTGGACCGAGGTCGAGGTCGATCCGGTGCCCACCAATTACGAGCGCTTCATTGATGCGTGCCGACAGGGGCAGAACCTGGAGCCCAGCTTCCGGCATGCCACCAATATTCAGAAGGTGCTGGATATGGCGACCGTGACTGACCGGGAACGGGCTGAGCATACCGTCTAGTCATAAGAAAGGCCCCGGCACTTGCCGGGGCCCTTTGTATATTTCTCGGAAGAGAAATTATCAGTCACGATCATCGACATAAACGATGACCGAACCGTCAGCCTTGGTCTTCACGCTGACCACGTCCTCGACGGCATGGCCTTCAGCTTCCAGCTTGGCCGTAATCGCCGTATTCTCTTCGATACGGGAATGTAGACCGGCCTGGGCGTCGGCATTGGCGGTCAGCTCAGCATCGAGTGCAGCGCTCTCAGTGGCTGCGTCGCCCTGGAGGGACGAGAGCAACACGATGCTGATCTTGGACTCATCAGTAATGCTGGACAGGTCAAGATCAGCGGAACCCTTGATGGACGCCATCACCGAGCCATAGGTGTTGTCGGCCATGTCGTCGGCGTGGGCGCTGGCGTTTGCGCCAGCATCGGCGCTCGCCTTGCCATTGGCACCGGCATCGGTATTGGTGTCGACACCTGCATCCACGTTGGTGTCAGTGCTAGCGCCTGCATCGAGGCTTGGTGTGTCCACCGAGGCACCCGCGCCGGCGTCAACGCCAACATTAGCGTCCTGAGCGATGGCTGTGGAAGCGAGAAGTGCGGTAACTGCGGTTGCGATAAGGGTCTTTTTCATTTCAGTACTCCGTTTGTGGGATGTGCCCCCCACTTGGACAGCCACACAACGAAACTTTCTGCTTTGAGTTGCGCAGTTCGGATCACAAACTGCGATCAAATTTGTCATCGCCGTTGCAACCGGTTGAGGCGATGCCAATTTCCTTGTGAAAACAGGAGCGTCATATGAGCATTGTCTGGGCTATAATCGTCGGATTCTTCGCCGGGTTGATCGCAAGGTGGATCACGCCAGGCGACAACAAGCCTTCGGGTTTCATTCTGACCACGGTCCTTGGCATCGTCGGTTCGGTTCTGGCTACCTTTCTTGGGCAGCAGATCGGCTGGTTCGGTCCCGATGACAGTGCCAATTTCATCGGTGCCATCGTTGGCGCGGTAATCATCCTGCTCGCCTGGGGACAATTGGCGCGTCGCACCTGACGACCGAGCAAAGAAAAGGGCGCCCGAGGGCGCCCTTCGCTGCGATGAGGCATTTAGACCTACTCAATTACCGTGATGCGGCCATCGGTGTAGGGAGTGTATTCACCGCCGAGCCCGGCGATGTAGTCGGCCAGCACCTGCTCCAGCGGGGGGCCAAAGTCGTAGGGATTATCGCCCTCAGCGAAGGTACCGTAGCCGTCGCCACCGCCGCGCATGTAATTGTTGGTGACGACCGTGTAGGTGGCCTCTTCGTCGATCGGCACCCACTCATCGCCTTCACCCTTGACCAGGACATCGCTGATGCGATCACCGACCGGGTTGGCCAGGGTATAGGAGTATTTCAGACCGGCGACCTGCGGGAACCGGCCGGCGCCGTTCTCGATGTCGGACACACCATTTTCCAGCGCGTCGATAACATCGGCGCCGGAGATATCAACGGTGGCCAGGGTGTTGGAGAAGGGCAGAACCGTCAGCACTTCACCCATGGTGATTTCACCGGCGTCGATGGATGAGCGGAGCCCGCCACCATTCTGGATGGCGATTGTCGCGCCAGAGGAAGAAGCGGCATCAAGAATGGCGTCCGCAACCAGATTGCCCATGGAACATTCGACCACACGACAGACTTCGCGTGAGCCTTCGATAGCCTCGGTCGAAGTACCGATGACTTCTTCCATCAGCGAGTTGATCGGCTCTTGAAGTTCGGCAAGGCGGGCAACGTAGCCTTCGTCAGGAGTGACCGACGCGTCCATGATGATCGGAGCGCCTTCAGCCGAGATCACGTTGCCATCGTCGTCCCAGGTGACGGTGAGGTCGCCGAGATACTTGGCGTAGGCGCCAGCGGTGACAACAGGCACTTCATTTCCGTCCGGGCCGTTGACCATGGTGGGGTAGGGGCCGACAGCGTTCTCATCAGTGTTGGAAAGCAGCGAGTGCGAGTGACCGCCCACCACCACGTCGACATTGGGCACGTTGGCTGCGACCTGGAGGTCCTGTGAGTAGCCAATGTGCGTCAGTGCGATGATCTTATTCACGCCAGCCGAGGTCAGCGCTTCGGCCTGTGTGGTGAGACTGGTAATTGTGTCTTCGAACTCGACATTGTCGCCCGGAGACGAAGTTTCGCCGGTGTCTTCGGCAAGAGCGGACACAAAACCAATCTTCTCGCCGCCGATATCGAGGACCACGGTGCCCGGCACGCGACCGGCCAGCAGGGGTTCGTTTTCAACATTGGTGTTGCCCGAAATAATCGGGAAGTTCACCGCGTCAAGCAGCTTGGCAAGCTCTTCGGGGCCGTCGTCAAACTCGTGGTTCCCCACTGCCATGACCTCGATGCCCAGATCATTGGCGAACTCGGCGATGATCTCGCTGCGGTATTGGGTGTAGAAGAGCGATCCCTGGAACTGGTCACCGGCGTCCACCAGCACGACGTTCTCGCCCTCGTATTCAGCGCGCTTGTCATCGATGGCGGTTTTGAGCCGGGCAATGCTGCCAAAGCATTCGCCGGCAGCATCATCCTCGGCGCTGCAATTGGCATCGTATTGCGAGATCGGGCCGAAGCGGGAGTGGAAGTCGTTGATGTGCAGGATATTGAGCGTGAATTCCGCGTAGGCGGCCGGAGAAAATCCGGCACAGAGCGTGAGCGCCGTTGCGCCCAGAAGTAGTTTCTTCATCCCTGATGTCCCTTGTACTTGTTACAGTCGTCAATGTACCTGCCATCAGCCCGACGCCTGAAGGGCTGTCAGCAGTGCCATAGAACAACTAATCAGCTAATTGTGACAGTGGAAAGTGGACCTTTTGGTCAAAATTCCGGTCACAGTTCTTCGGGCGGGTGGCGGCGGGACCGTAAACGCGGTTGCAAGGGTTTTTCCGTATTGCTGGGCAAGCAACCCGCCTGCAGAAAGCGCCACCAATGAATATCGCCCTGGAAAGTCTGATGCACGCGCCTCCCGAGCAGGGCGCGATGCGTCCGGACGGCGGTGGGATCGTAGTGTTCCTGTTGATCGGCGCCTGTGCCGCGGCGAGCTTTGTCGTGGTCAGCACAGGTTTGATCTGGGTGTTGCCTATGGTTGAAAGCTGGCTTGTCAGCGCATTTTGCTATGCTGCATTCATCGTCCCCGTTTATCTGCTGCACCGGCGCTTCAGTTTTGGTTCCGAAGCACCGCATGGGCAGGCGCTGCCACGCTATGTAGCGGTGCAGATGATGGCTCTGGGGTTAGCCACCATGTTCAGCCTTCTGCTTCATGGCGCATTTTCCCTGCCCAGTCTGCTAGCAGCAATTCTGGTCATCGCGCTGACCTCAGGGCTCAATTACCTTGTGTTGCGCGCCTGGGCTTTTAACCGTGAACGGCGGCTCGAAGCCAGGCCGGCATGAGTGTAAGGTCTCGGAGCAAGCACCTGCTCAACGCAGTGCATGGCGCGCTGATCTTCAAGCGGCGCGTCGAGGCGCTGGCGGATAGCCTTGCCATTGCCATTCCGAGCGATGCCATTCGGATCCTCGATGTCGGGTGTGGCGACGGGCAGGTGGCCAAAGCGCTGATGCAACGGCGGCCTGACCTGGTGATCGAAGGCGTTGATGTGCTGGTGCGCCCGGTGACGCATATTCCAGTCATGGCCTATGACGGGGACAGACTGCCCTTTGCCGACCAGGATTTCGATTGTGTCATGATCGTGGATGTCCTGCACCATGCCAAAGAACCGGCCCGGGTGTTGGCCGAGGTCGCACGGGTGGCCGCGGTGAGTGTGGTGATCAAGGATCATCTGCGCCATGGGATATTGGCTGGACCAACGCTGCGGTTGATGGATTGGGTCGGCAATCGGGGGCACGACGTGCACCTGACTTATAATTATCTCGATGCGGCTCAATGGGAGGAGCTCTTTGCGCAGGCGAGCCTCAAAGAGGCGCACAGGCAAGAGGAACTGGGCCTTTATGGTCCGCCATTGCGCTTGGTATTCGAACGCCGCCTGCATTTCGTGAACAGGCTTTATCACATCAATCGCGTCTGACGGGCTTTCAATACCAGCCCAGTCGGGTATTCTCCGCGCCGTTTGATTTGCAGGGGAAATGCTCATGCGCAGTGCTTTGATTGTCTACGGCGGCTGGGAAGGTCACGACCCGGAGGAGTGCGCCACCATCTATCGCCGCTGGCTGCATGAGGACGGCTATTCGGTGCGCACGGCGACCGAGACCAGTGCCTTCGCCGATCCCTCGATTGCCGATCTGTCGCTGATCATTCCGATCTACACGATGAGCAAGATCGAGAAGGAGGAGGCAGAGAACCTCGCCAATGCCGTGCGCGGTGGTGTCGGTCTCGCCGGTCATCACGGTGGAATGTCGGATGCCTTCCGCGAGTCAGTGGTCTACCAGTTCATGATCGGTGGACAATGGGTGGCGCATCCGGGCGACATTCTCGATTACACCGTCGATGTGACCAAGCCAGACGACCCGATCATGGCGGGGATCAAACCCAGTTTCCCATACACCTCCGAGCAGTATTACATGCATGTCGATCCGATGATCGAGGTGCTGGCGACCACGACGTTCAGTGGCGAGCATGCGCCCTGGATCGAGGGGGCTGTGGTTCCAGTGGTGTGGAAGCATCGCTACGGTCAGGGCCGCGTCTTCCATTCGACCCTGGGGCACGTCGCCAAGGAGTTCGAGAATCCGAACTTCGCCACCATCATGCGCCGCGGAATCAACTGGGCAGCGCGGGACGAATAGTCCCGGCCGCTACCAGCGGAGCAAATATCGCCCGATGATCGCGCCCAGAAGCGCGGTCAGGGCAATGCCCAGAGAATACCAGACAGCCATGAACATCATGCTGGTTTCGCCGCAATAGAAGGCATAGGACGCTGCGCCGAAGCCTCCGGAGAGAAGGCCCGCGGCCAAACCGGCCAGTGTCGGCGAAGCGGGGGCGAAGCTGCGCATCACGCCAAGCAGCACAGCCAGCAGTGGGGCAGCGGTCAATAATATCAGCCAGGGGCAGACCAAGGCTGTTGCGCCCATCAGCACCGGCGTGGCCCAGTCCGACTGCATCCAACCCAAGGTACCGACGATCAGGGCCAGCATCGCCAGAGCGCCGGCGAAGAGCAGCGGCCAGATGCGCGACTGGTCCGGGCGTGAGAGAGCCGGTACGGCGAGCAGCCCAAGACTACCCAGACCAATGGTATAGGCCAGCTTGCCCCAGAACATGGAGTCACCCCAGGCGCCTCCCAGGGGGCGGCCGACCGCCAAGTCAAGCACCAGCGGGCCAACCAGAAGCGTGCCGATCAAACCCAGAGTCAAAGCCAACCATAGTCGCTTCTCCAACGCCCGCGGCGCTGTCGGCTTGAGATCGGATGCCAGGCGATCGATCAGTTCATCGGTCATTTGCTGCCTCCCGCAAACCTGCGCACCAAGGATTTGAGGCCGCGGTGTATCGACACCTTTGCAGCGGTTTCACTCATACCGTGGCGAGCCGCAGCCTCGGCGATGCTGGCGCCTTCTATACGAGTTTGGCGGATGAGATCGGCGGTTCGTTCGGGCACCTGGGTCAGCACGGCATCGATATCGCGGCGGTCGGCAGCGTGGGCGCTGTCGTCGGACGCAAATATGGGCGCGTCATCGTCAAGGTGAACGGTGGGCCGGATGGCGTGGCGACGGACATGATCGACAAATTTGTGATGTGCAACAGCATGCAGCCAGGCCGTGAAGGGCCGGCTGCGGTCGTAGGTCGAACGTTTGGCGTGCAAGGCAAGTAAAGTTTCCTGCACCAGATCCTCCGCGTGAGAAGCATGGGACGCGCTCAGGCGTCTTGCAAACCAAGGACGCAAATAGCGTGTGAGCTCGGCCAGCAGCCGGCGATAAGCGGCTGCATCGCCGTCGAGTGCGGCGAGCATCAACTCGCGCATCCGTTTCTCGGTTGCATCCGCCTGCATTGGTTCTCCATTCGCGCCGCTTGTACAGGAGGTTACACAGCAGGGGCAACAAAGCGAACGCCGAACACGGCTGCGTGAAGAGGTAACCCGATTAGCAGACGGTGCGAACAGGCGATGTGGACTGCATAAGCGCAGCAATAACATCGACGTGATAGCGACCCTCTGCTCAATGCGCTACCGTTACTGAAGGCGGATATCACGCAATTGTCCCGAGGGGGGAACATGACTGAAGAAGACAAGGGCCTGCCGCCGGTCAAAGGCCCGTTGGTCTATCGCCAGTCCATCTGGACGCGGCTGACCCATTGGGTCTGGGCGATCTGTCTGTTTTTCCTGCTGCTCTCCGGGCTGCAGATTTTCAACGCTCACCCCAGCCTCTACATCGGCAAGCAGTCCGGCTTTGAGTTCGACAATTCAGTGCTCAGCATTGGTGCGGTCAACACGCCAGATGGGCCACGCGGGCAAACCACGATTTTCGGGCAGACCTTCGACACAACCGGCGTTCTGGGCATGAGCGGGCCGGCGGCCAATCCCAGCTTTGTCGGCTTTCCCGGCGCGGTGACGATCCCCTCCTTCCGCGACCTGGCGACAGGGCGGGTCGTGCATTTCTTCTTCGGCTGGATTTTCGTAGCCGCCTTGTTCATCTGGTTTCTGGCCAGCTTCATCAATGGCCATATGCGGCGCGATATTCTGCCCAGGACTGGTGACATCACAGGCTTGCCGCGGGATGCCCTGGATCATGCGCGGCTGCGCCTACATCACGGCCGCAGCTACACGCCGCTGCAGAAGCTGAGCTATTTCACCGTATTCTTTGTTCTGTTTCCGCTGATCATTCTGACGGGTTTGACGATGAGCCCGGGCATGGATGCGGCCTGGCCGTGGCTGCTGGATATTTTCGGGGGGCGGCAGACGGCACGCACCATACATTTCGTTGTGATGCTGCTGCTCGTACTGTTCTTTATCGTCCATATCATCATGGTGCTCCTCGCTGGCCCGCTCAACGAGCTGCGCTCCATGATTACCGGCTGGTATCGCACCAGCCCCGGCACGCCCACCGAACAGCGAGACAAGTCATGAGCCGGCTGATCGTCAATCGCCGCAAATTTCTGGTCGGTTCGGCCGCGCTGGGGTCGTCCCTGGCGCTATCGGGATGCGACCAGTTCGACTTTCTCGGCCAGCGCGGCAATCCGGTGCGTCAGGCACTCGAGCAAGCCAATGTACTGACCTACCGGGCGCAGCGTGCTCTGATCGGCAATCAGGTGCTGGCGCGCGAATATGCGGAAAGTGAAATCCGCCAGGGTCAGCGCCCGAATGGTTCGACCGATCCCACGACGGCGGAATATATGTTCCTGCGGCAAGCTAATTTCGAACCCTATCGTCTGACCATCAAGGGCATGGTGGACAAAGAAGTCAGCTTCTCGCTGGCCGAGTTGCGCAACATGCCGGAGCGCACGCAGATTACCCGGCACGACTGTGTCGAGGGCTGGAGCTGCATTGCCAAGTGGACCGGTACACCCTTGGGGCCGGTGCTCGACCAGGCCGGGGTGAAACCGGGCGCGCGCTATTGCGTCTATCACTGCTACGACAATATCCAGCGGGGCCTGTCCGGGGACATTCTCTACTATACCAGTTCGGATCTGGTGGATGCCTATCACCCCCAGACAATCCTGGCCTATGGGCTCAATGACGAGGTCTTGCCGGTGAGCAATGGTGCGCCGGTTCGCCTCAGGATCGAGCGAGCCCTTGGCTACAAGCAGCCGAAATATCTGCACACTATCGAGTTGGTCGACGACCTGTCATCCTTCGGCCGTGGCAAGGGCGGCTATTGGGAAGACAATGGCTATGACTGGTATGGCGGGATTTAAGGCGCGACAGCGGCGCAGCACACCACCCATGCACCCATCGCGCTTGCCTTTCTCAGCCAATTCCCCC
>JBGTUK010000071.1:0-10575 GCA_041939225.1 Devosia sp.
GAGCTGGAACGGATAGGCATCTGCACGCTGGCGGGCACCGGGGATACCGACTTGCTCAAGCAGCTCGATCGTGCGGGCGCGGGCGCCCTTCTTGTCGAGGTTCTCGTGCAACAGGATCATCTCCTCAATCTGCGCGCCGATGGTGTGCACCGGCGACAATGAGCTCATCGGCTCCTGAAAGATCATCGAGATCTTGTTGCCGCGGATCGACCGCATGGCGGTGCTGTCCGGTTTCAACGTCGCGATGTCGGTTGTCTCGCCATCACCGGGCGAAAACAGGATGCGGCCAGAGGGAATGCGGGCATTCTTGTCGAGCAGCCGCAGGATGGTACGGGCCGTGACGGATTTCCCACAGCCGCTTTCTCCCACCAGGGCCAGCGTCTTGCCGCGCGTGAGGGTAAAGTCGACCTGGCGAACTGCCTCGATGTCGGCTTCGTCGGGGGACGAGAAGACGATACTGACGTCTTCCATCCGCAACAGGGTCTGGTCATTTGCCATATGGGTCTGCGGCGTCACGTAGGCCGTCTCCTAAAAAATTCATGGCAAGGATCGCCACCACGACGACCACGCCGGGTGCCAGAAGCCAGGGGGCGCTGGCGAGGGTACGGATGTTCTGTGCTTCCTGCAGCAGCGTCCCCCAGCTCACGATTGGCGCCTGGAGGCCGAGTCCGAGGAACGAAAGTGCCGTCTCCGCCAGGATCATGCCGGGAATGGCGAGCGTCGTCGCGGCGATGATGTGGCTCATGAAGCTGGGCACCATGTGCCGGACAATCACGCGATAGTCCGAGGCGCCATCAAGCTGGGCCGCGGTCACGAAATCCTCTGTCCTGAGGGCAAGGAAGCGACCGCGCACCACGCGTGCCAACTCTGTCCAGCCGAGCAGTGAAAGTATCACGGTGATGGCGAAGTAGTTCTGAAGCGCCGACCAGTTCTGCGGCAACGCTGCTGCCAGGCCCAGCCACAAGGGAATGGTCGGCAACGAGCGAATGAACTCGATCGTTCGCTGCACGGCCGAGTCGAACCATCCACCATAATAGCCGGAGAAGCCGCCGATGATGACGCCGAAGATGAGGCTGAGCACAACACCGACAAGACCGATGGACAACGAAATTCTCGTGCCGTGTATCAGCCGGCTGAGCTGATCGCGGCCAAGCCGATCCGCGCCGATGACATAAAGAGGGGCCCGTGGCTCAATGGTGCCGAACAGCTTGTGGGCCATCGGGACGATGCCAAACAGCATGTAGGGCTCGGATTCGACGAACAGACCGAGGGGGTGGCGCACTTCCTCATCAATTGTGAAGACGCGCCGCATTGCCTGAGGGTCAATCTCGGTCTTGTAGCCGTTGACGTATGGCCCCCACGTCCAGCTGCCGTCTTCTTCGACGAAGACGAACTCGATGCCCTGCGGCGGCGCGTAGGTGTAGCGCGGATTGTAGTCGCCCGGATCGAACGGCGCGAAGAACTCTGCGAGCAGTGCAACAATGTAGAACGCTACGACAATCCACAGGCTCACAAGAGCGAGTTGATGCTGCTTGAAGCGGCGCCAGGTCATCGCAAATTGGGACTCGCGCCCGGAAAGCGCGGGCTTGCCAGACTTCGGCTGTGCCACCGGCTTGCTCAGGTTCTGGGTATCAATGGTCGCCATGATCACATCCCTCCATGGCGGATGCGCGGATCGATCCAGGCCAGGATCAGGTCGGATAGCAACGTTCCGAGGATCGTGAGAATGCCGAGCAGGAGAATGATGGCGCCCGCAAGATACATGTCCTGCGTCGTCAGGGAGCGCAGCAGCAATGGGCCGGCTGTCGGCAAGTTCATTACCGCCGACACCACGACCGAGCTGGAAACCAGGGTGGGCAGCAGCCAGCCAATGGTTGAAACCAGCGGATTGAGGGCCACGCGGACCGGATATTTCAGAACGACGCGCCATTCCGGCAGCCCTTTGGCCCGCGCCGTGACGACGTAGGGTTTGCTCAATTCATCCAGAAGATTGGCGCGCATCACGCGGATAAGCTGCGCAGTGCCCGCCGTGGCCAGGACCAGGATCGGCGCCCAGGCGCGAGACAGGAAGTCGAGCAGTTTTTCAAGACTCCAGGGGCTGTTCGCCAATTCCGGCGAATAAAGGCCACCAAGGGTCTGACCGAAGTAGACATACCACAGGTACATGAGCACGAGGGCGAACAGAAAATTGGGGATGGCGAGTCCGATAAATCCGCCGATGGTCGCGAGATAGTCGCCGAGGGAATATTTGCGCACCGCGGCGTAGACCCCAATCGGCAGAGCCACGAGCCACATCACCAGGACGGCCAATCCTTCGAGAAGCACGGAATTGCCCATGCGACCCCAGATGAGTTCAGAGACCGGCGCGCTCCATTCAAAGCTCTCGCCGAAATCACCCTGCAAGATTCCGCCGATCCACTTGAAATACTGGACGATGAACGGTTGGCCCAATCCGTAGCGCTGGCGCAGAGCCTCAATCGTTGCCGGGTCGATACGATCGCCGGCTGCGCTCAACTGGGCCACGTAGCTGGTGAGATAATCGCCCGGTGGCAATTGGATGATGGCGAAGGCGACAAAGGAGACGGCCCAGATGGTCAACACCATCGCAATGAGCCGCCGAACAAGAAAGCCGAGCATAGTGGCTAACTCCGGAACCGGTTGGAGGCGCTTCCGCGGCAATCGCCGCGGAAGCTGACGGTGATGTGACGGGGCCTATTCGCTCGCGTCAGCGTAGTACCACTGGTGCGGATCGTAGGGTGCCGGGGTCGGGAACAACCAAGCCTGGCTCATCTGGTCCGGAACATTGCGCAGATTGTTCTTGGCAATGTAGTAGCCATCGGGGAACAGGCCGATACCGATAACGGGGAACTCTTCCTTGGCGATCGCCAGAATTTCTTCCATCAGCGCATTGCGATCTTCGGCTTCAGGGCTGGCCTTGAGCTCGTCATAGAGCTCCATCTGCTTCTTGGCCCAGTCAGCGGGCTCGGAAGCGATTTCGGGGTCAGTACCATTGTACCAGGCCTGCCATTGGAAGGCCCAAACCGATTCACCGTTTGCAGGGAAGTAGTAGCGCGGCTCCTGGATGACATCGAGACCGCCATCGCCCTGCCAGATCTGTGCATCAAAATCGCCGCCGGGGCGCTTATCGTAGAACAGGGCGCGGTCAATATTGTTGATCTCAACATCAACACCCACGTCTTCAAGCTGCAACTGGACGAGCTCGAGAACGTCAATCCATTCCGGGCGGAGAGCCGAAATGACATCGATGGTCAAGGTCAACGGCTCGCCGTTCTCCATCAGCCGGATGCCCTGACCGTTGGTTTCGGTCAAACCCGCCGCCTCGAGGTGCTCGATGGCGAGTTCAGGATCATACTCGGTGTACTGCTTGGCCATCTCCTCGTCATAGAACTGGGACTCGGGACGGGGAGCCACCTGGTAGGGTTCGCCCTGGCTGGTGTAAACGGCGTCGATGATTTCCTGGCGATTAATGCCGTGCGACAGGCCGATGCGGAAATCCTTGTTGTGGATCAGTTCGCGCATCGCCTCGTCAGGGTGGTTGAAGTTCAGCTGCAACACTGTGGTGTTGGAGAACGCATAGACTTCCTTGCCAAGCCGGTAGTCACCCTGCTCCTGACCATCGAAAAAGATCGGCTGGTTGGCGACGGTGGTGATGTGACGGTCGCTGAAATCAATCTCACCGTTGAGCGCCATAAGCGTGATTTCTTCGGTGCTTTCGCTGACGCGCATCGTCAGACGATCGATATAGGGCAACTGGTTTCCCTCGGGATCAACCTTCCAGTAGTATGGATTGCGCTCGAAGACGACCTGACTGGCATTGGCTGTCCACGGCTCGCTGATGACCCAGGCATTCATGAACGGCAGGTCGGGATTGGCCCAGCGCTCAAGTTCCTGGCCCCAGGCGCACTTGTCTTCCATCATGAAGGCCCAGTTGTCGTAGCCTTCATCCTGCGCCAGTTGATCGGCGTTTTCATTCACGCCGGGGAAGAACTGGCCGCAATAGTCTTTCTGCAGCGAAACAACGGTGATGCCGTTCACACTGGCAAGCTCATCAAGCAGCAGCCCCTTTGGCCTCTCGAAGATGAACTTGAAAGTGGTCTCGTCGACAACCTCGGCCGACATTGGGTTGTTCGGATCGGTCATGAAGGTGCCGCCCACCGGATAGTCCGGGTGCTGCACGAGTTCGACGGCAAAAGCGATATCCGCGCTGGTGAAGGGCTTGCCGTCCGACCACTTCAGCCCTTCGCGCAGGTGGAAGGTATATTCCGTGCCGTCATCGTTGGCCTCCCAGGATTCGGCAAGGTTTGGGATGATCTCGTTCCACTCGCGATTGTAGCGGACCAGACCATCATAATTGAGGGTACGCGATATCCAGCCGGTGTCGCCGGAGCCGCGCAAGGCCGAACGCCAGGTGCCGCCATAAGTGCCGATGCTGTCTACGGGCTCAACGACCAGCGGATTAGCCGGCAGGCGCTCCTCGACCGGCGGCAGGTCGCCGCTATCCACCAACGCATCGAGCATGGGCGCCTGCTGCTGGGCCCAAGCCGGCCCGGCTGCCGTCAAGATGGCTGTCAGGGCCACTGCCCCGGCCAAACCAGACAAATGGTTCAATCTCATTCTTGTCCTCCCTCGGTCGACACCGGCTGGTCTCGACGTAAATTCAGGTCCGGCCTTCCTCGGAGCCGGTCCGTCAGATCCTCACGCGCAGGTGAGGTGCTCATTGCCGCTCAAATTCCCTCCCGGGCGCAAATAAAGTCGATCTGCGCTCAGCCTCGTTGTTGGCTGGCGCGCTGATGCGGCAGTCGCAAAGCTACGCACGAAATAACGCAACTTCAAGTTTTTGCGCGTTTAACGCAAAATCTGCAATATTGCGATAATTGCGTCGTAACGTCAGTTGACTAGGTGCGGTTACGCAGCGCCGAGGCGGTGGTTTTTCAACAAGCGGCGAGGAAAAAATTGTCTGCGGGACGCTCAGAGTGGCTGGTGCACGGTCTCGCCGTCGATCAGCGACACGCCAATTTCGAGTTGCTGCACGGCCAACTCACCATCGAGCCGATTGGCCAGCAATCGCACCACGCCGCGGCCGAGGGCCTCGCGATCAACCCGCACGGTGCTGAGGCGCGGACTGGCCATGCCGGCGATGGGCAGATCATCGAAACCGATGATGGAAAAGCCCGGCCGCATTGGCGAATCCTGACCCAGCAGGGACTCGACCATGGTGACGGCAATGCCATCATTCCAGCAGAACACCGCGGTCACGTCGTATTTGCCGTCAAGCAAATCGCTAAGCAGGTCCTTGCTGGTGTGCTCGTTGGAGATCACCACAATCCCTTCTGTGCCGGGATTGGCGGCGATCGCTGCTTCAAAGCCACGTCGGCGCTGCAGAATGGTGGGGCGGTGCCGGTATGTGTAGTGCAGGATCTTGCGGTGCCCAGCATCGATGAGATGCTGGGTAGCCTGATAGGCGCCATAGAAGTTGGCCGGACACACAGAGCTGAAGCGCATCTGCGGATCGCTGCCATTTGCCAGCACCAGCGTCAGATCATTGTCCTGCACCCATTGCGCAAGGGCCTCATCGGGATCGATGCCAGCCAGAATGAGACCGTTGGCGCCGGTCTTGCCAACCTGACGACGAACGAAATCGAGCGTCACTAGATCCTCATTGACCAGACGGACGTCCAGCACGAGCCCCGACGCGTCGGCCTGGGCGCGCATGCCTCCGACGATGTCGTAGTAAAAGCTGGCCAAATTGCCCACAGCGCTGTTGAGCGGGACCAGCGCCAGCGCCCGCTTGTCAAGGCGAACACCGGCGGGCGGATGCTTGCTTTTGTAGCCCATCATCCGGGCAACGCGCTGCACCTCGCCGCGCACGGCGTCGCTGATACCAATTTCATTGGCCAGGGCACGCGATACCGTGGACACTGAGACGCCCAGCTTTGCTGCGATATCGGCCTGGCTGGCGCGTTTGCCCGGTGCCATTGCGGTTCCCTTCCTGCTCCATTTACGCAATATTTGCGTTTCTTGAGCAAATCAAGAGCCTAAATATTTCGGCTTGCCTGGCTCTGGACACCTCGGACGAAGCTCAGATAAACGGCGCTTGCTCCGAGACACTCATCGTCACGATAGCGCCGCTTGACGCTTGTCACGAATTCCCGCATTTAGGGGGCGTTGCGGGTGTAGCTCAATGGTAGAGCAGAAGCTTCCCAAGCTTACGACGAGGGTTCGATTCCCTTCACCCGCTCCATTTCACCGACATCGCCGTTAACCTAATGCGCGCAAGCACGGCGTCCACTCCCTGCCCTTGATGTCACTTCGATAGACCAGCAACGGAAACCGGCTGTAGGGCAACCTGCTTTTGCGCTTTGACCAAATGGCTGGGATGAATTGGACACAGCGAGCCCCTCTCAGCTTACCCCGACGCCATGAAAGAACCGCTCGTCCATGAATAGACGCCGACGTTGCCCGCTCGCACTGGTTCGGCCGAAACCTGCCCATCGAGCACCTAGAGGACAGACGTTTCACTTCATGTGAATCGACGTTGCGAATTGAGGACGTGGCGACGCATTGCCTTTGCTGCGGCCTGCGGGTCCGCCGCAGCGATCGCCTCCGCGATCTGGCTGTGCTCTTCAATGGCTTCGAATACGGCCGTCGGCGGCTGTGACATGCGGAACAGATGCACGTGAACGTGTAGAGCCGACAGGGCATCTTCAATGACCTTATTGCCGCTGCCCACGGCTATGGCGCGATGGAAGGCCTCGTCCAGCCGCGAAAACCTGGCATAATCTTCCGGCGTGTCGGAGGTGCAATCGGACTTCATGCGCTGGCATTGGGCGAGCAGTTCCTTGCGCGACCGTTCGCTTGTTCTTTCGGCAGCGAGCGCGGCCATGTGCGGTTCGGTGAGCAGACGAAATTCGTAGATCTGCTCAAGGCGATCCGGCTCGATGCGCTCTGCGACGCGATAGCCGACAAGATGAATTTTAACGACCAACCCCTGGGCCTCAAGGCGTGCAAGCGCCTCGCGAATGGGCGTCTGGGAGACGTTGAGCGAGCGCGACAGGGCGTCGACCGAGAGCTTTGTGCCCGGCGCGATGCTATGGGTCATCAATTGCTCAAACAGCCTGGCATAAACCTCTTCGGTCAATGCCGGGGGGCGCCGTATGTCGGTCAACGAATTCATTGCCGTCCTTCGTCTTGACAGTCCC
This sequence comes from Devosia sp., assembly GCA_041939225.1. Lineage (GTDB taxonomy): Bacteria > Pseudomonadota > Alphaproteobacteria > Rhizobiales > Devosiaceae > Devosia. The sequence goes on from JBGTUK010000071.1 coordinate 7,221, forward strand.
AGACCAATACCACCAGTATGCCGTCACGACAATCAGATATCCTATAGGATTTGGCGTGCCGCAAATCGATGTGAAAGACGTGCGCTGGATAGCGACCAATATCCTGCTGCAGTCCGGAGTACCGGGGCCGTTCGCTGAGCTGCAGGCCAACCTGCTTCTTGAGGCCGAGTTGCGCGGCGTGCCCTCGCACGGGCTACTGCGGCTCCGGCGCATCGTGGAGCGCATCGGCAATGGCTGCGCCAATCCCACGGCAACGGGACAACAAGTCTGGCGACGCGAGGGCTATCTCGAAGTCGACGGCGAAATGGGGCTAGGGCCGGTGGTTGCAGATGCCGCCCTGCAGGCTGTCTGCGCCAGGGCCAAACGAACGGGGATTGCCGTTGCGGCCATTCGCAACTCCAATCATATCGGCATGCTGGGCTTCTACGCCGAGCGGGTGGCCGCGGCCGGGCAAACCATCTTGGCCTTTTCCACCAGCGAAGCTCTGGTCCACCCCTGGGGTGGGCGAAAGGCCATGTTGGGCACCAATCCGATTGCGATCGGTGTCCCCACCGGCAGCGATCCTTTCGTCATGGATACGGCGACCAGCATCGTTTCGATGGGCGAGGTTCACGATTACGCCAATCGTGGCGCAGCTCTGCCGCCTGGTTGGGCTCTGGATGGAGAGGGCAATCCCACAACGGATGCGGAAGCAGCCAAGTCAGGGGCGCTGGCCCCATTCGGAGGGGCAAAGGGCTATGCATTGGGGCTGGCCTTTGGTCTACTGACATCAAGCCTGGCCGGCGCAGCTTTGGGGCGGGATGTGCGCGGCACGCTGGATTCCGACGCGGTCTGCAACAAGGGCGATCTGTTCATCGTCATCGACGGACCGACTGCGGCCCTCGATGTTTATCTTGAAATGCTGCGGCAGACCGAGCCTGTCCACGGCGTGGACCAGGTATTGATCCCCGGAGAGCGCGGTCGGGCGTGCCGGGCCGAACGCCTGCGCGATGGTGTACCGCTGGCCGACAGCCTCTGGCGGGACTTGCAGCAATTGGCCGGTGAGACCGGGTACAAAGGAGCTTGAGAGACATGCTGGAAACGGGCTTCGGCGTGGTCAGGGGGCCGCGCAATCTGGTGTTCGGTGCCGGGCAGCGGCTGGCTTTGCCGCAATATGCCAGGGCTTTGGGCCAACGCGTCCTCCTGGTCACCGATGAGCGCATGGCAGCAGAGACAAGCTTTATCGAACTGGTCCGAGCTGTTGAAGCGACAGGGGTTTCGGTTTCCGTCTTCGCTGGGGTCGAGGCGGAACTGCCCGCCGATTGTATCGCAGCCGGCGTTGAACAAGGCACGGCGTGTTCTGCCGACCTGATTGTCGGCATCGGCGGCGGCAGTTGCCTGGACGCGGCCAAGATCATAGCCCTGCTACTCGCCCATGGTGGCGACATTTCGGACTATTACGGCGAGTTCAAGGTACCCGGCCCGGTGCTGCCGCTGATCGCCATGCCGACCACGGCTGGTACCGGCTCTGAAGTCACTCCGGTTGCCGTAGTGTCAGACAAGAACCGCGCCGTCAAAGTCGGTATTGCCAGCCCGCACCTCATTCCGCACACCGCTATTTGCGATCCGGAGCTAACCTATGGCTGCCCTCCCCGACTGACCGCCGCTTCTGGCGCCGATGCGCTAACGCATGCGATTGAAGCTTTCACGACGGCGCGGCGCAAGCCCGAAGCATCGACCGTCCATGACCACGTCTTCCTGGGCAAGAATGCCCTGAGTGACCTCTATGCCCTGGAAGCCATCAGGCTGATCGGCGGCAGTCTTGCCAACGCCGTAAGGGACGGAACGGACCAGGCGGCGCGTGCAGACATGATGCGTGGGGCGACGCTTGCGGGCCTTGCATTCGGCACAGCAGGAACAGCTGCCGCCCATGCGGTGCAATATCCGGTTGGAGCATTGACCCACACCGCCCATGGCCTGGGCGTGGCGGCGATGATGCCGTATGTCATGGAATTCAACCTGCCCCTGACCAGGCCCGAAATGGCAGAGATCGCGGTGGTTTTGGGATTACCTGTCGATGGCCTAAGTCAGGCCCAGCAGGCTGCGGCTGCGGTCGATGGCGTCGCCGAGCTGTTTGCCGGCATTGGAATACCCACCGATATCCGCTCGCTTGGGCTTGCGGAGGACAAGCTAGGATGGATTGCTGAGCTGGCCCTGGCGGCGACGCGGCTGGTCAAGAACAATCCACGGCCATTGGATACCCACTCGATGCAGCGGCTCGTGCAAGCCGCCTATCGCGGCGACCGCGCATCTCTGCGTAACGATGACTTCGAACCTGAGGCGAACTGACATGAGCATGGATCCGCAAATCTCCGCGCATCTGAGTTTTGATCCGAGCGACATACCCGGCCAGTTGTTCATTGGCGGGCAATGGAGGCCAGGCCGGGGCGGCAGCGATATTGGTGTGATCGATCCCTCGACCGGCAGCGTCATCAGCCACGTGGCCGATGCCAGCGTGGATGACGCGATGGACGCTGTTGCGGCCGCTCATGATGCACTTTCCGGCTGGGCGGCCACGGCCCCGCGCAAACGCAGTGAAATCCTGCGGCGCTGCTTTGAACTGATGATCGAGCGTAAGCAGATGTTGGCAGAGCTCATCTCGCTTGAAAACGGCAAGGCATTGGGGGATGCGCAGGGCGAAGTGGCCTATGCGGCCGAGTTCTTCCGCTGGTTTTCCGAGGAAGCGGTCCGGCTCAATGGCGATCTGTCCGTAGCGCCTAGTGGCGCCAATCGCATTCTGGTGCAGCACCAGCCTATCGGAGTTGCAGTGCTCGTCACGCCGTGGAACTTCCCGGCCGCCATGGCAACCCGCAAGATCGCTCCGGCGCTGGCTGCCGGTTGCACCTGCGTGCTGAAGCCGGCGACGGAGACCCCGCTGACGGCGTATGCCCTGGCAAAGATCTATCGCGAGGCAGGCGTCCCCGATGGCGTGGTCAATGTCATCACCACGTCCAAGGCCGGTGCTACGGTCAGCGCCATGCTGCATGATCCGCGCGTGCGGAAGCTGTCGTTCACAGGGTCGACTGAAGTCGGCCGCCGCCTGTTGCGGGAGGCCGCCGATACGGTCATTTCCTGCTCAATGGAACTGGGCGGCAATGCGCCCTTTATCGTGTTCGATGACGCCGATCTCGATGCGGCTCTGGATGGCGCCATGGTCGCCAAGATGCGCAATGGCGGCGAAGCCTGTACGGCGGCCAATCGCTTCTATGTGCAGGAGGGCATTGCCGAGGCGTTCTCGGCCGGGCTTGCCGAACGAATGAAGGCGCTCAAGGTTGGACCGGGCTATGATGCGGCAACCCAGTGCGGGCCGCTGATC
>JBGTUK010000072.1:0-10524 GCA_041939225.1 Devosia sp.
TTCGCCTTCCTTGAGCGAGATGGAATTGACCAGCGCCTTGCCCTGCACGCATTTCAGGCCCGCCTCGATCACCTCCCACTTGGAGCTATCGATCATCAGCGGCACCTTGGCGATGTCGGGCTCCGCGGCAAGCAGGTTGAGGAATTCGATCATCACCTGCTGGCTGTCGATCAGTCCCTCATCCATATTGATATCGATGACCTGGGCGCCATTGGACACCTGGTCCCGGGCGACCTCCAGCGCAGCGGTGTAGTCCCCCGCCGTGATCAGCTTGCGGAACCGGGCCGAACCGGTGACATTGGTGCGTTCGCCGATATTGACGAAGGGAATGTCCTTGGTGAGCGTGAACGGCTCCAGCCCGGACAGGCGCAGCAGCCGCTCGGCATTGGGCACCTTGCGCGGCGCATAACGCGCTGCGGTCTCGGCAATCGCCCGGATATGGTCAGGAGTCGAACCGCAGCACCCGCCAACGATATTCAGCAGGCCTTCGCTGGCAAATGTCTCCAATTGCCCGGCCATCTGTTCCGGCGTCTCGTCATAGGCGCCCATTTCATTGGGCAACCCCGCATTGGGATAGGCGCAGATAAAGGTGTCGGCGACCGAGGAAAGCTCGGAAATGTGGTCCCGCATCAGATCGGCGCCCAGGGCACAATTGAGCCCGATGGTGATCGGATTGGCGTGCCGCACCGAATACCAGAACGCCGTCGGCGTCTGCCCCGACAAGGTGCGACCACTCAGATCGGTGATCGTTCCTGAAATCATGATCGGCACGTCGATACCGCGCTCTTCGAACAGGCGCTGCGCGGCAAAAATGCCGGCCTTGGTATTGAGCGTGTCGGTAATGGTCTCGAACAGCAGCAGGTCCGCGCCGGCATCGACCAGACCGCGAATAGCCTCGCCATAGGCCTCGACCAGCTCATCGAAGGAAATGGCCCGATGACCGGGACTGTTGACGTCCGTGGACATGGACGAGGTTTTGTTGGTCGGTCCAAGCGCCCCGGCGACGAAACGGCGGCGGCCGTCCGTCTCCTCGGCCCGGATGGCCGCGCGGCGCGCGCAAAGAACCCCGTGATGATTGATATCGTACACCGCCTCTTCGCAGGCATAGTCCGCCTGCGCGACCGATGTCGCCGAGAATGTGTTGGTTTCGACCAGATCAGCCCCGGCGAGATAGTACTCGAGGTGAATGTCCTCGATCATTTTCGGCTCAGTGAGCACCAGCAGGTCGTTATTGCCCTTGAGCGGGTGGCTCCAATCCTTGAACCGCTCGCCCCGGAAATTCTCTTCGGTCAGTCCGAGCCGCTGGATCATCGTGCCCATGGCGCCGTCCAGGACCAGAATACGCTCCTCCATGGCGCTGGCCAGCGCTGCGCGGACCTCGTTCCAGTCGGGAATGATGGGCGAGTCGGATTTCCGATCGGGGGAGGGGCTCATCGCCGTCCTCACTTTCTTGCAATAGGCGGGCACTCTATCAGCGCTGCGTCATCACATAAAGATATCTTTATATCAGTCAACCCGCGCGGGCTGACATTCCTTTCTGCGTCGCAGGTTCAATGGAGAAAAATGCTGACAATCTCCATCGGCAACGTAACGGTTCGTTGGCCTTAACTCTCCCTAAACCGTAAAATTGTTCGTTTCTGTCAGCCGCCGCTCAAAGTCGCTATCCTTCGGTCCGAAAAGTTCTGTTTATGTAGAGTATTGCGTATCGTGACGACCATCTGGCGCAGCGCCGTCCGAGCCATTGCCCTGGCCGCCCTGATCGCCCCTTCGCTGGCCGCCTGTGCTACCGGCAATCTCGGCGCTACCGTCAAGCGGGCCGCATTTACCTCGAGCGAATATGGCGCCGCCGTTTCGCCACGCGTCACCTCTAATCCGAACCCGCCCAAGGGTGGTGGTCGCTATCAGATCGGCAAGCCATACACGGTGCGTGGCAAGACCTATGTGCCCAAGCACGATCCCAGCTATTCTGCCTCCGGGTCGGCTTCCTGGTACGGTTCGGACTTCCATGGCCGGAAAACCGCCAATGGCGAGATATTTTCTGCCAATGCCATCACCGCCGCTCATCCCACGCTGCCGCTTCCGTCCTATGTGCGCGTCACGAACACTGCCAATGGCCGCTCACTGATCGTTCGTGTCAATGATCGCGGGCCGTACGTCTCCGGCCGTATTATCGACCTGAGCTATCGTGCCGCCTCCATGCTGGGCTATGTCAACAAGGGCTCGACCAGTGTGCAGGTTGAGTATGTTGGCCAGGCTCCGCTGGAAGGCGATGACACCCGCATGCTGCTGGCCAGCTATAACGGCCCCGCCGATTATGATAGCGGCCCGATCCGCGTCGCCAGCTCCGGCGGGCAGAGCAATCGCAGCCTCGTCGGCATGACCACCAACTTTATTTCCGGCCTGTTCTCCTATGCGGATGCCTCGCCTCAGGAACTCGACGCCGCCGTCGGCTCGGCCCATGCTGCCGCCAATGCCATGGCGAACGGCAATGCCGACCTGGCCGATTGGGTGGGCTCGCTAGATGCTGACACACGCAAAATTCACCTCGCGCTCGGCATCTTTGCTGATCCGGACAACGCGGCCGCGCTGGCACAAGACTTTGCCCGCCTCGGCGCTGTCACGGAGGTGCCGGTCTCAATCAATGGCCGCCCCGCCACCAGGCTGACATTGACCCATCTCAAGGCCGGAGCAACAGGTAAGGATGCGCTTGATCTTGCCCAAGAGCTTGGCCTGACTGACGCAATTCTCTATTAATTGCGTCTATATTGCGCCGCGATGATCTCGGCGTCGATATCGCAATTGCAAGGGAAATGCGCCGTGAGAGTGCTGATCGCCATATTTGCCGCCCTGTCACTCGCCGGAGCGGCGCTGGCCCAGGCCGAATTCGATACCAAGGCAAAGTTCGCCGTACTGATGGACTATGAGTCCGGCACGGTCATTTTTCAGAAGAACGCGGACGCCGCCCTTGAGCCTGCCTCAATGGCCAAGCTGATGACGCTGGCGGTCGTTTTCAATGAAATCAGGGCAGGGCGGGTGAGCCTGGACGACGAGTTTTTCGTTTCCGAACATGCCTGGCGCACGGGCGGCGCGGCCTCCGGTGGCTCCACCATGTTCGCCGAACTCAATTCTCAGATCCGGGTCGAAGACCTCGTGCGTTCCGTCATCATCCAGTCGGGGAACGACGCATCGATCGTGCTGGCTGAGGGCATTGCTGGTTCCGAATCCACCTTTGCACTGATGATGAACGAGTTGGCTCGGGAAATTGGGCTCGAGCAGTCCTATTTCACCAATCCCGTGGGCCTGCCCGACCCAGACATGTATTCGAGCGCGCGCGACCTGGCTGAACTCGGCCGCTATCTGATCCGCGAATTTCCCGAGTATTATCACTACTTCTCCGAGCCCTCGATGGAGTGGAATGGCATCAATCAGGCCAATCGCAACTCGCTCGTTGAAATGGGCATTGGCGTGGATGGTCTGAAGACCGGTCATACGGAAGCGGCCGGTTACGGATCGGTGACTTCCACCGATCAGGGCGATCGTCGCCTTATCGCCGTCGTACATGGCCTCTCCTCGATGCGTGAGCGCACGGAGGAGGCGCGGAAACTGCTCACCTGGGGCGCCCGCGCCTTTGAGCGCTTCACCCCTTACGCCGAGGGCCAGATCGTCGCTTATGCCGACGTTTATGGCGGCGTCAGCCCCAATGTGGGCCTGGTGGGGCAGGGCGAAATCGCGCTCTATCTGCCGCGCGGCTCGCGCCAATGCCTTTCGGCCACTGTCAATTACGAAGCTCCGCTCCTGCCGCCAGTGCGCCAGGGCGACCGGATTGCCGAACTCAGGGTGTTCTGCAACGACCAGCTCGTGCAAGCCGCGCCCCTCTACGCCGTCGAAAGTGTCGGTCAGGGCGATCTGATCCGCCGCGCCACCGATGCGCTGAAACAGCTCGCTCTGGGCTGGCTCTGAGCCCTGCCCTTAGCGGCAAAAACTGGTCCGACAAACAATTCCAGAGCCATGGGCCACGAGACCCATGGTCGAACGGCGAACAAACCCCGCTCATCCCTTTTCCCATGCGAGTAGGTGTCCTAAAAGAGAGCCGGACCAAGGAATCAGCCTGCCCATGCTCGAAGCGCCAAATCGACGCCCAGCCCGCTTCATCACCTTCGAAGGCGGCGAAGGGGTCGGCAAGTCGACCCAGGTTCGACGTCTTCTCAACAATCTTGCCCTTCACGCCATCGAGGCGGTGCGCACCCGTGAGCCCGGCGGCACGCCTAAGGCCGAAGCAATCCGTTCCTTCATCCTCCAGGGTCGCTCCGAATCCTGGGGAGCCGGTTCGGAAGCCGTGCTGTTTGCTGCTGCCCGGCTTGATCACGTCAATCAACTTATCGCGCCCAATCTGGAAAAGGGCACCTGGGTCATTTCTGACCGCTTCTGCGATTCCACTCGCGCCTATCAGGGCCTGACGGGCGGCGTCGACGACAAGCTCATTGACGCACTGGAAAATCTTGCCCTGGACGGCCGCACGCCCGACTTGACCATCGTCCTCGATATGGATCCGGCTATCGCCTTCCGGCGCGTCGCGCAGCGGGCCGTTGAAGATGGCCTGCAACTGACCGGCGATCGCTTCGAGAAGGAGGAGCTGGAATGGCACCAGCGCCTGCGCGAAAACTTCCTCGACATCGCCCGACACAATACCGATCGGTGCGTCGTGATTTCTGCGGAGCAGGACGAAGAGGCACTCGAAACTGCCATTTGGGACGTTGTCAGCGCACGCTTCCCTGAACTTCAGGACGGGCCGGTTGCGTGACTGATCCCGCCGCCCTTCCTGACCTGCCGCTGCCCGAACAGCGCCAGATAGCCATCGGTCATGATGCGGCGCGAACGGCCGTTCTGACCCAATTGGCCGAACACCGGCTCCCCGGCGCCATCATGTTGCAGGGTCCAGAGGGCATTGGTAAGGCGACATTGGCCTTTGAGCTTGCCTCTGCCATTCTGACCGCCACTGGCGACGAAGACCCCAAACGCGTACGCGAACAGGTAGTGGCCGTCTCCCACCCCAATCTGGCGCTGCTCCGCCGCCGACCCAAGGATGGGAAGGGCTATTATTCCGTCATCCGCGTCGAGGATATCCGCGAGCTGCGCGAAACCCTCCAGCACACCAGGGGCCGGGCTGGGCATCGGATCGCCATTCTCGACAGCATCGATGAGTGCAATCCTTCTGCAGCCAATGCACTGCTCAAGACACTGGAAGAGCCGCCGACCGACACCACGTTCCTGCTCATCTCACATCGTCCGGGCCAGTTGCTGCCCACTATTCGCTCGCGCTGCCAGAACCTGGCTCTGCGCGGCCTGTCGGACGATCTGGTGAGAGCCGTTGTCAGCAGCAGCCAACCTGATCTGGATGCCGAGACACTGGACCGGGCCGTGCAACTCGCCGGAGGGCGGCCACGTCGCGCTTTTGAAACTCTGGCCCTTGGCGAAAATTCGCCGGTTGGCGCCCTGCTTGCCTGGCTGCAAAGCCCCGATCGCGTGCCAGTCGCCGCGCAAATCCAACTAGCTGATGCGCTGGGCGCCGATGCGCAGGGGCCGGACATGTCCTTTGCCCGCGAAATTCTCAACGACTGGCTGGCGCACGAGATGCGGGAAGCCGCCATGCAACCGGCAGGGCGTTCGCGGCTTGCCTCGGCCACTGAGCTATGGGAGAAGGCAGGCGCACTTCTGGGCGAAGCCGACAGCGTCAATCTCGACATGAAGCAGACGCTGGCGGTCATCTTCGACGCCATCCGGAAGCACTGCGCCCTGTTTGCCAATCCTGCCGAGCCAGCATGACCTCCAAGCCGTTCTACGTCACCACCGCGATCTCCTACCCAAATGGCGCGCCGCATATTGGTCACGCCTACGAGATGATCGCGACCGACGCCGTCGCGCGCTGGAAGCGTCTGGAAGGCCGTGAGGTCTACTTCCTCACTGGCACGGACGAGCACGGCATCAAGATGGTGCAGACCGCCGCCAGGGAAGGCATTCCCGTCCGTGAATTGGCCGACCGTAACGCTGGCGCCTTCAAGAAGCTTGCCGCCGCGCTGAATCTGTCCAATGACGATTTCATCCGCACTACCGAACAGCGCCACCATGCCGCTTCTCAGGCCATCTGGAAGAAGATGGCCGACAGCAGCAATGGCGACATTTTCCAGTCCACCTACAAAGGCTGGTACTCGGTGCGCGATGAAGCCTATTTCGATGAGAGCGAGCTGACCGAAAAGGACGGCAAGCGCTTTGCGCCGTCCGGCGCCGAGGTCGAATGGGTTGAAGAACCAACCTATTTCTTCCGCCTCTCCGCCTATCAGCAGAAACTGCTCGACCTTTACGAGGCCAATCCCGATTTCATCGCTCCCAAGGAGCGGCGAAATGAAATCATCTCATTCGTCAAAAGCGGGCTGCAGGACCTGTCCATCTCGCGCACCACCTTTGACTGGGGCATTCCCGTGCCCGGTGCCGAAGGCCATGTCATGTATGTCTGGGTCGACGCCCTGACCAACTACATCACGGGCCTTGGTTATCCTGACGAAGACAACGAGTTGTTCAAGAAATTCTGGCCGGCGGACCTGCATGTCATCGGCAAGGACATCATCCGCTTCCATACCGTATATTGGCCGGCCTTCCTGATGAGCGCCGGTCTCGACGTCCAGCATCGCGTGTTCGCGCATGGCTTCCTTACGGTCGACGGCCAGAAGATGAGCAAGTCGCTTGGCAATGTCATCGACCCCTTCGCTCTTGTCGAAACTTTCGGCCAGGACGCCGTGCGATACTTCTTCCTTCGCGAAGTCTCCTTTGGCAGCGATGGCGACTATAGCCACGAAAAGCTGGTCAATCGCGTCAATGCCGACCTCGCCAACAATCTGGGCAATCTGGCACAGCGCTCGCTTTCGATGATCAACAAGAACTGCGAGGGCAGGGTGCCTGAACTGGGCGAACTGACCGATGCAGACAAGGCCATCATCGCCGAGGTCACCGACGCCATTGCCGCCGCCCAGAAGGCCATGGACCAGCAGCTTGTCCACGAGGCGACCGGCGCCATCATCGGCGCTCTGAGTTCGGCCAATAACTATTTTGCGGCTCAGGAACCCTGGGCCCTCAAAAAGACTGATCCGGTCCGCATGGCCACAGTCCTCTATGTGACTGCAGACACCGTGCGCCGCATGGCGATACCCATGTTGGCCTTCGTACCGGCCTCGGCTGAACGGCTACTCGACCAGCTTGATGTGCCAGTTGGCGAGCGCACGCTTGATGCTGCCGTCAAAGCTAACAGTCTGCTAACGAATTCTGAGCTGCCGGCACCCCAGGGTGTGTTCGCACGGCTGGAAAAACCGACCCAATGACCATGCTGATCGACAGCCATTGCCACCTCGACTTCGAATCCTTGTCCAGCGATTTGGACGGCGTCATGGCGCGCGCGGCGACCGCTGGCGTGACCGGAATGGTGACGATTTCCACAAGAGTGGAAAACTTTTCCACCTATGCCGAGCTAGCGGAACGTTATGAGAACGTCTGGTGCTCGGTCGGCACCCATCCGCATAATGCGCATGAAGAATTGCATATAGAAACGGATGAACTTGTCCGGCTAAGTGCCCATCCGCGCTGTGTTGCCATCGGCGAAGCGGGCCTCGACTATTTCTACGACAACGCGCCACGCGAGGCGCAGGCCATCGGTTTGCGTCGCCATATTGCCGCCGCCCGCATCACCGGTCTTCCACTGGTTATCCACAGCCGCCAGGCCGATGACGACATGGCAGCTATCCTCGAGGAAGAAGCCGGGCAGGGTGCCTTCCCATTTGTCCTGCATTGCTTCACGGCCGGCATGGACCTGGCGCAGCGCGCCCTGGCCCTCGGCGGTTATGTATCCTTCTCGGGGATCATCACTTTCAAGAATGCGGAGGAAATCCGCGAGGTCGCCAGAATCGTTCCGTCCGACCGCTATCTGGTTGAAACCGATGCACCTTATCTGGCCCCGATCCCGCATCGCGGTCAGTCCAATGAACCCAGCTATGTGCGCCATACCGCCGAGAAACTGGCCGATATCCGCGGCATTTCGATCGAGCAGCTTGGAGCGGAATCCACCGCCAATTTTGGTCGCCTTTTCGCGAAGACTGGCGTGAAATAGAGCCATGGCAACACCCGACCGGATCATCGCGACCATATTGGGCTGCGGGTCATCCGGTGGCGTGCCACGCATCGGCAATGTCTGGGGCGCCTGCGACCCCCATGAGCCTCGTAATCGCCGCCGCCGCTGTTCGCTGCTCATTGAAGGGTGGCGCAATGGCGGTGAACACCCAACTCGCGCTTTGATCGACACAGGGGCCGACCTGCGCGAACAATTACTCGGCGCCCATGTCGATCGGTTGGACGCCGTTCTCTATACCCATGAGCATGCCGACCACACACATGGCATCGACGATCTTCGCGTTCTGGCACTGCACAACCGACGCCGCGTCGACGTCTACTTTTCAGCGGATTGCGGCGCGCGTCTGCGCGAAGCGTTTGGCTATTGTTTTTCGACGCCGCCCGGCAGCGCCTATCCGCCAATCCTCAACGCCCACGAAATTGCTACCGGCGATACTGTGTCAGTGGACGGTCCTGGCGGCACGCTGCAGATCAAGGCCTTTGATCTCACCCATGGCGACATCAACGCGTTTGGCTACCGCATCGGAGGCTTGGCTTATTGCTGTGATCTTTCAGCCGTACCCGCCAGCGCTCACACGGACCTTCAGGAACTCGATATCTGGATCGTCGACGCGCTGCGCCCAACACCGCATCCAAGTCACCTGAGCTTGCCAGAGACGCTCGAGCTCATCGAACAGTTTCAACCGCGCCAGGCCGTGCTAACAAATATGCACATCGATTTGGACTACGCCGGCACGGAGGCCGTGACACCTTCAAACGTCACGCCGGCCTTTGATGGGATGCAGTTCGACGTCGTTACCGGTCGCATCGTCGACCGTTAAGGTGTGGCATCCTGGTTGCGAGGATCTTCAAAAGGCCGGAGCGCGGGTGGTGGACATACGAGGGTCCAAGCACAAACCCTAGGCGCTCCCGCTTAAAACACCACCACAAAAGTTCCATAATATATATTATGCGAAAAACATATGCGCAGGAGTCGGTCCCTTGATGGATGGCCGAACCAAAGCACGCCGTGCCACCTCCCTCACGCTTTGCTATGGTGCTCCCATCGAATCCTAATTACCTGGACCGTCCCTCATGCAGCCATCCCGAGACATTTCCCGCCTCATAGAGATCATGGCCGCGCTGCGAGATCCGAATACCGGCTGCCCTTGGGATCTGGTGCAGGACTTCCGATCCATCCGACACTACACCATCGAAGAAGCCTATGAAGTCGCCGACGCCATCGAGCGCGAGGACTTTGCTGATTTGCGCGAGGAATTGGGCGATCTGCTGCTGCAGCCGATCTACCATGCCCAGATGGCCAAGGAAGCCGGTCACTTTGATATCGGCGACGTCGTCGAGGCCATTACCGAAAAGCTGATCCGCCGACATCCCCATGTTTTCGGTGATGTGGTTGCCGATGGCGCTGTGGATGCGCAGGATCGCTGGGAAGCCATCAAAGTGCGCGAGCGGGCGGCCAAGGCCGAGCGTAAGGGTGATGCCGAGCCCTCGATTCTCGATGACGTGCCGCAGGTGCTGCCCGCCCTCGCCCGCGCCGAAAAGCTCACCAAGCGCGCGGCGAAGGTCGGCTTCGATTGGCCCGACCTGGTGGCCGTCCGTGCGAAGATTGAGGAAGAACTGGCCGAAGTTGCCGAGGCCGAGGCTTCGGGCGATGAGAGTGCCTTGCGCGACGAAATTGGCGATTTGCTCTTTGCCGTCGCCAATCTGGCCCGCAAGGCTGGCGTCGACCCCGAAGCCGCGCTGCGCGACGCCAATTCCAAGTTCACGCGGCGCTTCCACTATGTCGAAGCGCGTTGTCGCGAAGACTCGGTCGAGCCAGCCTCGGCCGGTCTAGATCGCCTGGATGGCTACTGGAACGAGATTCGTTCTAAAGATAAGTCTTAGAGATCCGACACGGCGATACGGCCGTTGAAACGCTCTAAAAACGCTGCGCGATGCCGCGGATCGACACGCACGACGAAGTCCGAGCCCCGCTCATTGGCGTCGTCCCGCGAAATTACCTCCGCATTGCTGTGCAGCCAGCCAATATCGCGTCCCGCGCTATGCGGCACATGCACATGATAGGTCCGGCTTTGTTCGCTCAGCAATTGCTCGATCTTGAGCCGCAGCGCATCGAGCCCCTGACCGCTATGCGCGGACACCGGCATGGTCGCGACCACCTTACCTGCCGGCGCCGCTGACGCCAGAGCTAGTCCCGGCTCCTCAAGTAGGTCGATCTTGTTCCAGACCTCGACGATTGGCGTGGTCTCCGAGGAAACACCAAGCTCCTCGAGTACAGTAAGAACATCCTGTGCCTGCGCGGCATGATCGGGATTGGCGATGTCGCGGACGTGCAAAATGACGTCTGCATCC
>JBGTUK010000073.1:0-10453 GCA_041939225.1 Devosia sp.
CAAAATACGATGACGTAAGAAAACACAACTCGCGAATTAATCGCGCTTTGCGTCACGTCTTCACTGAAAGCCAAGTTTCGGAATTCCGAATTGTATTGAACTCGCCAAGGAGGGCATGACGATGATCTGCGTCACTCACGAAATGGGCTTCGCACGTCAGGTCGCCAATCGGGTGATCTTCATGGATCAGGGACAGATCATCGAGCAGAACGATCCGGAGAACTTCTTCTCCAATCCGCAGCATGAACGCACCCAGCTCTTCCTGAGCCAAATCCTGCATTAGGGTAGGGGTGTGCTCGATACCAAAAAGCGGGGGTCAAGCCGGTCCGCGGCTTGACCCCCTTGGTATGCCGTCCAATATGCTGACTGGGAAGTGGAAGGCCGGTCCTGGTGAGCAAGCTGTTCAAGTCATTGCCGTTTCTGATCGCTATGGCGATGGCTCTCGTGACCTCGGTGCCTGCTGGTGCCCAGACTCTTGAGGCTGTCCGCGAACGCGGCTTTCTCATTTGTGGCTCCAGCAATCCACTTGCGGGCTTTTCCCAGCAGGACATTGACGGTCGTTGGTCTGGGTTCGATGTCGATCTGTGCCGTGCCCTGGCTGCGGCAATTTTCGGCAACCCCGACCTGATCGAATTTCGCTCCTATCGCGGCGAGGCGCGCTTTGCACCACTCGAAACAGGGGCAGTGGATGTGTTCATGCGAAACGGCGCCTGGACCATGGGACGCGATATTCGCTACGGGGCACGCTATGTGGCACCGGCTTTTTTCGACGGGCAGGCTTTTCTCGTCCCCAATGCCATGGGTGTTGTGTCCGCTTATGAACTGGACGATGTCAGCATATGCGTGGCCAACAGCTACGGCGAAGTCGAAGCGCTCGACGAATTCTTCTTCATGAACCAGACCAGCTACCGTGCAGTGGCCTATGAGGAAATCGCTGACCTGGCGACAGCCTATCGCAGTGGGCTGTGTCAGGCGATTTCCGCATCTGGTCGGCAATTACAGGCCATTCGCCGCGAGCTACCCGAACCCGCCCTTCATCGCATCTTGCCGGAAAGGATTTCAAAAGAAGTTCTGGGGCCGGTCGTGCGCGATCAGGACGATCAGTGGTTCCATATTGTGCGCTGGACATTACTTGCCTTGATCGAGGCCGAAGAAGTCGGCGTTACCAGCCTGAACATCGACTCGCTGTCTGCCGCTAGAACGCCCGCAGTGCGGCGGCTGCTCGGCGTCGAAGGCGATTATGGCGCCGCCCTGGAGCTGCGCCAGACCTTCATGGCCGATGCCATTCGGGCTGTGGGCAATTATTCCGAGCTGTATGATCGTCATTTCGGACCGCAAACTGGCGCAGCAATGCTCCGCGGCCAGAATGCGTTGTGGGCCAATGGCGGACTGCTCTTCGCGCCGCCCATTCGCTGACTCCCTCAGGCAAACAGCAGGCTGACGCGTCGGTTCTGCTTGCCCTTCTTCTCGATCTTTCCCAAGCTCACTCGGCCTATTTCGGCAGTTCCTGAGACATGAGTTCCACCGCAGGGCTGTAGGTCGACATCACTGATCCGCACCAGACGCACCTTGCCCTGACCCATGGGCGGCTTGACCTTCATGGTCTTGATCAGGTCGGCCTGCTCCGCCATCTCTCTGTCGGTGATCCATTCGGCAGTGATCGCATGATCGGCATCGATCATGGCATTCAGGCGCGCCTCGAGCGCAGGGAGGTCGTCCGGAACCTCCGGCATGTCAAAATCCAGCCGCCCCTTGTCTTCACCAATCGAGCCGCCGGTAACTGGGAATGGGAAGACAACGGAAAGCAAATGCAGCGCCGTATGCATGCGCATCAGCCGATAGCGGCGATCCCAGTTGATCTCCACGTTGATCGTCTCGCCCGTTTCGGGCGCCGCTGAACCGTCGGCCAATACATGCACGATGCGGGATTTGTCCCCGTCGGGATGCACTGCTGTTGCAATCTCGCCCCCGCTGCCATCGCTGCGTGAGAACCGGCCGCTATCGCCGGGCTGCCCGCCTGAGGTGGCATAAAAAACGGTCCGATCCAGAATGACCCCGCCATCGGCCGTGACCTCGATCACCTGGGCAGACGTTGATTGAAGATAGTTGTCTTCACGGAACAGGAACTCGGTCATCAAGGAAGTCTCACAATACAGGGGACAAAAGGCGCGCGGCTTGCGTGGCCAGGCGGAGTGCCCAGGGTCGGCTATTCACCTCTGACACACCCACGCGGCGGCAGGATTCGAAGTCCTCGATCAGCATGGCGTCGACCCCGGCAATGGTCTCGACGTCAGTGAACCACAAGGTGATCTCAAAATTTATCGCAAAGGAGCGATTGTCGAAATTGACACTGCCCACGGTGGCCATTGCGTCGTCCATCAGCACCACTTTCTGATGGAGGAACCCGTCTGTGTAGCGATAGACCGAGACGTCATGCTGCACCATGGAATCGGCATGTGCCATGCTGGCCAGCCAGACCAGGGCGTGGTCGGGATTGTCTGGCAGCATGATCCGCACGTCGACCCCGCGCAAGCGGGCCGCGAACAGCGCTGTTCGGATATCTGTGTCCGGAACGAAATACGGACTGACGATCCACAACCGCTTTCGCGCTCGCCCAATCAGATCGGTGAAGGCGATAGCGCATTCTTCGAGCTTGTCCGCCGGCCCGCTACCCATCACCAACACGGACTGGTCGCCAAAACTTTTCAATTCTGCGGGTGGTCGATTGGGTAGCCGCTCGCCAGTGGCCCATTCCCAGTCCTCGCGGAACAGCAGGGCGCAGCCCAGCGCCGCCGGCCCTGAGACACGCACGTGAGTATCACGCCAATGGCCGATCTTGGGGTCTTCACCGAGATATTCCACGCCGACATTGTGCCCGCCCACCCAGGCGTGGTGACCATCGGCCACCACGATCTTGCGGTGGTTGCGATAGTTGATCCGCGTCGCACCAAACAGGCGCAGAAATCTGTGGCGCTGATTAAAGCTCGACAATTTGACACCGGCGTCTCGCAGCTCCTGCCGATACCGCCTTGGCATGCCGGTGCTACCGACGTCATCGTAAAGCATGTAGACGGCAACTCCCGCCTTCGCCTTGGCAATCAGCCGTTCGGCCAGTTCCTGCCCAAGCCGGTCGTCGCGGACGATGTAGAATTGAACCAGTAGATAGTCCTGGGCGGCCTCGATCCCAGCAAAAATTGAATCGAACGTCGCCTTTCCATCCACGAGCAACTCGACGTCATTGCCTTTGAGAAACGGCAATTCCGAAACCTGCACCTGAACCGGCCATTTGGCGTCGGTATCCCCGTCAATCAGCGCAAGGTCGCGGGCGCGTAACGGTCTGTTGGCGCGCCCGTTCTGCATGCGGTCGGTCGCGTAGTCGTCGAAAAACTTCCAGCCGAAAATCAGATAGAGCAGTACCGTGGGGATCGGCAGCAGCATCAGCGAAAGCAGCCAGGCGATGGAGCCCTGCGAGGTGCGCGAGATCATGACTTCCCGCACCGCACAGATGAAGGCCAGCAGATAGACGGCGCCCATGATCAGCGCCACCAGATGCAGGTCCGCCACGATGGCGCGGATAATGTCGTCTATGCCGAACAAATGGGCCTACACGCTAGAATGAATTGGCACTCTATCAGGCAAGCCGTTGACAGCAATGTGTCTCAAATAACGTTCTTGGACGACTGCCCGCAAACTAAGCCGGATCGGGCTCCATCACGCTCGAAATGTCGATGGGCGTCCGCTCCTCCATCCAGGCCGGCACCGGAAGGCTCTTGCCGCGCAGGAACTCGGGATTGAAGATCTTGCTGGCATAGCGATTACCGTAGTCGCACAGCACCGTCACGATCGTCTTGCCCGGGCCAAGATCGCGGGCCATGCGAACCGCGCCAGCAATGTTGATGGCGCTCGAACCACCCAGGCAAAGGCCTTCATGCTCCAGCAGGTCGTAGATATAGGGCAGGGCCTCGGCGTCAGAGATGCGGTAGGGCATATCGACCGCAAGACCTTCCAGATTGGCTGTGATGCGCCCCTGGCCGATACCTTCTGTGATCGAATCGCCAGACGATTTCAGTTCGCCATGCGCATAGTATTCGTAGAGCGCCGCTCCTTCGGGATCGGCCAGTCCGATCTTGACGTCAGGATTGCGGGCGCGCAGCGCTTCTGCCACTCCGGCCAGCGTACCGCCCGAACCCACTGCGCAGATGAAGCCGTCGATCCGGCCATTGGTCTGCTGCCATATTTCCGGCCCCGTCGTTTCCACATGGGCGCGGCGATTGGAGACGTTGTCGAACTGATTGGCCCAGACCGCCCCATTTGGGAGTTCGGCATTGAGCTTCTCGGCCAGGCGTCCGGATACTTTGATGTAGTTGTTCGGATTGCGGTAGGGCTTCGCCGGGACCTCAATCAACTCAGCACCGTACAGACGCAATGCGTCCTTCTTTTCCTGGCTCTGTGTTTCGGGAATGACAATCACCGATTTGAAGCCGAGTGAATTGGCCACCAGCGTCAGGCCGATCCCCGTATTGCCGGCGGTACCCTCGACGATAGTGCCGCCGGGCTTGAGTTTGCCCGACTTGACGGCGTCGTGGATGATGAACAGCGCCGCGCGATCCTTGACCGACTGGCCGGGGTTCAGAAACTCCGCCTTGCCCCAGATGTCACATCCCGTCAGCGTGGAGACGCGATTGAGGCGGATCAGCGGCGTATTGCCGATGGCGGAGATGAGGTCTTCGTGCTTGGCCATGGATCTATTTTCTGGGAGGAACAGAGACTTATCGTAGGGTGACGATCATGGCTCGGCAAGCGCCGAGCGCAGGTTTCGGCAGCGCTTTTCCTTGAGATCAGTCAATGCGCAAGGGCCGCTCACGACACGCTGTCATTGGAGCATAGATTTGCGTGCGTCACGCGTCTGCAGACAGGGCCTCGAACGCATCGAGCGCCCGCCGGCGGGAATCTTTGAGATCCACGATGGCGCGCGGATAGGAATCGTCCAGCGTGATGCCAGCCTGCTCCAGTACGTTCTCAGGTGCTCGGCTCGGATCATGGATGAACTTGTCAGGCAACGCAGACACCTCTGGGACCCACCGGCGCACATAGTCGCCCTCTGGATCAAACCGTTCGCCTTGGGTTACCGGATTGAAGATGCGAAAATAGGGGGCCGCATCCAGGCCGCTTCCCGCCACCCACTGCCAACTTGCCGGATTGTTGGCATCGTCGGCGTCGACCAGACAATCCCAGAACCAGTGTTCGCCTTCGCGCCAATCGATAAGCAGGTTCTTGGTCAGGAAAGAAGCCGCCAACATGCGTACTCGGTTGTGCATGTAGCCGGTTTCCCACAGCTCGCGCATGCCAGCGTCGATAAGCGGAATGCCCGTCTGCCCGGTCTGCCAGGCCTTGAGCTGCATGGGCGCGTGACGCCACTTCAAATCGGCGTACTTGGCCTGCATTGGGCTATTGGCGATGTCGTCACGGTGATAGAGCTGGTGATAGCTGAAGTCCCGCCACGCCAGCTCGGACAGGAACTTCTCGACTGCCGACGCACTGTCCGGATGCGCATGGGCAAAGGTCCGTGCCGCGTGCCAGATCTGCCTCACACTGATTTCGCCAGATCGCAGATGTGCCGAGAGTTGCGAGGTAACCGACCGCGCCGGATAGTCCCGGCCCTTGGGATAATCCTCGACGCAGTGTTCCAGGAACTGCGCAAGCCGCTGTTGTGCCGCGCTTTCTCCAACGTTCCAGTGCTGCGCCAGCTTTCCAGCCCATTTGGGCTGTGTATAGTCGCTATCAATCTCGTCGGTTGAGACCTTAGTTTTCTCCATCGGAGATCGCGGCAGGGGGCGGACGATATTGCGCTGCTTGAGCGCCTTCCAGAACGGTGTGAACACCGAATAAGGCCTGCCTTGGCCGGTCTCGATGTCCCAGGGCTCGATCAGGACATTTCCGGCATACGACACGACGTTGACGCCCTTTTTGCGAAGCTCGGACTGGATAGCGGCGTCGACCTCTCTCTGCCCGGGCCCGTATCGTCGATTCCAATGTACCGATCCTGCCTCCAGTTCACGTCGAACCCGGTCAACGACCTCGGTCGCCGGGCCCGTCTCGACCTGAAGCGCCACGCCGCTCCCGGCGAGGTCCTTGCCCAAAGCCGTGAGGCTCTGATGCAACCACCACCGTGCAGCACCCCCGGGCGCGCGGATTGCCTTGTCCGTTTCATGGACGAAAAGCGCGACGACGCGCTCACCGGAGCGCAATGCGGCATCTAGGGCAGGGTTGTCGGCGACGCGCAGATCATTGCGCAACCAGACCAGAACGGTGGACACATCGAACCTCATTTGTCCTGGACACTACGCCCGCACCGTCGGTCCGGTTCAATGCTATTCCATCAACGCAGCCAGTTCCTCGAGCGCGGCGCTCCAGGCTTCCATCGAAAAGATTCGCGTTTGCGCGTCCGCGTGCGGCAGGCCGCGCTCGGTCAGGGTGATGCTCGTGCTCTCGTCCGCTATCGCCTTGAAAGCAATGTCGAGCACGAAGATCAGCTCGCTGTCTTCGTCTTCGTCCTTGTGGATCCAGGAAAGCACAAGCCTTTCGTCCTCCACGAAGGTGAGCACTTCGCCGCTGACCTCATGGTCCGTCTCGCCCTCTTCCTCGGCAAAGGTCACGAAACGATATTGTCCGCCTTCGAAGGCGTCGAATTCGGCTTCATCCGCCTCCCACTGCTCAATGAGGGCAGGATCAGTCCAGGCCGCGAATACGTCTGAGACATGCGCCGCAATGGTACGGGTCAGCGTGATTTGGCTTTCGCTATCGGCTTCCATGCCGTTGCTCATGCTTGCGTCCTTTCCGGATGGAGTTCGGCTGTCTTGGGCAACAACACGGTGAGAATACCAAGCGCTGGCAGGAAGGCGCAAATCTGGAACACCGCAATCATGCCGATCCAGTCCGCTAGGGCACCCATCGCCGCGGCGCCCAGTGCGCCGACGCCAAAGGCAAATCCGAACACAAAGCCTGCAACCATGCCGACCTTGCCGGGCACCAGCTCCTGCGCATAGACCACCACTGCCGAGAAGGCCGACGAGAGAATAAGACCCACCATGATGCTCATGGCGCAGGTCCAGAACAAATCGAGATAGGGCAGCGCCAGCGTAAAGGGGAGGGCACCCAGGATCGAAACCCAGATCACCGCCAGCCGGCCATATCGATCGCCCACCGGGCCGCCAATGAACGTGCCGGCCGCCACGGCGCCGAGGAAGGCGAAGAGGTAGAACTGCGCCTCTTGGGCCGACAGAGCGAATTTTTCGATCAGGAAGAACGCATAATAGCTTTTCAGGCCCTCGATATAGATGAACTTGCTAAGCAACAGCGCCCCGATCACCGCAAAGGCGACGTGCAAGCGTTGGCGCGACAGCGCCGGCTTCTTGACCGGGACGGCCGGGCGCGAGGACAACTGGCGTTGGTGTTCGACAAACCAGCGGCCGACATTGGCCATCAGCAACAGGCCGAGCGCGGCCACGATCAGGAACCAGAAGACGCTGCCCTGGCCCATCGGCAATAGAATCAGCGCGGCCGCCAGGGGGCCAAGGGCCGTGCCGGCATTTCCGCCCACCTGAAACAGTGATTGCGCAAAACCCAGCCGCCCGCCGGAAGCCATCCGTGCCACGCGCGATGCCTCGGGGTGGAACAGGGCCGAACCGGTGCCGAGAACCACGGCAGCGAAGAACAGCAACCAGAAGCCGTTCGCCGCTGCCAGCATGGCAACGCCCGCCGCCACGATCGCCATCGACAATGCCAACCAGTACGGCTTGGGCTTGAGGTCGCCTGACAGCCCGAAGGCCGGCTGCAACAGGCAAGCTGTTATTTGCTGTCCGAGGGTGAGAAGGCCGATCTGCAGATAGCTCAGGCCGTAATTTTCCTTGAGCAGGGGATAAAGCGCCGGGAGCAGAAATTGCAGCAGGTCATTGAGAAGATGGGCGCCGCTGACAGCGAAAATAATGGTCAGGGCAGCGCGCTGCGCATCCGGCGCGGGGGCCGCGGTAATGGTGGTCATGGCAAATCGCTGGACAGTCGTGAAAACGCTGCCGTCCTACGCCGGGACCACGACAAGAGCAATCGCCCGGCAGCACTATTCAGTCAATTGGGGAAAGGAAATGGCTCCGCGAGTAGGACTCGAACCTACGACCCAGCGATTAACAGTCGCTTGCTCTACCAACTGAGCTATCGCGGAACACTTTTGCGACGCCGTCTTGGCGAAGCGAGGTCCGTGTAACCAAACCGATCCGGTTTGCCAAGCCCCAAATCTCATCTCATGTGAATATCTTGTCAGTCTGATGAACTTTGTGCGCGATGCGAGAGCCCTATCAGGTCGGCAAGTGTGTTGAGATTGGCGAAGGGATCGTTGGCGTGCGTCGCCTCCCAATCGACAGAGACCGCGCCCAATTGGGCCAGCAGGGCTCTGGGGCTTTGCACAAAAGTGCCCGCTATCGCCTGCTCCGGCAGGTCGTACAGATCGGCCAGCCGCCAGGCTGCGTTGGTTGGATAGGAATTGCCTCGCCAACTTGCCTCCGCCGCCCGCGCCCCGGTGTCCAGCGCCTCAAGCAGCCTTGGTGCGAAATCCTCGGGGAGAAATGGTGTATCGACTGCGACCGAGAGCAGCACGGTGTCCTTGGGCGCACGGTCGCGTAGATGCTCTACGGCAGCGGCGATACCGGCCAAAGGCCCTCCGAGCGGGGTATCGAGGTCGGGCACCACGGCGCCAATCGCGCTCGGTTCCGGCCGGCCGGGACCCGTGGAGATCAGAAGCGAGCTTGCGTCGATGTGCAGCCGTCTGATGACCCTCTCAAGCAAGGCAATCCCAGCAAGCCGAATACCGGCCTTCCGAACATTCCCCAGGCGGCTTCCTCGCCCACCCGCCAGAATCAGGCCGCGCACATTCATCCCGTGTGTTTCTGGCGCAGCAGGAGAAGCAACAGGATGCCGCCCACCAGTCCCCAGAATGGTGCTCCGACCCCCGCCACCGTTATGCCCGACGCGGTCGTCACGAAAGTCAGGATTGCCGGGAGGCGCGCTTCCTCCACAGTCAGTGCGCCTGCCAGGGCGGCGGCCAGGCTGGAAAACAGCGCCAGTCCGGCCACGGCCTGAATCAGTATCGGCGGGACAGCCGCAATGAAAGCGGCAGCGAGGCTGGCAGCAAGGCCCAGCAAGAGATAGGTGAAGCCGGCCGCAACCGGTGCCGGCCAGCGCGCGTCTGGGTCGGCATGCGCCTCGGGACCGGCGCATATTGCAGCGGTGATTGCCGCCAGATTGCTGGTCACCCCTCCAAAAGCAGCCGTTGCCGCGCTGGCGATCCCGGTCAAAGTGAATAGCGGCGACGGGCGGACCGCGTAACCATTGGCCCGCAATACCGCCAGCCCAGGCAAGTTCTGTGATGCCATGGTGACGACATAGAGCGGTAAGGCGATGCGCACGATAGCGTCGATGGTGAAACTGGGCATCACCGGCACCAGAGTCGGCCAGGCATTGTCAAAGGTGCCTTCAGGCAACTGCGTGGTCGTTGCCAGTATTATGCCCGCGGCCACCACCGCCAGTGGCACCGCATAGCGCCGCGCAAAACGCAGGCTGACGGCCCAGACAATGATGACGGGCAGGGACTGCCAGGGCATTTCCGCAACCGCGTTCAACGGCGCCAGGCAAAGTGTCAGCAACATTCCTGCCAGCATGGCGTTAGCGATAGCGGCCGGAATCGCAGCGATGGCCCGGGCCAGCGGTCTGATAAGCCCCGTTAGGACCACAAGGGCGGCGCAGACCAGGAATGCTCCGGCCACCGCTGGGAAGCCACCAACTGGCTCGCCGACGGTCAGCAGAAAGGCCGCGCCGGGCGTGCTCCAGGCAAAGCTCACCGGCATGCGGACCCGCCAGGCCACGACGATATTGAGAATGCCGATGGCAATGCAGATCGAGAACAGGCCGGAGCCCGCTAGCTGCGGTGAAGCGCCCGCCGCAGTCAGCGCTGCAAGGATGAGCGTGAAGGTGCTGGCATAGCCCACAATCGCCGCCAACATGCCGGCCATCACCGGTTGGGCATATTCCGTGCGAGTGATCGATTGCGCGCCGATGGTCATCGCGATTCCCAGATTTGGACGCGCGGAAACTAGCCGCTTACAACGGCTCGCACCACCCAGGGCGCCTCGATCATGTCTGGAAATGGAGGCCGCGTCCGGAATCGAACCGGAGTACACGGATTTGCAATCCGCTGCGTAACCACTCCGCCACGCGGCCTCTGGGCGATGTACCTATTGGACGACAATCGCTTATGCAATAGGCTGCGTGTAGCACTGTGAATTTTCTGGTCGGCGCGGCGGCCGGCTTGTGCCCTCTATACACGCATGTCCGAATAGCCGGTCGGGACAAGCAGGCAGTTTATGCGATTCAAGGTCACCTCGTCCTATTATGACGAAGCGAG
>JBGTUK010000074.1:0-10453 GCA_041939225.1 Devosia sp.
GCTTTGCGGCGGTCTGGTCGAGTTGATCCGCGCCGGTTTCGAGACCCTGGTGGAAGCCGGCTATTCGCCCGAAATGGCCTATTTCGAGTGCCTGCACGAGTTGAAGCTGATCGTTGACCTGATCTATCAGGGCGGCATCGCCAACATGAACTACTCGATCTCGAACACGGCCGAGTGGGGCGAATATGTCACCGGCCCGCGCATCATCACCTCGGAGACCAAGGCTGAGATGAAGCGTGTGCTGCACGACATCCAGTCGGGCAAGTTCACCTCCGAGTGGATGCAGGAAATCAAGTCTGGCGGCGGCGCCCGCTTCAAGGCGACCCGTCGTCTGGCCGACGAGCATCCCATTGAGGATGTCGGCACCAAGCTGCGTGACATGATGCCGTGGATCAAGGCCGGCGCTCTGGTCGACAAGGCGAAAAACTAGTTCGATTCAGTCGATATGATTGGAAAGGCGGGTCTTCGGGCCCGCCTTTTTTATTGCCCGATGCGGCCCCAGCGAATTCGGGCCCAAATGCGTTCGTGGAAAAAGAAGCAGATCAGGCCGGAGAATGCGGCGGAGAGCGCGAGGCTGCCGGATGCGACGAGGTCGCCGGTGGCGAACCACGCCAGGGTGGTCATGGTGAATAGCCCGAGCACCTGCCAGGTAATGGCTTTGACGACTGAACGGACCGGGGTCTCCAACTTATTGCTCCTGTAATCAGAATGATTTGTGGGTGCAGCGCTGATCGCAAGGATGCGGGCGACACGCAATGAGGGATTGGTGACGAGTGGCGACAATGACGGCAAAAACCCGTCTGTTGTTGATTGTCGTCACGAAATGTGAAAATTGACCTCATGGACAAGAGAGACCGCGCCGACATTTTCAGAACGCGCCTGCTGGACGCTGTCGAGCGGGCGGGATGGACCCAAACGCGTCTCGCCAACGCCGCGGGGCTGGATCGGTCCACGGTGTCGCAGCTGCTTGCGGTTGAAGAACCCCGCCTGCCCAGCAGCCAGGCGCTGGCAGAAATCGCTGCGGCCTTACAGGTCTCCTCCGACTGGTTGCTGGGCCTGTCCAATCACCGCGGCGCGGCCAGCGAAATTCTCGATCAAGCCGTGCAGGTGACCGAGGCGGCGCGCCATCCGGTGGATGAGCAAGTGCTCAAATGGACCGCCGAGGTGCTGGGCGCGAAAATCCGGCACGTGCCGGCCGGGATTCCGGACATCTTCAAGACTGACGAAGTTCATGTCTTCGAGTACCAGGCTGCGGTGCGCCGCACGCCACAGCAGGCAATCAGCGATTCGGAGGCCCAACTGGCGCTTTTGCGTCGGCTGGAGACGGATATGGAGATCGCTGTACCCGTGCAGACGCTTGAGAGTTTCGCCGCTGGAGAGTGGCAATGGCGGGGCCTGTCCGCCAAGCTTCGCAAGCGGCAGTTGGAGGCCATGGCTGGATCGCTTGAGGAATTCTATCCCTCGGCGCGACTATACGCCTTCGACGCCCGCGAACTCTATTCGGTACCGTTTTCAGTGTATGGCCAGCAGCGCGTGGCCATTTATGTGGGGCAGCGCTATCTCGCCTTCACCGCGCCGACCTATATCCGCATGATGGCGAGGCATTTCGATGATCTTGTGCGCGCTGCGAGTGTGCATGGTCACGAAGCGGCCGCCTGGGTGGCCGATCTGGCGCGTCAGGTGCGCTGAAAGGGGGGCGGCGAAGAGGCCTTTCGTCTCGATTTCATTCTGTTAGGCTAGCCAGCAGCGTTGTCAGTCTTCTGGCTACCCAACGGGGGGACTATTGTGACTTTGAGCAAGCGTTTCGTACTCTACCTGATCAAGCCGTCTCACTATGACGATGACGGCTATGTCATTCAGTGGAAACTTTCCCCCATACCGTCAAATTCGCTCGCCTCAGTGCACGGGTTGGTGCGCGATGTGATCGACCGCAAGGCGTTGGGAGCCGATTGGAACGTCGATGTCGAGACCATCGACGAGACCAACACAGAAATCCACCTAAAGACGATAATTGCCGATTGCCAGCGGGCGGATGCGGCGTTGGTCATGTTGATCGGGGTGCAGTCCAACCAGTTCCCAAGGGCGCTCGATATCGCCCGGCCGCTCAGAGCCGCCGGTGTGCAGGTGGCAATCGGCGGATTTCATGTCTCGGGCGTCATCTCGATGCTCAATGGCGAGGATGCCGATTTCAAAACGGCGCAGAAAATGGGCATTTCCCTGTTTGCCGGGGAGATGGAGGGCAGGACCGATGCAGTGCTGGCCGACGCCATCGCCGGAACGCTGCAGCCGCTCTACAATTTCATGCACGATTTGCCGGGGATCGAGGATACGCCCGTGCCCTTCATGCCGGCCGAGCATGTGTCGCGCACCGCCTATAACCTCACCAGTTTCGATGCGGGCAGGGGATGTCCCTACCAGTGCTCGTTCTGCACCATCATCAATGTGCAGGGGCGCAAGTCGCGTCGGCGCTCGCCTGACGATATCGAGAAGATCATCCGGCTCAACATGAGTCAGGGTGTGCATCGCTATTTCATCACCGACGATAATTTCGCGCGCAACAAGGACTGGGAGGCGATCCTGGATCGCCTCATTCACATGCGCGAGGTCGAGGGCCTGAATTTCAATTTCATTATCCAGGTCGACACGCTTTGCCACCGGATCCCCAAGTTCATCGAGAAATGTTCACGCGCCGGGGTCACGCGGGTGTTCATCGGGTTGGAGAACGTTAACCCGGCCAATCTCAAGGACGCCAAGAAGCGGCAGAACAAGATCACTGAGTATCGAGTGATGTTGCAGGCCTGGAAGCAATGGCACGTCATTACCTATGCCGGGTATATTCTGGGTTTTCCTACCGATACCCCTGAGCGGATCATGCACGATATCGACGTGGTCAAGCGCGAGCTGCCGGTCGACATTCTGGAATTTTTCTTCCTCACGCCGCTGCCAGGGTCGGAGGACCATCAGAAATTGCATCGCGCCGGGGTAGAGATGGACCCCGATCTCAACAAATACGATCTGAATCACTACACCACCGCTCATCCCAATATGAGCAAGGCGGAGTTCGAGAAGGTCTATGCGGACGCCTGGAGCCGCTACTACTCGCTTGACCATGTCGAGACCATCATGCGGCGGGCCGCAGCTTCGGGAGTGTCCACCGCGCAGATATTGCTGCTGTGCACCTGGTTTATGGGCGCGCTCAAGATCGAGGGAGTGCATCCGCTCGAAGTGGGCTGGATTCGCAAGAAGTCCCGGCTCAACCGGCGACATGGCATGAAGATCGAACCCGCGATCCTGTTCTACCCGAAATATTTTCTTGAACTGGGCTGGAAGCTCAGCCGCTGGGCCTGGCTCTACTTCCGCTTTGGCCTCAAGCAATGGAAGGTCGAGCGTGACCCCCATCGCAAGGCCTATACGGACCTGTCGATGACACCGGTCTCTGAAACCGACAATGAAGATCTGGAACTGCTCAAAACCAGCGATGCGGTTGCCTGGCTCGATCAGCAGAAGCGGATCAGCGACGCCCAGCACGGCATCAAGGCGCCCGCAGCTGAGTAAGCCGCTTCAATTCAGTCAGCAACTACCGTAGAACCGTCCCGACACATTGGGAGGTCGCTGTGTCATTGCCTGTTTCCGGTCACACCAGAGCTCAACCATGAACGATCAAGACGATATTGCTCGCGTCAAGCGGCAGGAACTGGAACTCGTGCTGCCCGAATTCGATGAGGCGGTGGCCTTCCAGATCGGATCGATGATCCGAAACAGGGCATTAAGCGAGGACCTCTCATTGGTGGTGGATCTGCGCACCTGGGACCGGCAGTTATTCTTCTCTGCCACACCGGGCACCAGTGCAGACAATGCTGAATGGGTGCGCCGCAAGATTAACTCCGTGCGTCGCTTTCAGCGTGCCAGCTATCGCCTGGTTCTGGAAAGAGGCGAGGCGCCGTTTTCGCCGCAGTCGGGGGCCGATCCCGCTGACTTCGTTATTGCCGGGGGTGGTTTTCCCATTCGTGTCACCGGTGCAGGCATTGTCGGCGCGCTGACCATTTCCGGTCTGCCCGGGCGCGACGACCACGGTGTCGCGGTGGACGCCTTGTGTGACCACCTCGGCAAATCGAGGTCGGACTATGCCCTGCCGGAGATCGCCAGTTGAATCTGCCCTATCTCATCCTCGACGTGTTCACCCGGACACCTCTCAAGGGCAACGCGCTGGCAGTCGTGCCCAAGGCCGACGGCCTGATGGACAACGAGATGCAGGCTATTGCCCGCGAATTCAATCTCAGCGAGACGGTTTTCATCTGTAAGCCGCAGAATGAACGCAACTCGGCCTGCCTGCGCATCTTCACGCCCTACCAGGAGTTGCCATTTGCGGGGCATCCGACCGTCGGCGCGGCCGTCACCCTTGGATTGAACAGCCGCGCCTCAGCAATACGCATGGAAGAAAAGGTCGGGCTGGTCACCGCGTTGTTCGACCGTATCGACCGGCGTACGGGTGAAGCGCGCTTCACCTTGCCGCGTCTTCCAGAACGGATCGCGGAGTTGCCTGAGAAACTCGCAATAGCCCAAGCGCTCGGTATCGAGGTCGAAGATATCGGCTGTGACGTCTTCAAGCCTGCAGTCTTTTCGGCGGGTGTGACTTTCCACCTGGTGCCGGTCCGCAATGCGACCGTGCTCAAGCGCATCGCGCTCAATCGCACGGCGTGGAATGAGGTGTTCCATCATGATCATCACTCGGCCTTTGTTTTTACCCTGACTCCTGAGGAAAAAGAGAACGACATCGCGGCACGCATGTTCGGGATGGGGCTTGGAGAAGATCCTGGCACGGGGTCGGCGGCTGCAGCGTTGATTGGGCTGCTGGCGGAGCAGGCGATGGGGACAGGCCAGACCGAGTATATCCTGCGTCAGGGCCATGAAATGGGGCGCCCCTGCCGCATCACCCTGCAATTGCGCAAGGAGAATGACGCATTGGTTCACGGCGCCATTGGAGGGGAGGCGGTTGTGGTCGGCGAGGGCGTTCTCGATCTCTGAACGCGGCCGTCCGGCGCGCCCCGGCCCAGACGAACTAGCCCGGGATCAGCAGAATACAGCATTCGCACAGGCCCCTTTCGCAATGTTGGCCGCTTCCGCTGCCAGAAGAAGTCGCATCAGTTAAATCCAACTCCGCGCTTTCCGCGCGGCGTCGTTGTGATACTCTAATTGAATGGGGACATTGGGAGGGCAACCGTGGACGTTGTAATCAATCTTCTTATCTGGGTGCATGTCGTGGCTCTTGTCGCCGGCGGCTCTAATTCCGTGGTCGGGCCGGTTATTGGCGCTCGTATGGCGACTGCTACGCCGGAACAGCGCAGGGGCCATTTCGGCGTAATGAATACGCTCTCGCAGGTGGGCAAGGTGGCCATGGTTGCCCTGCTGATCACCGGGCCGCTCATCATGTTTATGAAGTATGGCGGGCTGGGCGGCGCCTCGGTCTGGTTTTGGATCAAGATGATCCTGGTGGCTGTGATGCTTGCTGCCATCATCTATGGCGGCATTCAGTTCAAGAAATCGCAGGGGGGCGATGCGGAGGCGGCAAAGCTGGCCGACATTGCGCACAAGATCACCGGCCTGGCGTTTCTCGGCGTGTTGCTCTCGGCGGTGTTTGCGTTCGGGTGACGGTAAAAAAGTAACATAACTGAGCCTGCTACCCTTGCACGGCGGGGCGGCTTGGCGCATTGTCTTGGCAATTGAAGCCGTACCAGAGCGTACTCATGCAGCGCCGTCGCGCCAAAGCCATCGCCATCGCACAAACCCAGGCCGTTCAGGCCCGTTTGTTGCTGGCCGTAGGCCTGCTGCTGCTTCCTGCGCTGCTTCTCCTTCTTATCAGCCCCTGATCACCGGCAGCTCGCCATAGCGAGCGGGTCGTCAGGGGATTGCGCAAAAACCGAACAACAACATATGTGCGGTCCTGCGAGTGTTTGCCTCGGGGCCGATAGGAAACCAAGAGAAGTCAATGTCCGTCGACAGCAACAAAGAACGCGTCTTCATCTTCGACACCACCCTGCGTGATGGCGAGCAATCGCCCGGCGCCACGATGACCCTGGAGGAAAAGCTCCAGGTCGCCGAGTCGCTCGATGAAATGGGCGTCGACATTATCGAGGCCGGGTTCCCCATCGCTTCAACTGGCGATTTCGAGGCCGTCGTGGCCGTGGCCAAGCAGGTCAAGAATGCAACCGTGGCCGGTCTCGCCCGCGCCATCAGCGCCGACATCGACCGTGCCGGCGAGGCTGTGCGCCACGCCCAAAAGGGCCGTATTCACACCTTCGTCTCCACCTCGCCGATCCATCTGGCGCACCAGATGAAAAAGACCGAGGACGAGGTCATCGAAATTATCGCTCGCACGGTCACGCAGGCCCGCAACCTGATCGATGATGTCGAATGGTCGGCCATGGATGCCACCCGCACGCCGATGGAGTTTCTCAAGCGCTGTGTGGAGACGGCCATCAAGGCCGGTGCGACCACGATCAACCTGCCCGATACCGTGGGCTATGCGGTGCCCGAAGAGCATTTCGCCATGTTCAAGGAGATCATCGAGACGGTGCCCGGTGCCGACAAGGCGATCTTCTCGGTGCATTGCCATGACGATCTGGGCATGGCCGTCGCCAATTCCCTGGCCGGTGTGGCTGGTGGAGCGCGGCAGATCGAATGCACGATCAACGGGCTGGGTGAGCGGGCCGGTAATGCGGCGCTGGAAGAAGTAGTGATGGCGCTGCGCACGCGCGGTGACGCCATGCCGTATTACACCGAGATCGACAGCACGCAGCTCTCCCGCGCCAGCAGGATTGTCTCGGCTGCGTCGAATTTCCCGGTGCAGTACAACAAGGCGATTGTGGGCAAGAACGCCTTCGCCCATGAGAGCGGCATCCACCAGGATGGTATGCTCAAGAATGCCGAAACCTACGAGATCATGACCCCGGCCAGTGTCGGCATCAAGGAAACTACCCTGGTCATGGGCAAGCATTCGGGACGCGCGGCGTTCAAGGACAAGCTCAAGGAGCTGGGATACGACCTGGGTGATAATGCTTTCCAAGAGGCTTTCCAGCGTTTCAAGGACTTGGCGGACCGCAAGAAGCATGTCTATGACGCCGATATCGTGGCGCTAGTCGATGACGAAGTCGGCTCGGTGGGCGATCGCATCCGGCTGGTCGACATGGAAGTGGTCAGCAAGACCGGGGGCACGCATCGCTGTGATCTGACCGTCACCATCGATGGCGAAAAGAACAGTGTTTCGCTCGAAGGCACAGGGTCGGTGGACGCGATCTTCAATGCCATCAAGGCGGCCTCAGGGCAGAATCCGCACCTGGTGCTCTACGCCGTAGACGGCGTGACCGGCGGCACTGACGCGCAAGCCTCGGCCCACGTGCGTCTTGA
Organism: Devosia sp.; assembly: GCA_041939225.1. Taxonomy (GTDB): domain Bacteria; phylum Pseudomonadota; class Alphaproteobacteria; order Rhizobiales; family Devosiaceae; genus Devosia. The sequence goes on from JBGTUK010000074.1 coordinate 7,405, forward strand.
AATGAACGGCCGCATCGCGTCGGGCAATGCGGCTGAGCCCGATACGCTGGTGGCCTCGGCCCGTGCCTATCTCAACGCGCTCAATCGCGTGATGATTGAGCGCGGCGCTTCGGCGCAGGGCGCGCTGGCGGGCTGAGTTAATAGACTCCTGAATTTCCTGGGGCGCGGTCGACAGGCCGCGCCCCATTGCTTAATCACTTGCGCGCGCAACGCTTGCGTACCAGCGCCCAAGCTGGTCTAGCCATGATCTGGCTATCTGGGAGTGAACGATAGATGTGGGGCAAGGCAGAATTCAGGGGCGGCCTCCTCGTGCTCCTTGGCGCGCTGATTGTCGTGCTGGCCGTCGTTGTTTCGGGCCGGCACCTGCCTGGCCTCGTTCTGCTTCAGAGCCTGCGGTTTCACATGGTGGCGGCGGGTGTCGTTCTGGCGCTGGCCCTGATTCTGCTCGGAGGGCGTTGGCGCGGGGCGTTTGCGCTGGTGCCGCTACTGGCGGCGGGACTGCACGGCTATTGGCTGGTCGGCGAGCTCTATGCCAGTCGCACGATGCCGAAAGAGGCGCCGGTGGCCCAGTTTCGCTTTCTCAGCTTCAACGTGCTCGCCGGCAATCGCCATGCAGAAGAGCTGGTTGCTGCGATCCTCGCCGATCAGTCTGAGATCGTTCTGGTCATGGAGACCCCTGGCATCGAGTCCCACCTGGAGCAGATGGCGAAGGTCTATCCCTATCGTCTGGGCTGCGAGAGGACCGAGAGCTGCGATATTTCGCTCTTCTCGCAGCTGCCTATCGAAGAAGGCGGAATTCAGATATTCCAGCCGTTCAACCGGGAAAGATTGGTTACAGCGCGGGTGAGCGTCGATGGACAGCCGGTTACCATTGTCGGGGCGCATCTGACCAAGCCCTATGACGAGCTGGTGGTCTGGCAGGAGATGGTGGTACTCCGGCGGTTGCTTGATGGCATTGAAGGGCCGGTGGTGCTGGCCGGGGATTTCAACTCGACGATCTGGACGGAGTCCTTGGGCACGCTCATGGAACGTGCCCGACTGACGCCCGGGCCGTCGACACCGGCCACATGGCCGGTCCGTCTTGGTGCCTTTGGGGTGCCAATCGACAATATGCTCACGCGCGACAATGTCCGTATCCTGACATTGGAGTCGGGAGAGAGCTACGGCTCCAACCATCGCCCGCTCTGGGCCAGCATTGGGCTCTACCCGGCTGAGTGAGCCTGCCTGAGAGCCAGTGGCAGGGCTTTTGAAAGAAGGTCCAGTTCCCGGTCTGGCGCGGCACTGATGCGGATGTGATGGTCCAGTCCCGGCGCTGTGGGCTTGCGCACGAAGACTCCTTGATGCCCCAGGGCTTCAAGGACCCGTACGGCGAAGGGCCCATCGCTTCCGCAGTCGATGGCGACGAAATTGGTTGCCGAGGGCAGGGCAGCCAGCCCGTTGTCGCCGGCGATCTGGGCAATGCGGGTGCGTGCTGCAGCAATCGCGGTAACTGCGTCATGCAAGTAGGGCTGGTCATCCAGCGCCGCCAGGGCGGCGATCTGAGCCAGCTTGTTGACGCCAAAATGATTGCGAACGCGATTGAAGGCACCTGCAAGCCGGCGATTGCCGATGGCATAGCCACACCGCATCCCGGCCAGTCCATAGGCCTTGGAGAAGGTGCGCAGGCGCAGCAGGTTAGGCCGGTCGGTGTCCAGCGGCGGGCCCTGGTCCGACGCGGTTTCGAGATAGGCTTCATCGAGAACGATCAGGCAGGTCTCGGGCACGGCATCGACGAAGCGCTCGATGTCACTGGGGGGCCAGAAAGAGCCCATCGGGTTGTCGGGATTGGCCAGATAGACCATGCGCGCATCGGTCTGGCGGGCCATTGCGGCCAACGCTTCTGGGTCTTCGTGAGAATCCCGATAGGGCACGAAGCGCAGATCGCCGCCAAAGCCGACCACGTGATAGTTGAATGTCGGGTAGGCGCCCAGCGAGGTGACGACGATATCGCCCGGCGCAATGAAGAGACGGACCAAAAGGCCCATCAGCCCGTCAATGCCTTCGCCGACGGCAATCTCATCGCTGGCAACCCCGAGATGTGCGGCCAGCGCTGTCCGCAGGGCATGGTTTTCCGAATCAGGATAGGTCCAGACATCGGGCGCAGCATTGCGAAGGGTGGCGATTACGCGCGGGCTTGGGCCGAAGCCGGATTCATTGGCACCAATGCGGGCCCGGGTGGCTATGCCGGTTTGACGTTCAATCGCTTCGGGGCCGACGAACGGTACAGTTTCCGGTAGCGCCTCGACGACAGGCGTGAATGGGGGCAGGGGCACGATGGGGTCCTTGGCGGCGGTTGCGCGCCCATTCTAACCAGACCGACTGCGCTTTCCAGCGTTCAGTGCAAGCTGCTCGAATCGGGCGATTCCGTGGAGGGGAGAGGGCTGATATACGACGCATAGGAGCCGGGCTTCCGGATGCCTCGTTGTTTTACACAGGCTCGCAAAGTCTTCACGGCCTGCAAAGTCCCGGTTGCCCTTGGTTGGCGTGGCGCTGTCCTGATGCGCAGCATTTTAATCGAATGCGATGCAGGCGGGCAATAAGTCGAGAACTATGGAAGTCCACCCTTTGGACACGCCGGAAACGGTGATTCTTCAGTCAAATTCCAGTCAGAGGGAGAGAGCGATTGCCTCCAACCTACGTGCTTGCGCGTGACCACCTGCAGAGGGCCGCCACCATTCTCGAGGGGGCGGACCAGCGGTCGCGCCAGCTTCGACACATCATCGAAAGAACGATCGGACTCCTTGACGAAACGCGCCCGGAATCACACCAACCGGCCAGCAATGTGGTCGAGTTAAACGATTACCGGCACCTGCACCAATGACCTCGACCAACCCGGCCCGATGCGGCCGGGTTGTCGCTCCGGCGTCCTGCATGACAGTTTTGCACATAATCTGAATTTGGGTGCTGGACAGCCCTGAATCCCTTTGATAGATAGGCGCCACTTTGGTGCCGAGGCGCTTCAAGAAGCCCCGGGTGCATAGCTCAGTTGGTAGAGCAGCTGACTCTTAAT
>JBGTUK010000075.1:0-10414 GCA_041939225.1 Devosia sp.
ATCGAATATGTCGACCACCTGCACGAGCACTTTCTCGATCCCTGCGTGATCCAGGGCGCCGCCTATATGCCCCCAGAGCGTCCCGGCTTTTCCATTGAGATGAAGCCAGCCTCGATTGCGGAAAACGTGTTCAAGGGGTGAGCGGACAGCGCGACTTGCAGCTTCAGACGCCGCAATTCACCCGCCCCCAGTCGCCTAACACGCCTTCGATCATCTTGGCGCCATTGAGCGGCGCCAAAGCGCGTGCCCCGGTAATGATCACCTGGCCGGCCCTGAGGCTGTGCCCGCGCTGTTCGGCATGGCCAGCCAGCCAGGTAATAGCGCCGACAATATCGTCCCAGCTGGCGCCCTTGCTGACCGTATGGGCTGGCTTGCCATCGAGTTCCAGGGTGACCGGCAGTGACGCAAGCGCGTCCACCATGGTGCGGTCCAGGGCCTTGCCGACAATGACAGCCCCATTCGATTGCAGATCGCCGAGCTGCAGATTCCGCGGTGTCACATCCCGATCCATGAATGGATTGCCGATCAACTCGATCGCCGGATGCAGGCTGGCGATAGCTGCCTCAACGGCCTCGGGCAGAGCACCCCCCGCCAGGTCTGATCCCAGCCGCACCGCCACTTCGATTTCGGCCAAGAAGATACGGTGCTTTTCGCCATCGATCAGGTCCGCTGTCGCCAGGAACCGATCAGCCGGTATCGGTGCGCACAAAGGGGGGTCGCCAAGCCCCGCAGCTACTTTCCAGCCGCCCACCGGGCTGATTTGGGCAATGATTTCGTCCTGCAGGCCATAAACCGCGTCGAGATCGGCGGGCAGCAAATGTTCGGGAACCTGGTCGAGCAGCGGCCCGCCCTCATGCGCGGCAATCAGGGCGGCGGCCAGTTCGGCAATGGACTTCATGGACATGTAAATTCCGGAATAATCAGGCCGCGCCTGTTTCAATCAATGCGATGTCCGCATCTGCACAGACCTGGCGGATGGAGTCCACTTGGCAGATATCCGTAATGAAACTGTGCGCCTGGCTCAAATGCCCGATGCGCACCGGAGCGGTGCGGGCGAACTTGGTCTGGTCGGCCACGACGATCACATGGCGCGCATTGGCAATAATTGCCTGGGCCACCTTCACCTCGCGGAAATCGAAATCCAGCAGCGCCCCGTCCGGATCGATGGCGGAGACGCCGATGACGGCAAAATCCACCTTGAACTGACGAATGAAATCCACCGCGGCTTCGCCCACAATGCCGCCATCGCTGGCCCGCACCACCCCGCCGGCAATCACCACTTCCGTGCTGGGCACCACGCGCAGGTGGTTGGCCACATTGATATTGTTGGTGATCACCATCAGTCCACGATGCTCGACGAGCGCCTGGCTGACCGCTTCGGTCGTGGTGCCGATATTGATGAATAGGGACGCGTGATCGGGGATCAGCGCCGCGGCCGCCTGACCGATGGCGCGTTTTTCTGCCGGTGCAATCTGCCGCCGCGCTTCATATTCGACATTCTCCACGCCCGAGGGATGCATCGCCCCGCCATGGGTGCGTTTCAGCGCCCCCCGGTCGCATAGAATATTGAGATCCTTGCGGATCGTTTGCGGCGTCACCTCGAAGGCGGCAACCAGCTCCTCGACGCTCACCTCGCCCTGCTGGCGCGCCAGCTCGACGATTTTCGCCTGCCGCATCGATGGGGTCATCGCGTTCGCTCCCTTTCGTTTGCTGATTAACCGAAAGGGCGGCGAGGGGGAAGGGGGAGCGCGCCGACCTCACCCGCCCCCTCGCAGAAAGGCGGCGAAAGGCGAGCTACTCAGCCCGTTTCGACCACTTTACTTCTGGCGTAAAATCAAAATCCGTGTCGAATGGATAGCTCGGGCGCGGCGTATGCTTGCGCTCGGTGCGCTCGACGAACTGGTCCACCACACCGGGCGACAGCGCCATGATACCCGGATTGGCGAGAGGGCCCAGTTCGGGCGAGAGATAGCCCGATTTCACCGCAATGATCTTGGCGCTTTGTGGGTCGAGCCCCAACCGGGTGAAATCGACGATATTGTGGAATGGTCGGCGGCGCGCGGTCAGCACCAGGTCGATGCCGCCAATTCGCACCACCGCTTCGCGCAGATGGGCGCTCTCGGCCTGGGCCAGAAACACCACCTCGGCCTCGGTGTCGACCGGTATGCTCGCTGGGTCGAGGCTTGCACCGATATGGAGCGACAGCCTTGCGCCCACACCAGCGGCGTAAGCCGCGTCTGTGGCCGCCTTGTCGGCGATGCCGGCAAAAATCACGCCCTTCGCGTCCCTGGCCATCAGCGCCGCCAGCACTTCGGCGCGATCACCCACGCCGCCACCGGTCGGATTGTCACCCGATTCGGCCAGTACCACCGGATGGGTCTCGCTGCTCACCGCGCGATCCAGGCATTCTTCGATAGAGCCGGTCTCCATGCCAAAGACAAAGCCCTCGCGGATATCCCAATAGTCCTGCGCCAGATGCGTTGCGGCCTTTTCGATGGCCGCCCGGTCAGTGCCGGTCACCACCGCACAGGCCGTGGCGCGCGGCTCGTCGGCCCAGACATAGCCGACCTGGAAGCTGGCATCCCAGATTCCGCTCGGCTCCTCGACCTGATGGATCTGTGTATAAAATGTGCGCGCCGGCTCGTCCTGGGTCGAGGTGCGCTCGCCCGGCAGCAGCACCGGCACCGGTGCCCAGGCAATTACCGGCTTTACCCCGGTCTTGAGCGCTCGCACCAGCATGGTTACAGCACGACGCATCGTGTCCTGCACGTCGATATGCGGCGCCGTGCGATAGGTCGAAAACATGTCCAGCCCGTCGATAATGCGCTGGCTGACATTGCCATGCAGATCATAGGACGCCGCGATCATCACATCCGGGCCCACCACCTCGCGAACCGCCGAAATGAAATCGCCCTCGGCATCGAACAGGCCCTCGACGAACATGGCGCCATGCATGGCGAGATAGACGCCATCGAGCGGCAGGGCAGCCTTGAGGCCGTCAATGATCTCGGCCTTCCAGCGGTCATAGAGCGCCCGTTCCACCGGTCCGCCGGCGATGGCGCGGGCATGCAGGATGGTCGCGAACTCGGCAGGAAAATGCGTCAGGAAGTCGAAGTATTGATCCTTGAGCATGGATGGACCGCGCAGCACGCGAAAATCGGCTTCGCGCGCCAGGACGGGATTATAGGTGCTGCATTCAGTGTGCAGGCCAGCAACGGCAATGCGCATCAGAGAACTCCAGGAACTTCGGCTTCGGGGTTATGGGCAGGCTGGGCCCGGCGGGGCGTCAGGCGCCCGGTGAGAAACAGGCTCACCAAAAGCATGGGGATGACACAGGCGACCCCCAGCCTGATGTCGCTATGCTCGGCCACAAAGCCGATCAGGGGCGGGCCGATGAGAAAGCCGGTCAGTGCCACAAAGGACAGCACGGCCACATTGGCCGAGGCGGCGCGGTCGCCAATGCCGGCAGCCGCTGTCACGGCCAGCGGAAATCCGACCGAAACACCAATGCCAATGGTGCCAAAACCGATCAGCGCGATTTCGATGCTCGGCGCCACAAACAGCAGGACGGCACCGAGCACCGCCAGCGTGCCACACAGCCGTGCCGTGTTGACGCTGCCCAGCCGGCGCTTGAGGAAGTCGCCGCCAAACCGGCCAGCGGCCACCATGAAGGCAAACACCGAATAGCCCAGGCCAACCAGCCCGCCCTCGGCATTGAGCGCATCGCGCAGGAAAATGGCCGACCAGTCGGCCATTGCGCCCTCCGTCATGGTAATGCCGAAGACAAACAGGCACACCCCGACCAGAGCCGGCCCGGGCAGCGACCATGCCGAACGTTTCGGCGCCCCGGTCTCGCTTTCATTGCTGTCGTCCAGCGCAGGGAGCGCCCACCCGGCCAGCAATGCGATGGGCAGCACGGCAAAGGCCAGCAGGGGCAACGCGATGCCCGGCCCAATCCCCGCGGCGACAAAGCCCGAGCCGATCAGGCTGCCCGCCATGATGCCCAGCGACCAGCAGCCATGCGAGGTATTCATGATCAGTTTGCCGGTGGATTTCTCCACCAGGTCGGCCTCGACATTCAGCCCCAGCTCGACAAAGGAAATCGACGACCCGGCCAGCATCAGCGCGGTGAACAGGAGGATCGGGTCGGGTGCCAGCACCGGCAGGCAGGCGGCAACTGAATAGAACACAAAGCCGATCAGAATCGCCATGCGCGCGCCGATTCTGCCCACCAGCGGCCCGGCAAAGGGCAGCGTCAGCAAGGTGCCCACCGGCATGCCGAGCAACGCAATGGCCAGCGTCGCCGAACCGAGCCCCATGGCCGACTGGATCTCGGGAATACGCGGCAGCCACGAACCAAAGGCAATCGGCTGGAGAAAGAACACCAGCATGACAAGGCGCTGGGGCGTGAGGAAAGACATGTAGAACCCGGTTGCTGAAGGAAACCCCTCACCCGTCTCGGCCTTGGGCCGATCCACCCTCTCCCCGTATGGGAGAGGAATAACAGGCGAGCGCGCTTTTCTTCTCCCTCTCGGGGAGAAGGTGCCCAAAGGGCGGGTGAGGGGGCTTTGAGCCGAAGAGAGAACGCCTCAGCGAAGCGTTCTCAGGCCAAGAGCCCGTGCGAGCTATGCTCGAATGGCGGGGGACGCCGCCGAGCCCATCGGATAGGGCAGGTAGCCGACAAATCCGGTCAGCTTCCACTGGCCGTCAACCTTGCGGCAGAAATAGAGGGTCTGCCAGTTCAACACGTCCTTGCCACCATCCGCCAGAGCGATTTCGCCATCAAATTTCTTGTGGGCAATGGCGCGCTCGCCGGTGATTTCAATCTCGGTCAGGCTGGTCGCGCGGTGGATGCCGGCTTCCTGGTCTTCGGCATAGACCACCTTCTGACCCTCAGCAGCCTGGCGCAGCCACTCGTCGCGATATTGCGCGAGCGTGGGAAAGCTGATGGTCCAGCCATCCGGATTGTCGTTTTTGTTGCCATTGATGCCCATGAAGTCATCGGCAATGAAATCGTCTTCCACCATGGACCAATCGGCATTGACGAAGGCCTTGATGTCGCGCGGCACCAGCATGGTCCAGATTGCCGAACGGTCGGCATCATCGGGGAATGGATTGGTTGATAGGCTCATTTAGCGTCTCTTGCCTGCATGGCGACGCGCTGACGCACGTTCACCAATTCTGTTTCATATTTTCACATGTGTCATGTGTTTGTTGCCTACTGAAAGAGGCCACATGGATACCAATTGCGACATGGTGCGCCCATTAAGGGCTTTTGTCCACACCTTCCACCGTACCAATCTCTTCGATGATGCCCAGAAAAGCGGCAAAACGGCGCGTATTTGCGCAAGATTCCATGGTGGCTTAAATTGGTATTGTATTGGCGTCGAATGTGTGTTGACATTGTGTTGGCAAGGCGCCTAGTCTTGAAAATCGTTTACACAAACGACGCCGATCCGCAAGAGGTCGGGGATTGAATAAAACAGGGAACGGCAAGGTATGCGGGTAGGCATTATCGGTCTCGGCTATCGTCTGGGTTATCTCGCGCGGGTGTTTTCCGCGGCGCGGGACGATTTCGAGATTGTGGGTTATGTCGATCCGGCACCGGCCGGTCTGCCCTATACCCAGGAGCATGGCGTTTCCGTTGGTCGGCAGTATGACAGCCTCGAGCAGTTGATCGACGAGGCTGAGCTCGATCTGCTCATGGTCGGTTCTCCCAACCACATGCATCTTGAGCACATCCGCATCGGCCTTGAGCGCGGAATGAAGATCTTTGCTGAAAAGCCGGTGGTGACTTCGCTTGAGGACACGATGGCGCTGGCCGAACTGATCGGCCAGTACGGTTCCGACAATGTCATGGTGGGTCTCGTACTGCGCTATGCCCCGCTCTATGTCGATCTGCGCAAGGCGCAGGCCGAAGGCAGGCTGGGCGACGTCACCTCGATCGAGGCGTCCGAAACCATCCCGCCCTATCATGGCGCGTTCTTCATGCGCGACTGGCGGCGCTACCAGCAATATTCGGGCAGCTTCATGCTCGAGAAATGCTGCCACGACCTCGATCTCTACAATGGCGTCATGGGTTGCCGGCCGCGCTATGTGGCCAGCTTTGGCGGGCGCAAGAGCTTCACCCCCGAAAACGCGCCCCAGGATGCTGGCGTCAACGATCTCAACGTCTATCACCGCAAGCCGTCCGGCTGGCAGGGCTCGGACAAGGTGTTCGATAGTGATGGCGATATCATCGACTTCCAGACCGCCATCGTGCAGTATGAAAATGGCGCGGCTCTGACCTTCCACACCAATATGAACGTGCCCGACGATTTCCGCCGTTTCGCGGTAATTGGTGCCAAGGGCATGGCGGAAGGCGACTTTATCCGCAACTATTTCAAGGTCACCGACAGCCGCACCTCAGAACGGCTTGAGGACAAGACCTACCAGACCTCCGAGCTGAGCCAACATTATGGCGCCGACGAGCAGATGGCCGAGGATATTCTTCTGCATATGATCGACGGTGTGCCCCTGCCTGTCTCGGTAACCGATGCGCTCGAGGCCGGCCTTCTGGCGCTGTCTATGGACGAGGCAATGCGCAGCAAGAGCGTCGTTGACATGGCCCCGATCTGGCAGCGCTTCGACGCTGCTCTGGGCAAAGGGAACTGAGGAGAAAGCCGATGACCAGCACCAGAAGCGCCACCCTCTTCGCCCTCGCCCTGCTGGCTCCGGCATTACTCTATATCCTGGTCATCGTGGCCTACCCGCTGGTCGACACGATCGTCCTCAGCTTTACCAACGCTTCGCTGCGCCCCGGCTATGACTTTATCGGCTGGGCCAATTACGAGCGCATTTTCGGCGCCGGCAACTTCACCGAAGTCATTGTCCGTACCTTTATCTGGACCTTCTTTTCGGTGAGCCTGAAAATGATCATCGGCATGGCGGGTGCCGTGCTGCTCAATGCGGCAATTCCAGGCCAGATTGTGTTCCGCATTCTCACCATGCCGCCCTGGATTGTGCCCATGGCCATCGGCATCTTCATGTGGGGCTGGATGTATAACGGCCAGTTCGGCATGATCTCCGGCCTGCTGCAGAATTTCGGCATCACCGATGGCCCCATCGCCTGGCTGGCTTATGGCGAGACCGCCTTCTGGGCCACGATCATCACCGATGTGTGGATCGGCGTCCCCATGGTCACCATCTATTTCCTCGCCGCCATGCAGTCGATCCCGCGCGATCTGCATGAAGCTGCCTGGACCGATGGCGCGGGCCGTTTCTATCGCTTCCGCCGCATCACCGTGCCGCTGATGGTGCCTGCCATCATCACCATGAGCCTGCTTTCGCTCATCGCCACTTTCAATTCCTTCGACATCATCTGGATCCTGACCCAGGGCGGCCCGTCCGGTTCGACCACCACGATGATCATCGACACCTACAAGACCGCCATGGGCTCGCGCCGATATGGCGAGGGTGCGGCGCGTGCCGTGGTCATCTCGCTCTTCGTGACCGCCTTCTGCATTGTTTACTTCCGTGCCGTCCGCAAGCTCCAGCAGGGAGAAGCCAAATGAGCGACGTCGCCCGTTCCACCGAGGTCGCGGCCGCCGACAGCAAGGCCAGCGTCCAGCCTCAGCCCAAGGCTAGGGCCCGCCGTGGCCTCTGGTCCGCCAGTCGCCCGATGATCGATCGCTACAGCCTGCTCGAGGTGATCGGGCTCTATGCCGGCATTGCGCTGTTCCTGTTCTTTGTCCTGGCGCCGTTCATCGAAGGGTTCCTGGTGTCATTGAAGCCGCTGGCCCAGCTCTTCTCGACACCCTACAGCTTCATTCCCGAGAACGGGTCTTTTGCGGCCTATTTCAGCATGTGGGAATCCGTGCCTGCCCTGGGCATGCACATCTTCAATTCCTTCTTCATCTCCACCGTTGTCACGGCCATCGTGGTCGCCATCGTGGTGCCCGCCGCCTATGCCTTCGCCCGCTTCAATTTCACCGGAGCCGGACTGCTCCTGGCCGGGTTCCTGGCGGTCAACATGTTCTCCGGCGCCGTGTTGTTGATCCCGCTGTTCCGGCTGATGCGCACGCTGGGCTTGCTCAATACCTATTGGGCCATGATTGTGCCCGGCGCCGCGTTCCTCATTCCGTCCTCCGTCTGGCTCTTGCGCACCTATATGATGCGGATTCCGCGCGAGCTGGACGAAGCCGCCTGGGTCGATGGCGCCAGCCGCCTTTACACCCTGCGCCGGGTCATCCTGCCGCTGGCCATGCCGGGCGTCGTTGTGGTCGCCATCATGACCTTCATCGGTGCCTACGCTCAGCAGTTCATCTTCGCGCTGACCTTCAACTCCAAGACAGAATTCATGCCGCTGCCGGTCGGGCTCTTCGCCTTCTTCGGCAAGCAGGAAGTGATCTGGAACGAGCTGATGGCGGCGTCCTTCATCGGAATCCTGCCGGTCATGATCGTCATCGTGTTCCTGCAGCGCTATCTCGTCGCCGGTCTCACCGCCGGTGCCGTGAAGCAGTAACCGGAACGGTGCCAATCCGGACCAGGTCCGGGTCGGAACCGCGCCGCCAAGGTTTGGAGATCGTTCAACAGCCAATGCTGAACGGCTCCGGAAGGGCCGAGGGGCCCGTAAACAAGGGAGACTACCAAGTGAAAAAGACAATCGGTTTGGTGACCGTGTCCATGCTGGCTTTGGCCGGTGCCGCTCCGGCGGCCTATGCCCAGGACAAGGAAATCACCTTCATCAACTGTGGTGACGAGCTGACCGCTGGCTATGCCGAGTATTTTGCCGAGTGGGAAGCCGAAAACCCCGGCTACAAGGTCGTGCCCGAGATCGTGGGCTGGGGCCAGTGCCAGGATAAGGTGACCACGCTCGCCGCCGCCGGCACGCCGGTTTCCCTGGCCTATGTCGGTTCGCGTACGCTCAAGCAGTTCGCCATGAACGACCTGATCGTGCCCATTCCGATGACCGAAGAGGAAAAGGCCTCCTACTATAATTTCGTGCCTGAAACCGTGACCTTCGACGGCACCCAGTGGGGCGTCCCAGTCGCCTTCTCGACCAAGGCCCTGTTCTGGAACAAGGATCTATTCGAGGAAGCCGGCCTTGATCCCGACACCCCGCCCAAGACCTGGGAAGAAAAGATCGAGTTCGCCAAGCAGATCACCGAGAACACCGACGCTGCCGGTTACGGTGCTGTGGCCAAGACCTTTGACAACACCATGCACCAGTTCCTGCATTGGGTTTACACCAATGACGGCCTGGTGATCGATGACGAAGGCAATATCACCCTGAACTCGCCGCAGGTTCTCGAAGCGCTGACGGCCCTGCGCGACATCATCCCCTATTCCGAAGAAGGCCCGACGGCCTACGAGCAGAACGAAGTTCGCGCCATCTGGCTCGACGGTGGCGTTGCCATGATCGAAGCTTCGGTTGGTGCCGCTCTGCGCGCCGAAGAAGCCGGCATGAACTGGGGCGTCGCACCGCTTCCGCTCGGCCCGCAGGCCAAGGGTCCAGGCACGCTGCTGATCACCGACTCCCTGGCCGTGTTCAAAGGCACCGGCGTGGAAGAACAGGCGATCGACCTGGCAAAGTTCATCACTGCGCCTGAGCGTCAGTGGGATGCCGAAATGGCCCAGGGTCTGACCCCGCTGCGTCCGCTTGAGCCGCAGACTTCGGACCTGGTTGCCGAAAAGCCATACTGGAAGCCGTTCCTGGACGGCATCGAGTTTGGTGGCCCTGAGCCGCTCTTCAACGACTATATCGGTCTACAGAACACCATGATCGAAATGGTCCAGTCGGTCGTGACCGGCGCCGCCGAGCCGCAGGCAGCCATCGAGAAGGCAGCGTCCGAGCTCGAACTCTACAAGTAACTTCGAGCCGTCCTTAGGGCAGATCGATCCTGTGGATCGATCTGAGGCGAGAAGGCCATGAGAGCTATGCTCGAATGGCACCTACCGACTGCCAGCCGTCGCCCCTCAGGGGCGGCGGCGCACCAGACGCGTTGCTTATCCTGCCCAACCAGTCCCTGGCAGAGCGGCGCGACACCAAGATTCATTTCGCCCGGAGACGCGAACCATGTCGCAGCTGAGCCTCAAGCGCCTCGAAAAATCCTTCAACGAAGCCCGTATCATCAAGGGCATCGATCTTGATGTTTCCGATGGCGAGTTCGTGGTTTTCGTCGGCCCCTCGGGCTGCGGCAAGTCCACCCTGCTGCGCATGATCGCCGGACTCGAAGATGTGAGCGCCGGCGAGATCGAGATTGGCGGCAATGTCGTCAATGATCTGCCGCCCGTGCAGCGCGGCATCGCCATGGTGTTCCAGTCCTATGCGCTCTACCCGCATATGAGCGTTTACGAGAACATCGCCTTCCCCCTTCGCGTTGAAAAGCTGCCCAAGGAAGAAGTCGACAATCGCGTCCAGGCCGCCGCCAAG
>JBGTUK010000076.1:0-10332 GCA_041939225.1 Devosia sp.
CCCACCGCGTCGCGCGCCACGCTGGCGCCGTTGATTCCGCCACCTATAACAAAAATATCCAGCATCCTGCCGCCTCATGCCCAAGTCGGTTCGTTTCTAATGCATATTGTTTCGTTTTAAAAGGAGCGGTCTTTCGCTTTTTCTACCATACAAGATGGCGATTGACCTTGCTTCCTGCCGGGGCTAGGGCTTGCATATCCTTCCTCGGGCCCGGACCGCTGGCCGATGCTTTCCATACTTGCCGTTATCGCGCCCATTTTCGCGCTCATCGCGTTGGGCTACCTGGCTGTGCACCGGCGGCTTTTCCCCGCCGATGGAGTGAAAGCGCTGATTGGCTTCGTCAACAATTTCGCTACCCCCTGCCTTCTGTTCTATTCCATCGGCACCAGCGATTTCCGCGCCGCGTTCAATATTGGCATTATCGGTCCTTATTATTTCGGCGCCATTGTCTGCTTTGTGCTCGGCATTTTGGTGGCGCGTCGCGTCTTCGGCAATCGGCCGGGCGAGGCCGTGTCGGCCGGTTTTTCGGCGATGTTCACCAACACCGTGCTGGTCGGTTTGCCCATCATGAGCCGGGCCTATGGCGAAGGCGCCTTGCCCGTCAGTTTGTCCATCATCGGCCTGCATGGCGCCATCCTGCTTACCCTCGGCATGGTCACCATGGAATTGTCCCGCCGTGATGCGCAGCCTCTGGGCGCTACGTTGGTTCTGGCCCTCCGGCGCGTCGTCTCAAATCCGCTGATCTGGGGCATAGCTGGAGGAATTGCGCTCTCGGTCTCAGGTGCTGAGCTAGCCGAGCCGATTGCCGCCTTCTTTCGGATGATGGCGCAGGCGGTGGTGCCGGTGGCACTGTTCGGAATTGGCGGCGCGCTCAACGAGTTCAAGCTGTCTGAGAACTGGCAACAGGCTCTGGTGGCCTCTTTCATCAAGCTGATTGTGCATCCGGCGATCGCATATGCGCTGATGATCTGGGTATTCCATGTACCCATGGACATCGCCCGCTACGGCATTCTGCTTTCGGCCATGCCCTCGGGTATCAACATCTATGTTTTCGCCACCTTTTATGAGAGGGGGGTCAGCGTTGCTGCAAACACCATCCTCATCGCGACGGTGCTGTCGGCACTGACGATTTCAGGCTGGCTCTACGTGCTGAGTTTGTAGCCGGGGGGCAGGATGAAAAGCCGTCAAGCGGGACTCAACACCGCTTCTTGTACGATCTCGCCGACGGGCACCGTTCGCAGCGGCAGCGCACTGTCTGCATCCAGTCCCACCGCCAGCCGCACATAGCGCTCGGTCGGACAAATCTGGTTCTGCGCGTCAAAACCGATCCAGCCCAATTTGTCGTCATAGGCTTCGGCCCAGGCGTGCAACCCTCCCGCCATGCCTTCGCCCGGCGCCAGATAACCGCAGACGAAGCGGGCCGGAATGTCCAGCGCCCGCGCCCCACCAATGAACAGATGCACATAATCGATGGTTGGCGGCAGGTCGCTGTCTGGCTCAGCGCTTTGACGTTGTGTTTGCTCGCCTGTCGCCTGCATCTGCGTTACGGGCTCGGTTTCCTCAGCCAGTCCCAGCGTCTCGCCGACACGCGCCATCAACCCGTGCAGCACATCCAGGCGATTGTCCTTCGCGGAGCGAAACTTGCCATAGAGTGTCACCGGGGCTCGGGTCATTGCCGTCACCCGCTTGTACAGGGTTGGAACCGGCTCGTCGGGCAGTTTTTTGCCCAGCACGCCATTGGTGTCGCTCGTGCGCACAACCCCGCGCGCCACCACGCGTACTTCGCCGTCGGGCCGCGCCTGATTGACCAGATGTGCGGCATTGCCATAACCGTCTCGAAACCGGCCTGCATTGCCGATACCTGCTGCTTCGATACTCCAGCTTTCCACGGTTTGAGACGGTCCGCCGGCCGGTGTCAGCAACAAATGCATGACCAGTTGCGCCGTTTCCGGCGGGAGCGAGAAGGTCAGCGAATGGTCGATCTCGATACGCATGGATCAATAAAAATTGTAGGAGTCCGACAGACAGTCAGCCACCCGGTTGTTGCGAGAGATGAACTCGTTGAGAAACTCGTGCAGTCCATCTGAGAATATCGCGTCCATGCTCGCCCCCTCGACCATGGCCAACAGGCTGTCTGCTGCCTCCTGACATTGTTCCCGACGGCCGTAGAGTTTGGCGAGGTTGTCCAGGTTCTGCTGCACGAAATTAGCACAATAGATCAGGGAGCGAGGCATTTCCGGACGCAGGATCAGGAAGTCGGCAATATTCTCCGCCTTGTAGCGGTCGTGATAGACATGCCGATAGGCCCTGTGCGCCGAGGCCGCCCGCAGGATCAGCGTCCATTGTTGAATGTCGAGATCCCCGCCGACCTGTGTGGCGCGCGGTAGCAGGACGTAATATTTCATGTCGAGAATTCGCGCGGTATTGTCCGCCCGCTCGACGAAATTGCCCGCTTGCAGAAAATTGAAGCCGTCGTCCCGCAGAATGGTGCCGAGCAGTGCGCCACGAAATTCATGGCTTCGCTGCTTGACCCATTGCAGCAGCCCCAGCAGCTTTGCCCCACGGACATCGCGCGGCTTGATCTGTGAAAATTCCAGCCAGGCGCCGTTCATGCTTTCCCACATGTCGGTGGTGATGGCGGTGCGCACAGAGCGTGCATTGGTACGCGCAGCCATCAGGCACGATGCAACCGAGCTGGGATTGTCGGGGTCGAACATCATATAATGGGCTACCGTATCGATATCGGCCAGCTCATGCTTGGCATCGAACCCTTCATCGACTTCGGCGGCTTGCATCATGGAAACCAGATGTTCGCTTGCCCCGCCTTCGCGGCGGCTGGTCAGCGACATGCGGTATCCCACTTCGAGTAGACGGGCCATGTTCTCGGCCCGCTCCACATAGCGTGAAAGCCAGAACAGATTGGCGGCGGTGCGTCCGAGCATTCTCAATCTTCCAGCACCCATGTATCTTTCGTCCCACCGCCTTGGGACGAGTTGACGACCAGCGAACCCTTTTTCAGGGCCACGCGCGTCAACCCGCCCGGCGTGATCCGGACTTCGTCGCCTATCAGCACATAGGGTCGGAGATCCACATGGCGCGGCGCCACGTCGCCCGAAACATGGGTGGGGCAGGTCGACAGGTTCAGCGTCGGCTGCACAATGTAATTATCTGGCCGGGCTTCAATCTTTTTCCGGAATTCGGCATGCATGGCCTTGGTCGAGGTCGGGCCGACCATCATTCCATAACCACCGGATCCGTGGACTTCCTTGACCACCAGGTCCGCAATATTCTCCAGAACCCAGGCGCGCTGATCCTCATCGGTGCAATTATAGGTCGGCACGTTTGAAAGCAGCGCCTTCTCCCCGAGATAGAACTCGATGATGTCCGGGACATAGGTATAGACCGCCTTGTCGTCCGCAATCCCGGCCCCCGGTGCATTGACCAGCGTCACATTTCCGGCGCGATAGGCATCGAATAGCCCCGGCACCCCAAGCATGGAATCGGGCCGGAAGGTCAGCGGATCGAGATAGTCGTCATCGATCCGTCGATAGATCACATCTACCTGTTCGGGGCCGCATGTGGTGCGCATATAGACCTTGCCGCCATCCACGAAGAGATCTGGCCCTTCACAGAGCTGGGCACCCATCTGGTCGGCCAGAAACGAGTGCTCAAAATAGGCCGAGTTGTAGATCCCCGGCGTCAACACGGCGATGTTGGGCGTCCCCCGAACGCTTTCCGGCGCCACGCTCTCAAGCGTCCGTCGCAGGTTTTCAGGATAGGTCTCGACCGGAGCGACCTTGGAGCGGTGGAACAGGTCCGGCGCCAGCAGCATCATGGCCTCGCGGTCTTCCAGCATGTAGCTGACGCCCGAGGGAGTCCGGAGATTGTCTTCCAGCACGTAGAATTCGTCGGGTCCGACCCGCACGATGTCCACACCGATGATATGGGCATAAACGCCCTTGGCTGGTTCCAGCCCCATCATCTGCGGGCAGAATGCTTCATTGTTGAGTATGAGCTTTTCCGGGATCCGCCCGGCCTTCAGGATCTCCTGGCGGTGGTAGATGTCGTAGAGAAATGCGTTGAGCGCCTTGACCCGCTGTTCGATCCCCTTGGATAGCCGACGCCATTCATTGGCTGCGATGATCCGGGGGATCACGTCAAAGGGAATGACCTTTTCGTTCCCCTCATCCGAGCCATAAACCGCAAAGGTGATACCCAGCTTGCGGAAAATCGCCTCGGCATCCGTCTGCATCAGGGCCAAGCCCTTGTCCGGTTGCTCGGCCAGCCATTCGGCAAGCGCGCGATAGGGCTCGCGGACCGACCCATCCGGGTTGTACATTTCGTCAAATGGCGTTTTCTCGCCCATTCTACTCCGCTTCTGAAATGCGGCTTCCCGATCGCCCCTGTATTGCTACACGTTTGAAATCTGCCGTCCAGACGCTCAAAGGGTTGGTTTGCCGCTTTTTCGTGCAGGCCAGACTTGCGCAACCAGCGTTGAAAATGCTCTCATTCGCGCGCAATCCAAGCCATCGTTCCAAAGCCGAGCAGAGTGGGGGCGTCGGCACCCCATTTTCGGACCTATTTGCATGACCATCGAGATTCTACAGACCCATCCCCTTCTTGCCAGTTGCGAAGAGGCTCTGGCGGCCCGCTATACCGTGCACAAGCTACATGAGATGACCGATAAGGATGCCTGGCTCGCCCAGCACGGCGCGCGCATCCGCGCCCACGCCGGCTCTGGGGTAAAGGCCGATCTGATGGACAAGCTGCCCAAGCTCGAAATCATCGCCAGCTTCGGCGTTGGCTATGACAATATCGACGTTGGCGCTGCAAAGGCCCGCAATATTCGCGTCACCAATACGCCGGACGTGCTCAACGACGCCGTGGCTGAAATGACCATCGGCCTGATGATTTCGCTCGCCCGCCGGATACCCCAGGCAGACCAGTTTGTACGCAAGGGGAAATGGCCTTCTGGCAATTATGGTCTGTTTTCCGAGCTGACCGGCAAAACCGTGGGAATTCTGGGACTCGGTCGGATCGGCAAGGAAATTGCTGTGCGGGCTCAGGCCATGAAAATGCGGGTGGTCTATCACGGTCGGCATTTGCAGCCGGCGGTGCCCTATATCTATTATAACGGCCTTGAAGACATGGCCCGCGACAGCGATTGGCTCGTGGTCATCGCGCCAGGCGGCCAGGGCACTGAAGGCATTGTCAGTCGTAATGTGCTTGAAGCGCTCGGACCCAAAGGATGTCTCGTCAACGTCGCCCGCGGTACGTTGGTTGATGAGCCGGCAATGGTCGAGCTCCTGGTCAATGGCGGGCTCGGCGGCGCGGCGCTCGACGTGTTCGAGAAGGAACCGCAGGTTCCCGCCGAATTGCTCACCCTCGACAACGTGGTGCTCTCTCCCCACCAGGGCAGCGCCACCCACCAGACCCGCGACGCCATGGGCGCCCTGCTGGTCGCCAATCTCGAAAAGCACTTCGCCGGCGAACCGTTGATCAGCGCGGTGGTGTGACGGAGATCTCTCCGATCAGCTCGTCGCAGCGCAATAGATCACGTGAGCCTGGCCGTCGAGTTCGACGGTCTCGATCCGCTGCCAGCCCTGGCTGCCGAATAGCTCGTGTGCAGTGGCCGTCAGGGCATAGAGTCGCTCATGCCCCAACAGTTGCGCTTCTTCGCTCGCCCGCGCCAGCAGCGCCGCGGCCAGACCCTTACGCCTGATGCCCGGATCAACGAGCAAGCCGCCGACCCATGGGGTGCGGTCGGTCACCAGGCCGCCGCTGGATAGGGTGAGGGCACAGGCGCCGACGGCACGGCCATTTGCGAATACCACCAGCCCCAATGGCAACCTGGCATCGTTCAGCCGGGAAACGAGATCTCCGCGCGCCTTTGCTGGATCCCGATACCAATCCGGCCATTGCTGCTGCATGAGCCGGGCAAGTGGTTCGATAGTCTCGGCATGGTCGATGAGCCGACCGGTGGTGATTTGCATAGCCAACTTTCCTGGGCCCAGCACAAACTGCCCGATTAACAGCATCGGCGGAACCCGCTAGCTTCAGCCGTAGACGGCCTTTGGCCCAGGGAGCGTTTTATGAGTGATTGGTGGCGCGGCGGAGTGATCTATCAGGTCTATCCCCGCTCGTTTCAGGACAGCAATGGCAATGGCGTAGGCGACCTGCCGGGCATTATTGACCGGCTTGGCCATATCGCCAGTCTGGGCGTGGATTGCATCTGGCTCTCGCCCATTACCCAGTCGCCCCAGGCCGACATGGGCTATGACGTGTCAGAATATACGCAGGTCGATCCGCTTTTCGGTTCGCTGCAGGACTTTGACCAACTCATCGAACGGGCCCACGCGCTTGGTCTGAAGGTGATTATGGATCAGGTGGTTAGCCACACATCCGATCAGCATCCGTGGTTCCGCGAATCCTGCTTCTCGCGTGAGAACGCGCGGAGCGATTGGTATGTCTGGGCCGACGCCAACCCGGATGGTTCGCCGCCAAACAACTGGCTCTCCGTTTTCGGCGGATCAGCCTGGGAATGGCACACATCGCGCAAGCAATACTACTTGCACAACTTTCTAGCCGCGCAGCCAGACCTTAACTTCCATAATCCTGACGTGCAGGATGCGGTTCTAGACGTCATGCGATTCTGGCTGGATCGCGGGCTCGATGGCTTCCGTCTCGACACCGTGAACTATTATTTCCACAACGCCAAATTGCGTTCCAACCCACCGCTCAAGTCATTGAAGGGTCTGCCCGCGACCAACCCCTATGACATGCAGAGCCACAAATTCTCCAAGAGCCAGCCGGAGAATGTCGCCTGGCTCAAAAAGCTGCGCAAATTGCTCGACCAATATCCCGGCACCACTACGGTGGGCGAGGTCGGCGATGACGAGCGCGGTCTGGAGTTGATGAAGCTCTACACTTCCGGCAGCGACATGCTGCACCAGTGCTACTCCTTCGATTTTCTCGGCCCCAGATTCACCGCCAAGCACTTCCGCTCCAAGGTCGAGGCTTTCTTTGCGGATGGGGAAACGGGCTGGCCCTGCTGGAGCTTTTCCAATCACGACGTCATTCGCCATATGACGCGTTGGGCGCCCCATAGCGTGTCGCCCGCCGATCTGGCCCGACAGGCCGCGGCGCTGATGCTGACGCTCAAGGGATCGGTTGGACTCTATCAGGGCGAGGAACTGGGCCTGCCAGAAGCCGACATCCTCTATGAAGAACTGACCGATCCGCGCGGCATTCGCTTCTGGCCCGAGGACAAGGGGCGCGATGGCTGCCGCACGCCCATGCCCTGGCAGCATGATCTGCCCCATGCCGGCTTTACCACCGGCAAGCCCTGGCTTCCCGTCAAGCCGGCACACTCCGCGCTGAGCGTTGACGTTCAGGACCATGACCCCGCATCCACACTCAACGCTTACCGGGAACTGTTGACCTGGAGAAAGACCCACCCCGAGCTGATCACGGGTGACATCAGCTTTTTCAGATGCGACGAACCGGTGCTGGCCTATCGCCGCTCGGGCGAGAGCAAGGATCTGATCTGCGTTTTCAACCTCTCGGCTGATCCGCGCAACGTAAAGCTGTCGAAAGTCCAATTGGCCCTGGAGCCCGTGAGCCACAACGCAACCCTGGATGGTGCGTCGCTGCAACTCGGACCCAACGGCTTCGCTATCCTGCCCGCACCGGTCGGGGAAGGCAGGGTGAGCTACAGGGCTGGTTAGGTCGGCGCGGCGCGACCCTACATATAAACGCGCTCGAGGGACTGGGGATGGAAGAACTGCATTTCTTCCCCGCTGGGCGTACGCACGAAAGCACGAATGCACCCGCCCCACATTTCGGCGCGGGTGGCGTCCACACCCATGCGGCGCAGCCGCATTAGGTTGAACTCGTTCTGATCGCTTTCCGTGAACTTGTCTCCCAGGGTCACCCCAAAAGAAATGCTCACGCCCGGTCGGTTGGTCAGGCATTGCGCGGTTGAGGCCTGGGCCGTTCCGCAAAGGGCGAGGACAAGAAGGACTGGTGCACCAAATCGGATCATCACTGCAATCTCCTTTTGGTCCGATTTCATGCCGCTCAATTGTGGCTCCCTTGCGTCCTGCGCTCCAACCCGCGCACAAGAACGGCGACGGCTGGAATGGCAAAGCTGAGCAAGAGCAATCGGATCACATGGTGCGCGGCAATGAACGCTGTGTCATAGCCCAGCGCAATCCCCAGGGCGCCCATGCCTTCAAGCGCACCAGGCGACAATCCCAACCAGATTTGGCCGAACGGCATATCCACCAATTGCCCCACGCCCAGCGCCATGACGGTCACGATGCTGACCGTCATGGCGGTGGCGATCAGCCCGCCTGTAGCCGCCGCCAAAAATTCGGTGCGGGTGATCCCTACAAAGCGCGACCCGATCAGCGCCCCGGTCAGCACAAAGGTTGCGACCACCAGCGGCGTCGGCATCGCCTCGGTATAGAACCCGCCCAACTTCGCCCCTGTCGCCGCTGCCATGGCGCCCAGCACCATGCCGGCCGGCACCTTGAGTCGCATGAAAAGCAGTCCCGCAGCAACGCAGACTGCAGCCAACAGCATCAGTTGCAGCGGGCTGAGATAGGCTGAAGCAACCTGCGCTGCATAATGGTCGATGGGCAAGAACACCGCGCCAATCGGCACGGCAATGGTCAACATCAAGATCCGGATCACCTGAATGATCACGATCTGCCGGGCATTGCCGACGCCCGTGGCGGCAATGCCCATGACAAAGGCCAGATGCCCGGGAAACGAGCTGAGATAGGCGGTGCCGGGATCGAGCTTGAACACCTTGGTCAGCATCCAGCCGGTCGCAGCGACGATGATCACCAGCTCAATCGCCAGGGCGGTTAGCGAGATCGGCCAGCTTCCCAGCAATTGCAGGCTGTCCGGCGCCACGCTGGCGCCCATCGACATGCCAATGAGCACGAACACCACATTGCGTAACCCGTCGGGCAGGGTCATGGGCAATCCTGCCATCGCCGCAATCGTCACCGCCAGTGCGCCGCCCATCAACCAGCCGGCGGGCAGGCCGAGCAGTATGGCGAGACCGCCGCCTGCTGCGGAAATGGCGAGGGTCAGTAGGACGGAAAAAATGGTTCGGGAAGAAACGGCAAGGGCTGGCATGGTGCTGCCAGCCTTAGACGATCCGCCGTGCGGGCAAAAGCTTGATCTTTCCCATCAACCTCGTAGCACTCACCCCAGAGGCAGCGCCTTTTCGACCAGCCGCACCCAGTAGCTTATGCCGACCGGAATGGCTTCGTCATTGAAGTCATAGGTGTCGGTATGAAGCTCGGTCGAGTCTCCGTTGCCCAGAAAAATATAGGCGCCCGGGCGCTCATTGAGCATGAAGGAAAAGTCTTCGCCGCCCATGGAGGGTTCTGCATCGGCATCAACTTGGCCGGCCCCGACAATGTCGCGCGCCACCGAGGCGGCAAATTCGGTCTGCTCGGGCGCATTGACCGTCACCGGATAGCCGCGCGCATAGCGCACGCTGGCCTTAGCGCCAAAGCTCCGGGCAAATTGCGGTACGAACTCAGCCAGCCGCGCCTCGATGAAATCCTGCACGCCGCCATCGAGCGTTCGCACCGTGCCGGTGATCTTGGCCGTGCGCGAAATCACATTGTCGGCCTCCCCGGCCTCGACCATGGTGACGCTGAGCACCGCGCTTTCCAGCGGATCGAGATTGCGCGACACAATGGTCTGCAGCGCCGTCACCATCTGCGCGGCAACGATGATCGGGTCGATCGTGGCATGGGGCCGGGCCGCATGCCCGCCCTTGCCGACAATGTCGATATAGAAGCGGTCGGTGGCCGCCATGATGCCGCCCGTGCGAATGCCGAAGGTGCCCACCGGC
Organism: Devosia sp.; assembly: GCA_041939225.1. Taxonomy (GTDB): domain Bacteria; phylum Pseudomonadota; class Alphaproteobacteria; order Rhizobiales; family Devosiaceae; genus Devosia. The sequence continues at coordinate 9,881 of JBGTUK010000076.1, forward strand.
ATGCCCGGCCAATTGTGCATGCCATAGACTTCAGCGATGTCGAACTTGTCGAGCAGGCCGTCATCCAGCATCACCTTGCCACCGCCGCCACCCTCTTCGGCTGGCTGGAAGATCAGCGCTACGCGACCATCGAAATTGCGCGTTTCCGCCAGATATTTCGCCGCGCCCAGCAGCATTGCCGTGTGCCCGTCATGGCCGCAGGCATGCATCCGGCCCTCGTGTGTGGAAGCGTGCGGCAGCCCGGTCTTTTCCGTCATGGGCAGGGCGTCCATGTCGGCGCGCAGCCCGATCATGCGCTCGCCTGTCTCCTTCTATCAGAAATGTATTCGTTTTAAGTCTCTCTTTTTTTGTGTGAAGTTTTTTCCAATCCTTCACTTTTTGGTTTTTTGCAGAGTCGTTACGTCATCGTATTTTGGATCATTCCATTTTCCGTACGGAATGTTTTTGCGGGG
>JBGTUK010000077.1:0-10099 GCA_041939225.1 Devosia sp.
TTGCCGCTGGGCAATATGGTTTCGGCCCTTCCGATCATCGGGGTCGCCCCGATCATGGTGATGTGGTTCGGCTTTGACTGGCAATCAAAGGCAGCGGTTATTGTGATCATGACCTTCTTCCCGATGCTGGTAAATACGGTGACCGGGCTGAATGCGGCGGGGAAACTTGAACGCGACCTGATGGCGACCTATGCGTCGGGCTATTGGTCGACCCTGTTCCGGTTGCGGTTGCCCGCGGCCATGCCGTTTGTGTTCAACGCACTTAAAATCAATTCCACGCTTGCGCTGATTGGCGCAATCGTCGCCGAATTTTTCGGCACCCCGATTGTGGGGATGGGCTTCCGCATTTCGACCGAGGTCGGGCGGATGAACATCGACATGGTCTGGGCAGAGATCGCTTTGGCGGCCCTTGCGGGGACCGCCTTCTATGGGGCCGTGGCTTATATCGAGAGAAAAGCGACGTCATGGCATCCATCATTCCGGGTACGTCGCCATTAAAGGCACAATCAAAGACGACCCGCCGGGAGGACTTGACTACAACCTGAGGAGACATCGACGAATGAAGAAATTGTTTGCGACTGCATTAGGGTTGAGTTTCGGTCTGACATCGTTTTCGGCGATGGCAGCAGATGAAGTAACCTTGCAGCTTAAATGGGTCACACAGGCCCAGTTTGCCGGGTATTACGTGGCCCTTGATAAAGGTTTCTACGAAGAAGCCGATCTTGACGTGACCATCAATCCGGGCGGCCCGGACATCGCCCCGCCACAGGTGATTGCCGGTGGTGGTGCCGATGTGATCATTGACTGGATGCCATCCGCACTTGCATCGCGTGAAAAGGGTGTGCCGCTGGTCAATATTGCACAGCCGTTTGCCAAATCTGGCATGATGCTGACCTGCCTTAAGGAAACCGGTGTCGAAAGCCCCGATGACTTCCCGGGTCGTACCCTTGGTGTCTGGTTCTTTGGCAACGAATATCCGTTCCTGAGCTGGATGTCGAAACTTGGCATTCCGACCGATGGCGGGGATAAGGGCGTTACGGTTCTGAAACAGGGCTTTAACGTTGATCCGCTGCTTCAGAAGCAGGCCGATTGCATTTCGACCATGACCTATAACGAATACTGGCAGGTGATTGATGCCGGTATTTCGGAAGACGACCTTAAGGTGTTCAAATACGAAGACCAGGGCGTCGCCACCCTTGAAGACGGCCTCTATGTTCTTGAAGACAATCTCAAGGATCCGGCATTTGTCGACAAGATGGCGCGTTTCGTTGAAGCCAGCATGAAGGGCTGGATGTATGCGAAAGAAAACCCGGAAGAAGCCGCTGGCATCGTTCTGGACAATGATGCAACCGGTGCGCAGACCGAAAAACATCAGGTCCGCATGATGACGGAAATTGCCAAGCTTCTGGGCGACAGTGCCGCCCTTGACGAAGCTGCCTATCAGCGCACCGTCGACAGCCTGCTGTCGGGTGGGTCTGACCCGGTCATCACCAAGGAACCGGAAGGTGCCTGGACCCATGTCGTAACCGACAAGGCGTCGATGTAATCCGATCATGATCGGCCCGGCGGCGATGTGTGACCCGCCGGGCTGACCTCCCGATTTTGTGTTTGAACAAGGCCCGGACCAGTCCGGGAAAAGGGTGAAATGCCGGGATGGCCCGCAACTTTTCGCCAAACAGACAGACAAGGAGCCACCCATGTCCATGGTTATTCGTGGCGGAACCATTGTTACCGCCGATCTGACATACAAATCCGACATCCTGATCGAAGATGGCAAGATTGCCGCGATCGGAGACAACCTGACCGGGGACAAGGTGATTGACGCCGATGGCTGCTATGTGATGCCCGGCGGGATTGATCCGCACACCCATATGGAAATGCCCTTTATGGGGACCTATTCCGAAGACGATTTCGAAAGCGGCACCAAGGCCGCGGTTGCCGGTGGCACGACCATGGTGGTGGATTTCTGTCTTCCGGCACCCAATCAGTCGCTGCTCGAAGCATTGCAGGCCTGGGACAACAAATCTTCCAAGGCGGTATGTGACTATTCCTTCCACATGGCGATCACCTGGTGGAGCGAGCAGGTCTTTGACGAAATGAAGACCGTCGTGCAGGAAAAAGGCATCAACACCTTCAAGCATTTCATGGCCTATAAGGGGGCCCTGATGGTGGATGATGACGAGATGTTTGCATCCTTCTCGCGCTGTTCGGAACTGGGCGCGATGCCGCTTGTTCATGCCGAAAACGGCGATGTGGTTGCCACCCTTCAGCAGAAATTGCTGGCCGAAGGCAATAACGGCCCCGAAGCCCATGCCTATTCCCGCCCGGTCGATGTCGAGGGCGAGGCGTGCAACCGTGCGATCATGATTGCCGATATGGCCAATGTGCCGCTTTATATCGTGCATGTATCGTGCGAACCGGCCCATGAAGCCATCCGTCGCGCACGCGCCAATGGCAAGCGCGTGTTTGGCGAACCGTTGATCCAGCACCTGATCCTTGATGACAGCGAATACAAGAATGCCGATTGGGATCATGCCGCACGCCGCGTCATGTCCCCGCCATTCCGCAGCAAGGAACATCAGGACGGGCTTTGGAACGGTCTGGCATCGGGCAGCTTGCAGGTGGTGGCAACCGACCATTGCGCCTTCACCACGGATCAAAAGCGGTTCGGGGTTGGCGATTTCTCGAAAATCCCCAATGGCACCGGTGGCCTTGAAGATCGTCTGCCAGTGCTCTGGACCAAGGGCGTCAATACCGGGCGACTGACGCCCAACGAGTTCGTCGCCGTCACCTCCACAAATATCGCCAAGATCCTCAACCTTTACCCCAAGAAGGGTGCGGTGCTGGTGGGCGCCGATGCTGACCTGATGGTCTGGGACCCCAAGCGCTCCAAGACCATTTCGGCCAAGACCCAGCAATCGGTGATTGATTACAACGTCTTTGAGGGCTTCGAGGTCACTGGGCTGCCGCGTTTCGTGCTGAGCCGCGGCAAGGTCTCCATCGTCGAAAGCGAGGTCAAGGCCGAGCCGGGCCATGGCAAGTTTGTCGCCCGCGAAGCCAAGAATCCCGTGAACCGCGCGCTCAGCCAGTGGAAGGACATCGTCGCCCCCCGCAAGGTGGAGCGGACGGGTATTCCAGCGACGGGGGTCTAGGCAGCACCGTGACCAATATAGCGGCACAACGCGCCACACCTGTACTCCGGCGCTTCAATAGCGCTGGAGCTAAGGTGTTCGGCACGCAGCTTGCATCCTCGTTCGCGATTGCGGCGGGCCTGTTTTCGCGGGCCGCCGCCACTATCCTCAACCGGGGAGGCGATGTTCGCCTCGCCTGTCCCCGGCCTGAAAAGACCAGTTGAAAGGCAGAACGCCATTGTCCGAGATGTCGCCAGCAACCGCTCCCTCCAATGGCCCCGCCGTAATTCGTGCCGAAAATCTCGGCCTGACCTTCCCCACCGGCGACGGGGATATCGTTGCCCTGTCTGACGTCAACCTAGCCATTAACAAGGGCGATTTCGTTTCCTTCATCGGCCCTTCGGGCTGCGGCAAGACCACGTTTCTGCGCACCATTGCTGATCTCGAAAGGCCCACATCGGGCACGCTGTCGGTTAACGGCATGAGCCCCGAAGACGCTCGCCGCAACCGGGCATACGGCTATGTATTCCAGGCGGCAGCACTCTATCCCTGGCGCACCATCGAAAAAAACATCGCCCTGCCGCTCGAAATCATGGGACATTCGGCGCAGGAACAGGCCGAGCGCATCAAGCGCACCATGGAACTGGTCAATCTCTCGGGCTTTGAAAAGAAATACCCCTGGCAGCTTTCCGGCGGCATGCAGCAGCGTGCCTCCATCGCCCGCGCGCTGAGCTTTGACGCCGACCTTCTGCTCATGGACGAACCCTTCGGGGCGCTCGATGAAATCGTCCGCGACCACCTCAATTCCGAACTGCTCAAGCTCTGGGCACGCACGGAAAAGACCATCTGTTTCGTGACCCACTCCATCCCCGAGGCGGTCTATCTCTCGACCCGCATCGTGGTCATGTCGCCGCGCCCCGGCAGGGTGACCGACATCATCGAATCCACCCTGCCGCGCGATCGCCCGCTCGACATTCGCGAAACCCCGGAGTTCCTCGCCATCGCCGCTCGGGTGCGCGAGGGCCTGCGGGCCGGGCATTCCTACGAGGAGGGATCGGTCTGATGGCCAACCGCGTCATTCCAGTCCTGACCATTCTGCTGGCCATTCTCGCCTTTTGGTATGCGGCAGCGATCTGGATGAACGCGCCCTGGCAGGAGCGGCTCAATGATCGTGCCGATCTCAGCGTTTCCGCGGTCGAGTTCGTGCAGCAGACCTGGGCGCAGTCCAAGCCGGTCCTGCCCGCGCCCCATCAGGTCATTTCCGAAATCTGGAACGCCACCGTGGCGCTCGAAATCACCTCGCGCCGCTCACTCGCCTATCATGGCTGGATCACCCTGTCGGCGACCCTGCTCGGTTTTGCCTTTGGCACGGCGCTGGGCGTGCTGCTTGCGGTCGCGATCATCCACAACGACGCCTCGGACCGCTCGCTCATGCCCTGGATCATCGCCAGCCAGACCATTCCCATTTTGGCCATCGCCCCCATGGTGGTGGTGGGCCTTGGTTCGGTCGGCCTCACCGGTCTCGTGCCCAAGGCGCTGATCTCGATGTACCTTTCTTTCTTCCCCGTGGTAGTCGGCATGGTAAAAGGGCTGCGCTCGCCCGAGGGCATTCAGCTCGATCTACTACGCACCTATGACGCCAATGGCTGGCAGGTGTTCTGGAAGCTGCGCTGGCCCGCTGCCATGCCCTTCCTCTTTGCCTCGATGAAGGTGGGCATCGCCATTTCGCTGATCGGGGCGGTGGTGGCCGAACTGTCCAACGCCTCGGGCGGGGGGCTGGGCGTGCGCCTGCTCACCGGTTCCTATAATGGTCAGACCGTGCAGATATGGGCCGCCCTGTTCATCGCGGCGGGTCTTGCCGCAGTGCTGGTGGCCATTGTCGGGGCGGCTGAAAAATGGGTCAATACGCGCATGGGAGCACGGGCATGATGCGCGATCTCTCCAGCCTCCAGCTCTATCTTGCTCTGGTCGCGGGTGGTGCTAGCCTGATCGGGCTGCTCGCCAGCTTCCCCACTCTGGACGCGGCGCCTTTTCTCTTCGCCTTCTTCGCGCTGGCAACCCTCTCGCTGGCGCGTCTGGCTGCCCCGTTCAGTCTCTGGCTCGATGGCCTGCTGGCCCTGATTGGCGCGATGGCGCTGATTGCTTCGCTGCCCTCGGGTGCCGCCATGCCGCTGCATCACTGGCTCGCTTTGTTCGCGGCCTGGGTCTTCGCCTGGCTGTTTGTCGAGCGTCTGTCCGCCGCCATCAAGGCCGGGCTATTGCCTGAAACCGGCACCGGACTCGTCATCCCGCTCGTCTTTGGTCTTGCCTTGCTGGTCGCTTGGGAGGTCGTCACGCGCGGTGCCAACGTGCCTCCGGTGCTGCTGCCGCCGCCCTCGGCCATCTGGGCCCGCATGAGTGCTGAAGTGCCCACGCTCTGGGCCGATTTCGTCCAGACCTTCGTCAAATCCGTGCTGCCCGGCTATGCCATGGGTTGTCTCGCCGGGCTTGTCGTCGCCATTGCCGTCGACCGCTCGCCTTTCCTCAAAGCCGGGGTCATGCCGATCGGCAATTTCATGTCGGCGCTGCCCATCATCGGCATCGCCCCAATCATGGTCATGTGGTTTGGCTTCGACTGGCAGAGTAAGGCCGCGGTCGTCGTCGCCATGACCTTCTTTCCCATGCTGGTCAATACGGTAGCGGGCCTGAATGCCGCCAGCGCCATGGAGCGCGACCTCATGCACACCTATGCCGCCAACAATTGGCAGACCCTTATGAAGCTCAGGCTCCCCGCTGCGGGCCCCTTCATATTCAACGCCCTCAAGATCAACTCGACTCTGGCCTTGATTGGCGCAATCGTAGCGGAATTCTTCGGAACACCCATTGTGGGAATGGGCTTCCGGATTTCGACCGGGGTGGGGCGTCTCGCCATCGACCTGGTCTGGGCGGAGATCGCTGTTGCGGCGGTCGCGGGGTCCGCCTTTTACGGGGTGATAGCTCTCATCGAGAGGGGCGTCACCTTCTGGCATCCGTCCGTCCGTGGTGGACGAGCGTAACAGGGAATGGGAACGAAAATGAAGAAACTGATCGCAGGACTGCTCACCGGCGCCATGGCGCTGGGTATCGCACCGGCCTTCGCGCAGGACGCGCTGACCCTGCAATTGAAATGGGTCACGCAGGCGCAATTCGCCGGCTATCTGGTCGCCGAATCCAAGGGGTTTTATGACGAGGAGAATCTCGACGTCACCATCCTGCCCGGTGGCCCCAACATTGCCCCCGAACAGGTGATCGCTGGCGGTGGCGCCGACATCATAGTCACCTGGATGGCGGCCGGCATGGCCGCTCGTGAATCCGGCGTGCCTCTGGTCAATATCGCCCAGCCCTTCAAGCGCTCGGGCCTGATGATGATCTGCCCCGAGGAAACCGGCATCACTGAAGTCGCCGACTTCCCTGGCCACACGCTGGGCGTCTGGTTCTTCGGCAACGAATATCCCTTCTTTGCCTGGATGAACAAGGAAGGTATCCCCACCGATGGCTCGGAGGGCGGCGTCAACGTGCTGCAGCAGAGCTTTGACATTCAGCCCATGATCCAGGGTCAGGCCGACTGCATCTCGGTCATGACCTACAATGAATACGGTCAGGCGCTCGATGCCGGTTACGGCCCGGATAATCTGACCATCTTCAACTATACCGACATGGGCAATGACCTCTTGGAAGACGGTCTCTACGTCATGGAAGACACGCTGGACGACCCGGCCAAGGTCGACGCCTATACGCGCTTTGTGAAGGCCTCGATGAAGGGGTGGCAATACGCGCTGGATAACCCGGAAGAAGCCGCCGAAATCGTCGTTGAAATGGATGACACCGGGGCGGCGGAATATGAGCACCAGCTCTATATGGTGGGCGAGGTGACCAAGCTTGTCGATGCCGCCGACCCGGCCCTCGACATGGACACCTATGACCGCACGGTGCAGGCCCTGCTCGACCAGGAAATCATCACCGAAACGCCGGAAGGCGCCTATACCAGCGTTGTCACCGACGCGCTGAAGTAAGCAGCGCCGACAAAACCAACATAATCGGGCGGGGAGCGATCCCCGCCTTTTCTTTGCGCTATGGCCCCAATGTGGCACGGCCCGCCACATTTCGGGAACGAAACCATGCCCCGCGCAGTTGATGGTCCATCAGCGTCACTCAACAAGAGGGCTAATACCATGAACTCCATTATTTATCTCGTTGGCCTCGTCGTCATCGTTCTCGCCATCCTCTCGTTCATCGGCCTGGCTTAAGCCAGAACAGGAGGAGAAGATCATGAGCGTTAATTCACCGGCCGGCGTTGCCGGCGTGCAACCTGAAACAGAAGGCGCGGAGCGCAGCTATATCGATTGGGCTGCCATCATCGCGGGCATCGTCTTTGCGTCCGCCATCTCATTGGTACTGATCAGCTTCGGATCGGCCCTGGGCCTGAATTTCATCGATTTCAATTCCCGTGAAGGGGCGGCGCCCGTTCTCGTCGGGATTGCTGCAGCCAGCTGGTTCCTCTGGGTCCAGATTTCCTCCTTCATGGCCGGCGGTTATCTGACCGGCCGTATGCGCCGCCGCAACCATGACGCCACCGAAGACGAGAGCGATATGCGCGATGGCGCCCATGGGCTTCTGGTCTGGGGTGGAGCGATGATCGTTGGTGCCATGCTGGCCGTGAGCGGACTGGGCACTGCTGGTGCCGTGGTTGGGTCAGCCGTATCGACCGCAACCACAGCCGCCTCCAACGTCGCCGAGGGCGCGGGCGGAATGGCAGATCCCAACGCCTATTTCATCGACACCCTGTTCCGGTCCGAAAGGCCCTCTGATCCCGGTGTTGCGCGTGAAGAAGCCGGTCGCATCTTTGCTCAGGCCGCGCTGAACGATGGTGAGGTGCCGCAGGACGACCGCGACTACCTGGTTAGCGTGGTGACTGCCAATACCGGCCTGACACCGGAAGAAGCTGAGGCCCGTGTGGATCAGGTGATTGCCAATGTGGAAGCGGCCCGTCAGCAAGCCGTCGAGGCAGCCCGTGTCGCCCGCAACACCACCATCCTCGCCGCCTTCCTCTTCACCGCATCCTCGCTGGTCGCCGCAATTGGTGCCTACTGGGCCGCGCAGAAGGGTGGCAACCATCGCGACAAGCACACGCACTTCCCCAGCGTGTTCCGTCGCTTCTGATCTGAGCCAGAAAGGAGAAATGCCATGTTAGGCGGACTATTGCTTTGGCTGATCGGTGTGCCGATCTGGCTGATCATCATCCTCTTCCTGGTCTTCTGACCAGACAGTGGGCGGGGCTCTTGCCCCGCCTTTTCTGTGCTCCGGAGCGCTACGTCTTTAGCCCGCGAATGAGCGCTTTCATGGTCTTTCGATAAGCCGGGATGTCCTCGGCGGGCGCCAGCGCTGCCCGGTCGAACATGGCACTGAGCAGGTGCGCCAATGGCACATGTGGAAGGTCCTTGATCGCCCCGGCTTCGATGGCCGTTTCAACGCCCTCGATGAGCGTGCGCAAACCGTGGCGGGAGTCGATCTCGTCAACTGCCGCGCGCCCCAGCACTGCCGGCGCATCTACAATCAGAATACGCCGCCGCCCCTCGTCCTGCATGGCGGTCAGAAACCCGTCGCCACCCCGGATCAGCGCCTTGACCGGGCCAGGCTCGTCCTCGCCGGCCTCTGCCGCTTGGAGAACAGTGAGCGCCAATAGTGCATGCTCCTCCTCCACCACGGCCGAAAACAGCGCCTGCTTGTCCGCAAAATGGTGATAAAGCGCGCCGCGCGTCACCCCGGCCGCCTTGACGATTTCCGGCGTGCTGGTAGCGGCATAGCCCATTTCCGCGAACAAGCTTCTTGCGGCCGCAACCAGGGCGCGGCGCGTTTCGGCCCGTCGATCCTCCTGACGTCTTCTGACACTCATGTTTCATACATCCCGCATCTAACATCGAAACAAGCAGAATGTTTGTATTGTGAAATAGAGGAGATGATCAATGTTCAACGCGCTCTATCCGCTGTTGCACGTCCGAGATGTGCCCGCTGCCAGCCGCTTCTATCGGGATCACTTCGGCTTCGAGCCGGTTTTTGAAAGCGATTGGTACGTGCAATTGCGCGGTGGCTCCAAGGACCAGGAACTGGCGCTGATCGTCTTTGACCACGAGACGATCCCCGATGGAGCCCGCCATCCCACTGCCAATCTGATCCTCAGCTTTGAGGTGGCCGATGCTGCCGCCGACGCGGCCCGCTTCGCTGAGGCAGGTGTTCCAATCGTCCAGCCCCTGCGTGACGAAGTGTTCGGTCAACGCCATTTCATCGCTGTCGATCCCGATGGCATTCTGCTCGATGTCATCACGCCTATTGAGCCCGATCCGCACTGGGTTGCCGTGCAGCACTGACCACCCTTGCGTCCGCACCCCGATCGCCATAGCTCTGGGAAAATTTCATCCCAGAGCGTTTCCCATGACCAGATCCCTTGCCGATTTTTCCGCCAATCGCCTCGACGGCACGCCGCAGGACCTCTCCGCATTTGCCGGACAGGTGGCGTTGATCGTCAACGTGGCCAGCCAGTGCGGCTTTACCCCGCAATATGAAGGGCTCGAAGCGCTCTACCAGCAGTTCAAAAATAGGGGCCTTGTCGTCTTAGGCTTCCCCTGCAACCAGTTCGGCGCGCAGGAACCCGGCAACAGCGACGAGATCGCGCAATTCTGTGCGCTCAATTTCGGTGTCAGCTTCCCGATGTTCGAGCGTGTCGAGGTCAACGGAGACAACGCTCACCCGCTTTTCCAATGGTTGACGGCTGCCGCCCCGGGCGTGCTGGGCACCGAAGCGATAAAGTGGAATTTCACCAAGTTCCTGCTCGATCGCGACGGCAAGGTTGTCGAGCGCTTTGCCCCCACCACCGAACCGTCCGACATCGCGCCGGCCATCGAGAAGCTGCTGTAGCCGATCGGCCACACCTCTCATCACATTCTTTCCGCGGC
>JBGTUK010000078.1:0-10091 GCA_041939225.1 Devosia sp.
GTGCGCATCTTTCATGCCAACGGACTGCCCCTGCCCGACGACTCGACGGCTGATCACCCCAAGGTGCAGGAATTGCGTTCTCTCTCGCTCTGGTCCGAAGGCCAAGTCTGGTGCTCCCCCGAGCGCCATGGTGCCATGACCGGCGTGATGAAATCCCAGATTGACTGGCTTCCGCTCAACTCCGGCTCAATCCGGCCGACCCAGGGGCGCACGCTGGCCGTCATGCAGGTCAGCGGCGGGTCGCAGAGCTTCAATGCCGTCAATCAACTCCGGCAACTGGGCCGCTGGATGCGAATGATCACCATCCCCAACCAGTCCTCTGTCCCCAAGGCTTTCCAGCAGTTTGATGCCGAAGGGCGGATGCTGCCCTCGTCCTTCTATGACCGCATCGTCGATGTGATGGAGGAGTTGATGAAGTTCACCCTGCTCACCCGCGACCGCGCCGATTACCTGGTCGACCGCTATTCCGAGCGCGTTGAAAGCGCAGCAGCCCTCAACAAGCGCGTCAACTTGAGCGCAGCAACCTAGTCCTTGGCCGCGCTCGGCGCCAAGGTGAGCTTCAATCCGTCCAGTTCATCTGAACACAGGATCTGGCAGCTAAGGCGCGAGTTCGGCTTCACGTCGCCCACGCTGTCGAGCATGTCTTCTTCTTCCTCGCTCGGCGCGCCAACGGCGTCGAGCCAATCACCGTCGACATAGCAATGGCAGGTGGCGCAGCTCAGCGCGCCGCCGCATTCGGCCTTGATGTTGAGGCCCCAGTCGCGAATGACTTCCATCACACGCCAGCCCTCGAGCCCTTCGAGCTCGTGCACGTCGCCTGCCTGGTCGGTAACATTGATTTTCATGGGGCGCTCCTCAACAGCGGGGCGTCCATACCCCTCAAAAGGCCCCGCTGCAAGAGCGAGGCCGCTAGGCAATTGGGCTTGGAGCGTTTCCAGCAAAAGTGGCAACGGTTTTGCGGTTCGGAAACGCGACGAAACAAAGCCTCAGGCCACGCCTAGCTTCTTCTGCAGCTTGGTCGAGCTGGTGGTGTACTGGAACACCACGCGCTCGCCGGGCGAAACGATCGCCTTGGCCGCCTGGGCCATCAATGCCGCTTCGTGGAAGCCGGAAAGGATCAGCTTGAGCTTGCCAGGGTAGTAGTTGATGTCGCCGATGGCGAAGATGCCGGGCACCGAGGTCTCGAACTTCTCGGTATCGACCACGATGGTGTTGTCGTTCAGCTCAAGGCCCCAATCGGCCACCGGACCAAGCTTCATGGTCAGGCCAAAGAACGGCAGCAAGCGCGTTGCCGGAATCGACAGATCACCCGCCGCGGTGGTCAGGTGCACATGGTTGATCATGCCATCCTCACCGTCGAGCTTGGCAATCTGTCCAAGCTGAAAGTTGACCTTCCCGTCGGCCACCAGCTCGCGCATTTTATTGACCGAGGCCGGTGCCGCCTTGAAGGCATCGCGGCGGTGTACCAGGGTCAGCGTGCGCACGATGGGTGCCAGGTTCAAGGTCCAGTCCAGCGCGGAGTCACCACCACCGACGATCACCACGTCCTGATCACGGAAATCTTCCATACGGCGCACCGCATAGAACACCGACTTGTTCTCGAATTCCTCGATCCCCGGCACCGGCGGACGCTTCGGCTGGAACGAGCCGCCGCCGGCCGCGATCACCACCACCTTGGTGAAGAAGGTCTCATCGGCATCCGTCGTCAGCTTGAACGAGCCGTCTTCCAGCTTCTCGATGGAATTGACCATGCGCGAGAAATGGAATTCCGGCGAAAACGGCGCGATCTGCGCCATCAGATTGTCGGTCAACTCCTGCCCGGTCACCACCGGGAATGCCGGAATGTCATAGATCGGCTTTTCGGGATAGAGCTCTGCGCACTGCCCGCCGGGCCGGTCCAGAATGTCGATGAAATGGCATTTGATGTCGAGCAGCCCGAGTTCGAAGGCCGCGAACAGCCCACAGGGGCCTGCGCCAATGACAACAACATCGGTGGTGATTTCAGTGCTCATGCTTGTCTCAAGTCCATTCATACCGGTGCTGCGGCGCAGCTCCGGAATTTCGGTCCCATCGGGGCGCGCTGCCCCGCATTGCTCTCATGGGAACCGCCGCTGTCACCAGCGGCCCCGGCTCTTGCCTCAAAGGCGAGTAACACGCTCCACTTATCTCAGGAGACGCGACGAAGGAAGGGGCGCGTACCCAATGGCACTTCGGAGCGGCCAACGGGCTGGTAGAACAGCGCCATTTCCGGCAGGCGGTTTTCCTTGAGCGCCTCGCGGGTCGGCTCGTGGGTCACCACCAGCGCATTGAAGCCGCAGCGCCACATATGTGGAATCTGATCTTGCAGAACATCGCCTACAGCCCTGATTTCACCGGCATAATTCAGCCGCTCGACAAGCAGGCGAGCAGTGGAATAGCCGCGTCCATCGGAAAAGGCCGGAAAGCTAATAGCGATGGAAGCAAAGCGCGCGAGGTCCTCGGCCACCTCTTCAATTGCGTCGCCCGGCGAGACCTTGAGGCCCAGCGGATGCGGATTGGCCAGATAAGCGTCGCGATTGGCAAGGAATTCGGCCATCGGCACGTGAAGATAGCGCGCTGCGGATGGATCGGTGCCCTCGGCCCAGTCCTTGAACGGATCGGCAATAAAGGCCCCGTCTTTCCATAAGGTGTGGCGTGTAGCGGCACTCATCGGGGAGGCAATGGCTCCGTTAAAATCATAGTGGATGCCACATTCCTTCTTGTTGAGGCCGCGCCACCGTCCAGCACGCGGGTCCTCCCCATCGGCCACCGCCGAGGTGCAAGGCGCGCAGCCAATGGACTTGTAGCCTTTGGCATAGAGCGGATGCTCGGGCAAGCTGTGCGCCTGCCGATACTCGACGACATCGGCATCGGAGAAATAGGCCAGCGGATTGACCTTGATCCGGTCATCGCTTGTCAACTCGAAATGCGGCAACACCCCGCGTTCGGCGGTCTGGTAGCGCTTCCGGCCAGTAACCCAGCCGCCATATTGCTCGGTGATAGGTTCAAGCGGCTCGGTCTTGCGGATATGGCAGCACGAATCCGGATCGGTCTCCCACAGATCGCCATTTGGGTCGAAGCGCTTCACGTCACCCTGGTTCGGGTGGATAGCATGCACATTCAGCAGGCCGAGCTGCTTCTTGAGCGTCTCGACATAGTCCAGCGTCTCAGGGAAGTGTTTGCCGGTCTCGAGGAAATACACCGGCAGTGACGGATCGACCTGCGCCACCATATGCAGCAGCACCGCCGAATCTGCGCCAAAGGATGACACAATCGCCATGTCGCCCGGCAGCACTTCGGTGATGGCATAGCGTAGCACGCTGACTGCATCCATCTCGTCGAACATGCCGTTGAGCGCCAGAATGCCAAGCGCCTTCAGCTTCTCATGCGCGGCCGGCGCCACTGCCGGTGCAAGACTAGACTGTGCCATAAAGCGCCTCCTTGAACGGGGCCTCACCCAGTCGACGATAGGCGTCGAGGAACGGCTCATCCGCGCTCGTGCGGTTCGCGATGTAGAAATCCACCAGCTTCTCGATGGCGCCCGGCACCTGCTCGGCCTGAAAACCCGGGCCGATGATCTTGCCAACGGAGGCGCCTTCCGTGGCATCGCCGCCCAGCGTGATCTGGTAGAGCTCGCCACCCTTCTTCTCGACGCCCAGAATGCCGATATGGCCGACATGGTGGTGCCCGCAGGCATTAATGCAGCCCGAAATCTTGATCTTGAGATCGCCGATGTCCTTCTGCCGCTCAGGCGCGGCAAAGGTCTTGCTGATCTCCTGTGCAATCGGAATCGAGCGGGCGTTGGCCAGCGCACAGAAATCCAGGCCGGGGCAGCAGATCATGTCGGTGATCAGGTTGTTGTTACCCTCGGCCAGGCCGTTGGCGACCAGCACATCGAACACGGCGCGCAGATCGGCCACCGCCACATGGGGCAGAACCAGGTTCTGCTCATGGGTCACCCGCAACTCGTCGAAGGAGTATTTCTCCGCTAGATCGGCAACCACGTCGATCTGCGTATCGGTGGCGTCGCCCGGCGCCCCACCCACCGGCTTCAGCGAAATCGTCACAGACGCGTAGCCTGGCACCCGGTGCGGATGCAGATTGTTGTCGAGCCAGCGCCCATAGGCCGGGTCGATGATCGACTCATAGGCCACATCCACCTTGTCGCCTGAACGGTCGGCGAAGTCCGGCGGCGCGAAATAGGCAGTGATACGGTCGAGCTCTTCCTGTGGCAGGGTCAGTACACCGCCGCGCACCTCGGCGAATTCGGCCTCAACCTGCCCCTTGATACTCTCCAGACCCTCTTCGTGCACCAGGATCTTGATACGGGCCTTGTACTTGTTGTCCCTGCGGCCATAGCGGTTGTAAACGCGCATGATGCTTTCGAGATAGGCAAGCAGATGTTCGTTGGGCACGAAGCTGTTGATCAGCTTGGCGACCATGGGCGTACGCCCCAGCCCGCCGCCAACCCAGACTTCCCAGCCAATCTCGCCGGCCGCATTCACTGCGGCCTGCAAACCGATGTCATGGAAACGGATCGCCGCCCGGTCGTTCGGCGAACCGGTCATCGCAATCTTGAACTTGCGCGGCAGATACGAGAACTCCGGGTGCAGGCTCGACCACTGACGGATAATCTCGGCCACCGGACGCGGATCGATAATCTCGTCTGCGGCGGCGCCGGCAAACTGGTCAGTGGTCACATTGCGAATGCAGTTGCCCGAGGTCTGGATCGCGTGCATTTCCACGCTCGCCAGCTCATCCAGGATCACCGGAATGTCCTTGAGCTTGGGCCAGTTGAACTGAATGTTTTGGCGCGTGGTGAAGTGCCCGTAGCCACGGTCATAAGTGCGCGCGATATGCGCCAGCTTGCGCATCTGCCGGGAAGACAGCGTACCATAGGGCACCGCTATGCGCAGCATATAGGCGTGAAGCTGCAGGTAGAGCCCGTTCATCAGCCGCAGGGGCCGGAACTGGTCCTCGGAAAGCTCGCCTGAAAGACGGCGCTTCACCTGGTCTGCAAATTGTGCTGTGCGACCCGCTACGAAAGCGGCGTCGAATTCGTCATATCGATACATGCCCGTCTTCACCTAAGTGCTGGCGATCATACGCCTGCCCATTGAGAGTCAGGGGAGCGGTGGGGCCCGCCGCCCTAATGCGTTCGCGCAGGCGCTTGGGCACGATGCGGCCCTCCACCTGCTCAACCTCTTCAGCTTCAACGCTGATTACCCGACCGGTCGCTTTGGTCGCCACGATCGCGCTGTCGAGTTCTGCCTTGTCCTCCTTGGAGAATAGGCGCGCTGCCTGCAAATCTTCGATCCAGTTGCCCTGCCCGTCGAGATAGACGGTCGCCCCCGAGATCAGTTCATTGCCTGTCAGGATGTCCATAGTCACGCTACCTTGAAACTGCTTGCCGCCGCATCGGCGGCGTCCGCCCAATCGCCTTCAGCCACGGCCCGGCCGACAAGGATGACCGCCGGTCCATCGACAAAATCCACCGCACCTGCCGCCAGCTGCCCCAGCGTTGCCGCATAGAGCGCTCGGTTCGCACGGCCGGCATTTACCACAATGCCCACCGGCAGATCCGGCGCGGCGCCGAATGAAACCAGCCGCCCGGCGACATCGGCAGCAATCGCCTTGCCCATATAAAGCGCCAAGGTAAGACCGGACTGCGACAAGGCCGCCCAATGGGCCAGGTCGCCGTCATCGGCACCATGCGCCGTCGCCATCACAAAGCCGCTCGACACCTTGCGCAACGTCACCGGCGTCGCGCTATCCGCGGCAGCCGCCAAGGCTGCGCTGACACCCGGCACGATTTGATAGCCAATGCCCGCCTTGCGCAGCGCCGCGATTTCCTCGCCCGCGCGCCCGAACACCATCGGATCGCCCGATTTGAGACGCGCCACGCGCTTGCCTTCACCCGCGAGCCGCACGATCAGCGTATTGATCTGCGCCTGGCTGAAAGAATGATGCCCCCGCGCCTTGCCAACACAGATCTGCTCGGCGTCGCGGCGGCCCATCTCCACTACAGCCGCCGGCACGAGCTGGTCATGCACGATCACATCGGCCTGCTGCAGCAGGCGTTGCGCCCGCAAGGTCAGCAGGTCTTCCGACCCCGGACCTGCTCCGATCAGCCAGACCACACCCTGCCCCGCACCATTGGCGGCATGGTCGGCCAACAATTCTTCTGCGACCTTGACGTCCGCGTCCGGTCGCGTCACCAGATCCTCATAGTAGCGCCGACGCGCAGCGCCATCGTGAATCAGACTTTCAACCTTGCCCCGTAAGCCACCGGCGAGACTCGCGATTTTCCCGATGCCGGGCGCCAGCAGCGCTTCTACCTGTGCCCGCACCAGCCGCGCGAGCACCGGCGCATCGCCTTCGGTGGAAATCGCCACCGTCAGCGGCGCCCGGTCGACGATGGAGGGGGTGTAGAAATCGCAATTGGCCGGAACATCGACCTCGTTCACGGGAATGCCGGCAGCCCGCGCCATGTCCAGCGCCCGCGCCCCGGCCGGACCGTGGTCGGCCACGAAGACCAGAGCCGCATTTGCCAGGTCGCCGGCCTCAAGCGGGCGCGAAACAAGGCGAGCATCCAGCCCGGCGAAATCGGCGGTGAAGCGCTCGGCGAACAGAACAACCTCGGCGCTCGTCTTTGCCGCCAGCCGCGCCTTGGCCAGGGCTTCGCCGTCACCGCCAATGATGACGATGCGCTTTCCCCTGACGGCGAACGAGACTGGAAATGTGTTGAGCCGTGCCACGCGTGGCTTCTCCTGCTGCGACAAACCGGTTGAGCTGCTCATTCCGCGCGAGTCGCGACCAACATTTTCGCCACCCTGAAACTGAGCGGAAAATATGGGTATTCCGGGCCTCCAGCAAGCGCGCTCTGTCGCTTGGGTGATCTATTTCCGGCGGGCCCCGCGCCGCAAAACATACGCCATGGCGGCTTGACCAAAGTGCGAATAAAATTCCGTCATTCCGGATGCTCGAAAAACTTCCTCAAGCGAAATTGGCGCGCATCCCACTTGTCATCCGAGTGACACAGGCATGTCATCCGGGCTTGAAACTCGCCGCTTAAGGCAAGGCCGTCTTTCACTCAAAGAGGATGCCTGTCGCGATGACCTCCCTCCCGCGCGCGCTGATAATTGCTGGCCTTATGGCTGGCTCCGCCCTGTCTGCTCCACTCCCCGCCCTTGCCCAGCCGACTGAATCCGACCTGCGGCTACTGTCCGACCCCTTCCTGCAATTGCCTACGGAAAATGGCGTACATGTCGTCTGGTTTACCGAGTTCGCCGGCAGCCAGCATGAGGTGATCGTAAACGATCAGACTTTCACCGCCCAATCTTCCAGGATGACCCGGCTGGCCGAAGACCAGCAGTCCTGGGTCGGCGATCAGCAGGGAGATGGAACGCTCTTTTCGGCGCCCACCGCGCGTGACATCTGGCGGCACGAGGCCTATGTCGATGGCTTGGCTGCCGGTGAGCGGCTGCGATATTTCGTCCGCTCGACCAATGACGGCGGCGAAGCCGTCGAAAGCGACACCTTCTCGCTTACCGCGCTGCCAGCCCAGGAGCAGCCACTGCGCATCTTGCTGACCTCGGATCATCAGCTCAAGCCGATGACCCCCGCCAATATGCAGAAGATTGGCGAGACCGTCGGCGAACTCGACGCCGTGTTCTTTTCAGGTGACCTGCAGAATATTCCCGACCGGGCTTCGGAATGGTTCGACGACAACCGTGGTTTCGCCTTCTTCCCCGGGCTTCAGGGCAACGCCGATTACGATCTTGCGCAATCGCGGCAGCAGGGCGACAGCACCTACGACACCACCACGACCTATCGCGGCGGCGCGCTGATCCAGAATGCTCCTCTCTTTCCGGTGATCGGTAACCACGAGGTTATGGGGCGCTACAATCCGGGCAAGTCGCTTGGCAGCCAGTTCAACGATCCGCGACCGCGCGCCGTCGCCGAAGCGCTCTACGAAGCCAACGCCGATCTCTATAATCCGTCCGGCGACCCCGCAATCCGCGCCCAGTGGATAGAGGACAACTCGTTCAATACCACGACTTATGAGGAAATCTTCACCCTCCCCGAGGACGGCCCTGCCGGCGAGCGCTACTACGCCCTGCGCTTCGGCGACGTCTTCCTGATCGGCCTTCATGGCACACGCATCTGGCGTTCGCCTTCGCAGGCCGAGGGTACACGCGGGAAATACCGTGAGGCTGCGACCGATCTGAACACACCCGACAATTGGGGCTGGGGCGAGTTCATCTTTGAGGACATGGCCGCCGGCAGCGAACAGCACGATTGGCTGATTTCGGTGCTCGAAAGCGACGCGTTCAGGTCCGCACCGGTCAAGGTCGCCTTGATGCATCATCCGGCCCACGGCATGGGCGACAATTCCGTGCCCGCCTTCGCCCACCCCGAGCAAATCCTCGACTATGACGATGACGGGCGCCTCGTGGGCATTCGCTACGATTATCCGTTGGAAAAGGACATCTTCGTCAACGACGTTGAACCGCTGCTATCCCAGGCGGGCGTACAACTCGTCCATACAGGCCACAGCCACGTCTGGTATCGTTTCGTCAATCCTGAAGGGATGAACATTCTCGAAACGTCCAACGTCGGCAACAATTACGGGTGCTACATCGAGGGGCACAAGGCGCGCGGCAATGGCGCCTCCGGTTTCGACTATGACAGCGCTGACTATGCGGTGACCGGCGACCCGCATGGCTATCAGCCAGTCATGTCCACCGAGTTCTCACCCATGAGCAATGCCGACGGCCAGCCGCTGCCCTGCGTTGCCAGCAACGAGATGACAGCCTTCTCGATCCTGGAGACCGGCCCGCAGGGCGCAAGCGTCAGCTCTTACGTATTTTACGCCACTATCCCTGACAGCGAAGTGCGGATGTTTGACCGCTTCGCCCTCAACTAGAGAGCAAGCCGGGCCCGCTGCATGATTGGCGGGCCCGGCTTGACCGAAGCTTGATGATCAACCCTGGCGGCTCGGCACCTGCACGACCAAGCCATCGATCTCGTCCCGTACCTTGATCTGGCAGGAGAGGCGACTGTTGTCCCGCACATCGAAGGCGAAATCGAGCATATCTTCTTCCATATGAGACGGACCGCCAACCACCTCGCGCCAGGCCTCGTCAACATAGACGTGGCAGGTGGCGCAGGTGCAGGCTCCGCCGCACTCCGCAACAATACCCGGCACCGCATTGATGATCGCGGTTTCCATGACGGTCGAACCGTTTTCCCCCTCGGTTTCAATGCGTTCGCCGTCGTTGGTGATGTAGGTAATCTTGGTCATTGGGTGCCTGTGGGACGTCGGGTTAAAGGCCGAGAAGGCCCTCAAGGTAATGTTTGTCGATACCGAACATAGCCTTGACCGCCGTGATCCGGTCAAGCACCGACTGGCGGGAAGCTGCCTTGCCTTTTTGTGCAACGATCAGATTGTTCTTGGGCGTATGGGCGTCAGAGACAAACTCGAACACCTTGGTGCGATAGCCGTGCGCCTCCAGCAGCAGCGCACGTAGCCCATCGGTCACCATCTCGGCCTGCTTTTCCATGAAGGTGCCGTGACGCAACAGGAAATCGAGCCGATCATCGGCGGTGCCCGCACTCATTTCGCGCCGGATCTGTTTGTGACAACAAGGGGCCACGGCAATCAGCCCTGCCCCCGCCTCGATGCCGCGAAAAATCGCGTCGTCGGTCGCCGTATCGCACGCATGCAGCGCAATCACCGCATCGGCGTTGCTGGCGTCAAAATCAAGGATTGACCCGGTCTCGAACCGCAACCCGGTAAAGCCGCTCTTCTGCGCCAGTGCATTGCCGGATGCCACCAGCGCCGGCCGCAACTCGACACCGATGATCTGCGCCTTCCGCCCCTGCGCCTGAAGATGGTCATAAAGCGCAAAGTCTAGGTAGCCCTTGCCCGCGCCCATATCGAGGATTGTCGGATTCTCCGCCTTAAGCCCCTGAATCAGAGGCGCAAAGATCTCCACCATCTTGTTGATCTGGCGGAACTTGTCCTGTGCGTCATTGCGCACTTGCCCGTCCTTGCCAGTGATGCCGAG
>JBGTUK010000079.1:0-9992 GCA_041939225.1 Devosia sp.
CGCACCTTGATGGGCGGGCATTCGGTCGCGATGACCGGCAGGGCGCTGGTCTGGGCCTGAGCGACAGCCTCAGGGGTCGCGGCAGCGTTTTGCAGATTGGTGTTCGAGGCGGTGCCGCCGCCGAACATGGAGCCCATGGAGCAGCCGGCCAACAGCACGGC
This sequence comes from Devosia sp., assembly GCA_041939225.1. Lineage (GTDB taxonomy): Bacteria > Pseudomonadota > Alphaproteobacteria > Rhizobiales > Devosiaceae > Devosia. The sequence continues at coordinate 162 of JBGTUK010000079.1, forward strand.
AAGCCCGCCAAGGGCCGAGAAACGCAGAGTGGACGTCAGGGTCATGGTCATTGTCTTGCTTGGCTCCTGGCGACTATGCAACGGCTTCGAGAGCCATGAGAATAGCGGGTGCACCGCTGGCCGTCACGCCGGGCGCGTCTTCTACGAAGACAGCATCAACCATACCATCGCGAGCGATCAGTGCGGCGCGGGCAAAACGCGTCCCCATGCCGGAGCCGCTCATATCCTTTTCAAGGCCGAGAGCCTTGGCGAGGGCGCCATTGCCGTCGGCGAGAAAGATAATGTCATCAAGCGCCTGGGTCGCTTCGGCCCATGCCTTGACCACATGGTGGTCATTGGTGGCGGCGCAAATGATGCGGTCGACACCGGCGGCGCGCAACTTGGCGGCATTGGTCACAAAGCCGGGCAGATGGTTGACGTGACAGGTCGGAGTGAAGGCGCCTGGCACGGTAAACAGCACAGCTGTCCCCTGTCCCAGCACCGCGTCACTGGTGGTGTCTTGCACACCGTCCGCCGTCACAAGCTTGGTCCCAACGGACGGGACCGGATTGCCGCGTTCGATCATCAGTGGATTTGCCCCATAACTGGCGGCCGGGCCGCCCTACTCCATTACGCTTGCACCTGCGATATGCGGCATTGGCCATCGACACAAGGCCATCGGCCTAATCGACCAATTCGTCCACATCCGCATCAGAGCCGGTTCCCAGTGTCCGGCTGACCTGAAAGGCACCCCTCGACGACATGAAGGAAAACTCTACCTCCACGCCATCCAGAGCACTATTGTCGCTTTTGCCCAGGATGGGAAGCAGCACTAGATTGTCTTGCGGGCTTTTTTGCGGCGCCCCGAACAGGGGGCCGTCCAGGTCAGTAGCAGCAATCAAACCGGAAGGATCGACAATGCTTGGATCGATTTCCACGGCGATGGCGCCGGCATCGGGCAGAAGCATCGCCGCCCCTATCGGCTGGGCGGTGCCATCCCAAGCGATAGGCACATCGGCCATGGCCTGATCGATCCGCAAGGCGTTGGCACGGTCGGGAGTCAATTCTGTTACTGGCAGGATCAGACGCGCCTGCGCCGGCACGCAGATGTCCGAGCACACACCAAGTGTCGCCTCGATATCGACCAAAGCATTTTCGCCATTGATAGCCAGTTCGAGCGGCAGCACGGTATGACCGTAATAGACATAGTCGAGATAGCCGGCGACCAGCTCACGCTGGGGCAGTGGCCAGTGCTGACTGATGAGCGTCACGCCCCTTGACCCGCTGAAGTCGAGCTCCAGCGGAAGGCCGGTCTCTCCCGGCACGCGCCAATAGGTCTTGGTGTCCTCCGGCATGTGGATTTCGAGCGCAAACAGCGCTTTGCCGGAGGCATCCGGCTCGCCCGCGCTGATCAGCCGCACGGCCACACCGGGCGCGATGTTCTGCCACGCCGTTTCACCTGCCTGGATGGGCAGGCAGGCAAGGCCGGCAGACATTAAAAGAGCAATGGAAATTCGCATGACATGCCATTAGCGCAGGTAAGTATGAACAGCCAGATAGCGCCGCATCAGGCCTTCGTGAAGGATGTGACGGCGCGTGCGCTTGGCAGGCGCAAACCCGGGGCCTACAATTAGGTCTATGAAATCACTTGAAGGTCAATTTCTGGTCGCCATGCCCGACATGGCCGATGAGCGCTTCGCCGAGAGCGTGATCCTGATCGTGGGTCACGGTGAAGAGGGCGCCATGGGTCTCGTGGTCAATCATGAACTGGCCAATTTGCGTTTCGCCGATATTCTGGATGAGCTGGACCTAGGCGATCCGGACGCGGTCATCCGCCTGCCCGATGACATTCGCGACCGTGCGGTGATGCGCGGCGGACCGGTCGAAAAAGGCCGTGGTTTCGTGCTGCATTCGGGCGATTACAATAGCGGCAACACGTATAAGATCACCGAGGAAATCGGCTTGACCGCCACGCTCGATATTCTCAAGGCCATGGCCTTCGGCCCGGCGCCTCAGGCGGCCTTGTTTGCTCTGGGATGCTGCGGCTGGTCGCCGGGACAATTGGAAGACGAGATCAGCGCCAATGGTTGGCTGACCGTTCCGTTTCAACGCGACTTGCTGTTCGAGGTGCCGGTAGAGCGCCGCTATGACGAAGCTCTTGCGAGCCTCAATATCACGCGGGCCACATTGAGCACCGAGGCCGGGCACGGCTAGTTCCAGCTCTGGACGCGGACCGCTTATTTACCCATCTGCGCGGCGAGTTTCTTGCCCAGTTCGGCTCCGACAACTGCCGAGCCAAAGGCAAAGCCCTGGGCATAGCGACAATTGTGCTGGCGCAGGCGTTCGATCTCATCGAGACTTTCGACGCCCTCGGCAATCACCATCAGATCGAGATCGTTGGCCAGGGCCACAATCGCGCGAATGATCGGCCCCTGGGTATGGGCAATGCCGGTTTCGCTGCCCATGCGTACGAAGGGTGCCGGGATTTTGATGGTGTCGAAGGGGAAGCGGTGCAGATAGCTCAGGGATGAGTGCCCCGTGCCAAAATCATCAAGCGCCAGCCCCAGGCCCATGCTGCGCAGCGCCTCAAGCATATAGGCGGAGTGCTCGGGATTGGTCATCACCTGGCTCTCGGTGATCTCGAGCTTGAGATGGCTGGCCAGATCCCGATCCTGCGCCACCAGATTGCGCATATCGGTCAGCAGGGTGTCGGTCGCTAATTGGGTTGGTGAGAGATTGACCGAGATAAAAAATTCTTCGGGCAGGCCGATCGTGGTCAGCCAGTCCTTGGCTTGTGCGGCTGACTGCTCGAAGGCCAGCCGCCCGAGCTTTTCGATCTGGCCCGAACGCTCGGCCAGCGGCACGAATTCGTCGGGGGTCACAAGGCCCCGTGTCGGATGGTTCCAGCGCATCAACGCCTCTGCCCCGGCGATTTGGCCGGACTGGATATCCATCACGGGCTGGAACTGCACATGCAGCTCCCCCTGTTTCAGCCCGCGCTCCAAGTCTTCTTCGCTGGCCTTGCTATAAGAGGCAATCGAGCGGGCCGAGGCACGATAAGCCTCGATCCGGTCGCCGCCCAGCCGCTTGGCGTAATACATCGCCAGTTCCGCGTCGCGCAGCACATCGGCAGCGGTCGAGGGATTGCTGTCATAGATGGTGACGCCGATCGAGGCCGTCAGCATCAGGTCACGGTCACCGAAATTGAACGGTGCCTTAAGCGCCTTTCGGATCTGCTCGGCGGTCTCGGCAATCTTCGCCGCTGCCTGCTCGGAGGCCAGAATCACGGCATACTGGTCCCCGCCGATGCGTGCCACCGTGTCGAGCGGCCGCATGATACGGGCAATGCGGCGCGATATGGCGAGCAGCACCGAATCCGCTGCCGAGTGCCCGATGCGTTCCTCAAGCTCCATGAAGCGATCGATATCAATCAGGAATACGGCCGGCTTGGTGCCACCGGGGGTGCGAGCACGCACCAGCGAGCGCTCCAGCCGATCGAGGAAAAGCTGGCGATTGGGCAGGCCGGTCAGGCTGTCATGCACCGCGTCATGCAGCAGGCGCTCGCGCGCCGCGCGATCCTCGGTGACATCCTGCAGCGTCCCGACAATGCGATTGACTTGGCCATCGCCGCCCAGCACGGGTTTTACCCGCATGCGGAAGCTGCGGTAATTACCATCATGGCCGGCCACCCGCATGTCGGCCGACACCTTGCCGCGCCGCAATTCGACCAGCGTATCGAATGCCGTGCGGAAGCGGTCGCGGTCATCTGGATGCACCCGGTCGAGCCAACGCTTGATGGCCCCGCGCAGCGCGCCGCGCTTTTCGCCCAGTCGCGTGGTCAACTCGTCACTGACCGTGACGCGGTCGCGCTCGATATTCCAGTCAAAGACGAAATCGCCTGAACCGGTCAGGGCCAGCGCCCGGCGCTCGACCTCGCTCAGCGTGCCGATCGACACCTGACCCTCCGAGAAGGCGTGCTGAACGGCGGTAAAGCCCAGCAGCATGACGATCAGGACCAGGCCACCGCCCACGGCCGGCTGGGCGACGTCATTGGTCACCTGTCCCGAGATCACAAGCCAGGCATAAAACAGCCAGGCGATGTAAATAATCCAGGTCGGCACCAGCAGCACGGCGCGGTCATAGCCCCGCAGGGCCAAGAGCAGTATCAGGAAGAAGCCGGAGATTCCCAAAAGGGCCAGCACCAGCCGGGAAATGGTTGCCGCAATGGTGGGCTGGAAGAACGCGAACAGAAACAGCGCCAGAAACAGCGCGGCCAGCCCTAGGGCGAGGTGAATGAACCGCAGATGCCAGCGGTGCAAGTTGAGATAGATGAAGAGGAAACCGGCCAGAGTGGTGGCTATGCCTGCCTCGGCCGCTGCGCGCCAGGGTTGCATGCCATTGGCCGACAGACCCAGAATGCGCCCTAACAGGCCGAAATCGATCAGCAGATAGGCCAGCACGGCCCAGGCAAATGCTGCCGTGGCCGGAAACACGCCCCGTCCCTTGACCACGAACATGATGGTCAGAAATACCGATGCGAGTGCAGCCACGCCCAGCACCACACCACGAAAGAGCGTGAAGGCGTTGATATAATCGCGATAGGCGTTCGGTTCCCAAAGGTAGAACTCAGCCAGATCCTCCGAGGCGAGTTCGACAATCAGCGTCATGGTGGCCCCGGGATCGAGCGTCACCATGAAGACGTCCGCCTCAGGATCAGGTTGACGCTCGGGGCGAATGCCGGCGCTGGGGGTGATGGCGTTGACGCGGTTTTCTCCCAGGTCAGGCTGAAAGACGCCCGAGCCCGGCAACCGGAAGAAGGGGGCCACAAGCAGGCGCTGGATTTGCTGGTCGCTGTCATTGCGCAGCGCGATCAACGCAAAATAGGGGTTGGTCTCCGGGTCGCTGGCCAGCACTTCGATGCGGCGAATAATGCCGTCGGCGTCAGGCGCAGTGGACAATTGCACGCGCCCACCCTGGCCGGCCACGATTTCCACCACGTCGGAGAGATTGACGGCGTTGACATCCTCGGGAACGGAGATGACCTCGAAGCCCTTGGCGGGCGTGAGGCCGAAAAGCGCGAACGCTAGACAGAACGCGAATGCAAGAAAATGACGCATCAAAAGCAGTTAAATCCGGCGCTAGGCTTCTTTATGGCGGCAGTCCGGTGACAGCGTGTGCGGTGCGGACAAGCCCTCGTCTTCTCGATCCTCCAGCGGAGCGTTCACTTGGTACGAGAGATTGACGCTTGCGACAAGCGTCCTTGCCTGTTGCCGGCGCGCAACACACAGGGATTTGTGTCAGGCGAAGCGAGACTGATCGATGTGACGCTGGCCCAGCCGCGCCACTTCCCAGCGCTCTCTCGTCAGCCCCATCAATACGTGATCTTCCCAACGACCATTGATCTGCAAATAGTTTTTGGCGAAGCCTTCTTCGACAAAACCATTCTTCTCCAATACGCGCCGGGAGGCGATGTTGTCGGGCAGAAAGGCGGCATGGATGCGATGCAGGTCGAGCGCTTCGAAAATGAACGGCACGACCACGCCCACGGCCTCGGTCATCAGCCCCTTGCCGGCATGGTTCTGTCCCATCCAGTAGCCCAAGCTGACGAACTGGGCGGCGCGGCGGCGAATATTTGAGAGCGTGATCCCGCCCACCAACTGTTCATGCCGCCCCTCGTTCACAAAGATGAAGAAGGTGTAGTCCGTCCCTTCTTCCACCTCCTGACGGGCGCGTCGGACGCGCATGGCATAGACGCGGCGCGCCAGGTCAAGCTCGGTCCAGCGCGGTTCATAGGGACGAAGAAACGCCTGGCTGTCGCGGCGCAGCTTGTGCCAGGCCTCATAGTCGCGCATTTGCGGCAAGCGCAGCAGAACGCGTTGCCCGTGCAGGGTGACCAGAGGCGCCGGCGAGGACCAGGGCCAGAACATGGGGTCAGCGCTTGAGCGTACCGCCGATGCTTTCGACATCGGCGAGGCGGCTGATCGGTCCGATACCGGCAAGTGTCGGGGTGCCCGAGGTGAAAATCTGCTCGGCCACGTCCCGCACCCGCTGGGCGGTGATGCGGTTGATGCGCTCTACGGTCTCCTGCATCTCGATAGGCCTGCCCCAGAGAATTTGCTGACGGGCAAGCTGGCCGGCGCGGGCCGACGGGCTCTCAAGCGACATCAGCAGCCCGGCGCGGATCTGGTTGCGCACGCGCACCACTTCCTCATCGCTGATGGTCTCGGTGGCCCGGCGCAATTCGTCGGTCACCACCGGCATGAGCTCAGCCACCTCATCCTCGCCCGTGGCTGCCGCAACGCCGAACACGCCGCTATCGGCAAAGGCCCAGTGGAAGGAGTAGACAGAGTAGCAAAGGCCCCGCCTTTCGCGGATCTCCTGGAACAGGCGGGAGCTCATGCCCCCGCCAAGGATGGAGGCCAGCACCTGGGCGGCATAAAACCCGTCCGAATTATATGCACGCCCCTCAAAGCCGAGAACGATGTGGGCCTGCTCGTGGTCTGAGATCAGTCGTTCCTCACCACCCTGATACTCGGCTCGCTGCGGATCGGGGGCGCCGTTGGGAGCCAGCTCAGCGAAGCGCTGCTCGGCCACACGCACAAGACCGTCGTGATCGACATTGCCGGCAGCCGCAATCACCATGCGGTCACCCACATAGTTGCGGCGCATATATTTGCGGATGGTGTCAGGATTGAACTGGCGGACCGAATCCACCGTGCCCAGAATGGTGCGGCCGATGGGCTGGGTAGGATATGCCGCTTCCTGGAACAGGTCGAAAACGTGATCGTCAGGATTGTCGCGCGCCGCCCCGATCTCTTGCACGATCACCTGCTTCTCGCGCGCCAGCTCGCCCTCGTCGAGGGTCGAATTCTGCAGAATGTCCGCCAGGATATCGGCGGCCAGGACGACGTCATCTTTGAGAACGCGGGCAAAGTATCCGGTATGCTCGATGGAGGTCGCAGCGTTGAGATCACCACCCACATTTTCGATCGCTTCGGCGATTTCGAGCGAGGACCGAGAGCCGGTACCCTTGAAGGCCATGTGTTCGAGCAGATGCGAAATGCCATGCTCGGTTTTGCGCTCGGACCGCGCCCCGGCCTTAACCCAGACGCCCAGAGAGGCACTTTCGAGATGGGGCATATTGTCGGTGAGCACCACCATGCCGTTTTTGAGGGTCGTCGATCGTACGCTCACACTGGTCCTCCTGAACCGGCGGCCAAACGACCGCGGCTCTTCCGTGTCGTTCAGGCGCGGCTGCGGGCCGCGATGAAGTCTTCAATCTGGCGCTGGTCATTGTCCAGCACCGTGACCCGTTCGGGCCGTTCGTAGAGATCGCCCAGCCAGTCGGGCAGAGCAGGGTCGATGCCCGATGCCTCAGCTACCGCGGCGGGAAACTTGGCCGGATGCGCTGTTGCCAGCGTGATCATGGGAACTTGGCTTTGCGCCTGATCGCGCGCTACCCCGACTCCGACCGCCGTATGCGGATCGAGCAGATAGGCCGAAGCCTTATGGGTGTCGGCAATCACCTTACGGGTCGCAATCTCGTCAGTCTTGCCGGCGGCAAAGTCACGGCGAATGGCGGAAAGAGCCGTTTCGGGCAGATCGAAGCCGCGCGACTGCTTGAGCCCGGCCATCATGCGATTGACCGCGTCGGCTTCGCGCCCCACGCTTTCAAACAGCAGGCGCTCGAAATTTGACGAGATCTGGATATCCATCGAAGGGCTGATGGTGGGCGCAACGCCTGCCATCTCATAGCGCCCGCTATCGAGCGTGCGTTTCAGGATATCATTGGCGTTGGTGGCAATCACCAGTTTCTCGATCGGCAAGCCCATCTGCCGTGCGCAATAGCCAGCAAAAATGTCGCCGAAATTGCCGGTTGGGACGGTGAAGCTGACCTTGCGCTGCGGCGCGCCAAGGGAAACGGCCGCCGTGAAATAGTAGACGATCTGCGCGACGATCCGGCCCCAGTTGATCGAATTGACGCCGGACAGGCGCACCCGGTCGCGGAAGGCGTGATTGTTGAACATGGCCTTTACCGCGTCCTGGCAGTCGTCAAATGTGCCTTCGAGCGCGATATTGTGGACATTGTCGTCCAGCACCGTGGTCATCTGCCGGCGTTGCACCTCAGAGGTGCGTCCCTTGGGGTGCATGATGAAGATGTCGGTGGTGTCGCGCCCGCGGAAGGCCTCGATTGCAGCCGAACCAGTATCGCCCGAAGTGGCCCCAACAATAGTGGCGCGCAGGCCCTGTTCGGCCAGGATGTGATCCATCACCCGGCTGAGGAACTGCATGGCCACGTCCTTGAAGGCCAGCGTCGGACCATGGAACAGCTCAAGCACGAAATGACCGGGTTCCAACTCGACCAGCGGGGCAACCGAAGGATGGCGGAAGCTGGCATAGGCGGCGTCGATGATGCTCTTGAGTTTGTCGGCCGGAATTTCGTCGCCGGTAAAGCGCGAGATGACAGCATAGGCGACGTCGGCATAAGGCTTACCGGCAAAACCGGCGATCTCATCGGCGCCGATCTGGGGCCAGCTAGCCGGAACATAGAGGCCGCCATCAGCGGCAAGACCGGCAAGAACTGCGTCGGAGAAGCCGAGCGCCGGCGCCTGGCCGCGCGTGGAAACAAACTGCATCGGGGGGAAGAGCCCTTCTAGAATTGTCGCAACCTAGTCAAACCAGACCGTAGCTGCAAGGTTTGGCCGGCATCAAGCGGAACGGTCCGGCGTTCGACGTTGCCGCCACAGCCAGAAACCGAGCATCACAATCGCGACAATGGCGAAACCGTACCAGGTTAGTGCATAGCCGAAATGATTGTTGGTGAAGCTCACGACAGTCTCCCCGCCTTGGGGAAGATCGCCCGCGCCGGCGGCCAGCAAATCGACATAGTAGGGGGCGATCGGGGCCAGAGCGGGATCGACCATGGCCGCCAGCCGCTCTGGATTGCGCACCCATTCGATCCGGTCGGACATGTTGGGCTCCGGTGCCATGAAGGCGACCGCCTCACCTGGGCGGAACAGCCCCACTATGGTCACGCTGCCCGGATCGTCGCCATGCAGGTCGCCCAATGCGGCCTGCTCCTGGAATTCCTGTGGCACGAAGCCTCGATTGACGAAGACCGTCCCGCCGGTGTCCAGTTCGAAGGGCGTGACCACCCAATAGCCAGGGCCGGAAAAGCGGCCGCGCGCATTGGCGAGGCTGGTGAACACCGTCACCGTTTGCGTGTAGCGATAGCTGCCAGTGAGAGTGACGGGTTGGAAATTCCACAGCTCCATATCCAGAACCGGCCACTCTGCGGCTTCCGGCGCAGGGATCGGCCCGGACGTCAGCCGCTGGTCGACCGCGGCCACGAGGGCTTCCTTCTCGGACAACCGCGCCATCTGCCAATTGCCCAGGAACACGCAGATAACAGCCAGTACCAGCATCAGCGCGGTAAACAGCCAATCGGCCCCGCGCAGCCCCGGTCGGCGCGTCGCTTCAGCTTTGCTCATTGCGGGTCTCCAAAGAAAAAGGGCGCAGCCATGCCGCGCCCCTTTGTCATCATACGCCTGGCCCTAGTGGCTCAGGGCAACGCCCCAGGCGCCCCAGACATAGACGGAGGCGAACAGGAACAGCCAGACCACGTCCACAAAGTGCCAGTACCAGGCGGCGAATTCGAAGCCGAGGTGACGTTCTGGGGTGAAATGGCCCATTTCGGCGCGGATCAGGCAGACGATCAGGAAGATCGTGCCGACCAGCACGTGGAAACCGTGGAAGCCGGTCGCCATGAAGAAGGTCGCGCCGTAATAGTTGCCCGAGAACGAGAAGGCGGCGTGGCTGTATTCGAGATACTGCACGAAGGAGAACAGAATG
>JBGTUK010000080.1:0-9903 GCA_041939225.1 Devosia sp.
CGCCAATCGTGGCTGGCGCAGGTCACGCGGATCGCATGGGCCAGCGCACCGCCTTCGCTCATGGAGCTTTGGGGGAGGACGACCACGAACTCCTCGCCACCAAAACGGGCAATGATCGCCGTGTCTGGAAGAGTCGAGCGCAGAATATCTGCCAGCCCGATCAGCACCAGGTCGCCGGCGTCGTGGCCGTAGCGATCGTTGATCTGCTTGAAGTGATCGATGTCCACCGTCAGCAGGGCGCCACCCTGGCCCCTCTTGAGCAGCGACTTGGTCAAGGCGTCGAAGCCCCGTCGGTTGAGCAACCCACTTAACGGATCCCGATCAGCGGCCTCGCGATATGTGACCATGGAGTCGTGTGCATAGGTGGCTAGGGCTGACAGACCAAACCAGATACCGAACACACTGCCCGTCAGCTGCATTATATAGGCATACTCGGTCACGAATATCTGTGCCACCTCCACCTGGGTGGGCACCACCAGACCGTAGATGAGCGCTGTAGCGATATTGATCAGTACGCTCAGCAGTGCGCACAGACCAAGCATGATATCGACCCCGCTGCGCATCTGGTGCCAGGCGAGCAAGCCGAACCCGAGCAGAACGCCTACGCCCATATCGATGGCCAGCACACTTAGGGCGAGGCTGTCGAAGACTGCGACGGCGACCAGGTCCAGCGCCACAAAGGCAAGCAACACCGCAGTTCGCGCGATGCGCCGCAGGGGTTGGCCATGGCGCGCCAGGATCGCCTCGCCGAACATGGTGTAGGATACCAGATAGCAGGCATCGGAAATAACGGTCTGGACTGCAGGATCGAGGGGCGGCAGATAGAGCAGCGCCGCAAGGGCGCTCAGGCCATAAGCCAATCCCCAGCGCCAGGCGGAGCGAAATCCGGCCTTTTGCAGCCAGCAGAACACGGCCGCAAAAGAGAGCTGGATCACCGGTGCCAAAATGGCGAAATTGTCGTGAGTCTCCATCGGACATCCTCCGCCGCCAGCAGTAGTCCGCATTGGTAATGAAATGGTTGGCGCCAAGAAAACTCCCGCCTTTTTAGGGGGCGGGAGCCGAAGCGCCGTCATTTCGGGAGCAGGGTCAGTGGCTGCCGCCAGGTGCGGAAGCCCCACCCTCGGGCTTGCGGATGAAACAGGCCGCAAGAATGGCGAAGAGCGAGATGATCGCCCCAACGAGGAAAGCGGCGCGAATACCGCCGGCCAGCGCTTCCACCGGGTCGACACCCTCGAACGTCAGGGCCGCGGTGCGAATGGTCATCAGCGCCACGAACAGGGCAATGCCTGCTGCACCTGCCAGCTGCTGGATCGAGCCGAGTACCGCAGAGGCGTGCGAGTAAAGCTCCGCGCGCACCGAACCCATGGAGGAGGTGAAGACCGGTGTGAAGATCAGGGCGAGCCCAACACTGAGCACCACATGGCCCGCCAGCAACGCCCAAGGCGCGGTATCCTGCCCCACCGTGGTCAGCGCCCAGAGCACAGCGGAGACCAGAATGGCGCCCGGCACAGCTAGGACTCTTGGACCGACACGGTCGTAGAGACGGCCGACCACCGGACCAAGCAGCCCCATGATCAGGCCGCCGGGCAATAGCAACAGCCCGGTTTCGAGCGTATCGAGACCGACCACGTTCTGGGTGTAGATAGGCAGCAGGATGACCGTGCCGAACAGGGCCATCATGGCAACCAGCATCATCGAGACCGACACGGTGTAGTTGCGCGACTGGAACACGCGAAGGTCTAGCAGTGCCTTGTCTTCCCGCTGCAGGCCGAACTGGCGCCAGGTAAACAGACCCATGGCGATCACGCCGACGGCGATCGGCAGCCAGAGTGGCATTGGACCGGGCTCCCCGGTGTGGGCAAAACTCTCACCAAAGCTCGACAAGCCGTAAACCAGTCCGCCAAAGGCAAAGGCCGACAGGATTACCGAGAGCACATCGAGCGGAGCATAGCGAGGGGTCGAGACATTGCGGATGCGCAAGCCACCAAGCACCAGCGCCGCAATCGCGATCGGCAGGGTGAAGTAGAACATGAAGCGCCAGTCGAAATTGTTCAGGATGAATCCGCCAATGGTCGGACCGATGGCTGGAGCGACAGACATCACGATGGAAATATTGCCCATTGTCTTGCCACGAGATTCAGGTGGCACCAGCGTCATAACGGTGGTCATCAGCAAAGGCATCATGATGGCTGTGCCCACCGCCTGAATAACCCGCCCGGCAATCAGCAGTTCGAGGCCCGGCGCCAGAGCGCAGACTAGTGTGCCGACCGAGAAGATCGACATGGCGAGCAGGAACATAGGTCGTGTGTTGATGCGCTGCAGCAGGAAACCGGTGACAGGGATGACGACGGCCATGGTCAGCAGGAATCCGGTGGTCAACCACTGGGCCGCGCTGGCAGTGACGCCGAGGTCCCCCATCAGGTGCGGTATGGCCACACTCATGATGGTTTCGTTGAGGAACACGACAAAGGTGGAGACCAGCAGGATGGCGATCACCAACCTGTTGCTCGCGGCATTGTCGGGATGGTGAGGCGCGATCGCGGCCGTCTCATCCAAAGTGGCTTGCAGTGTCATTTGTCGTAACCCTCATCGCGAATAGTGTGTCGCCCATGCGACGGCGAATGCCGCCAGCCTTCGACACGGGGCATGCAAAAAATGTGCGACAGCGCGTGTCAGCAGCGAAAATCGGACCGCGCCGAACCAACCCGTTTGCAGGCGTTGGAAGGGCGGATACTTGCGGGTCGCCGCGTTGCCTCGTCCTAGGCGCGATTTCCTACGCCCACATCGGCCTGCGGTAAAGTCTCGCAATGCAAGGGCGTCATGCCGATATCCGTCGCAATGACGCACACCGGCGTAGCTTTGTTCTTGTTCTGTTCTTCGCGAGCTGATAGCCTTTTTCTGCGTTGGAGGAAAGACGATTCCCTCCCGCGTCGAGGCAGGAGACAGAACCATGGCCCTATATCAGGCGCCCTCTTTTGAAGCCCTTGAACGCCTGAGCCGCAGCCGTGACGCGGATCTTGCACGGCGCGAACTGGAGCAGCCGGACCGCGTGCGCGGTCGTGGCGCCCAGAGCAATCGCGCGGGCCGGTTTGAAAAGCATCAGCGCGACGGTTTCGATGATGGCTGGGGCAGCAGCGTGGAGCCGATGCCGATGTTCGAAACGGTCGAACATATCGAGCGGGCCAAGACCATCATTACCAGCAATGACAGTCCCGATATCGGCTTTGAGCGCTCGATCAACGCCTATCGCGGTTGCGAGCATGGCTGCTCATACTGTTTCGCGCGGCCAACCCATGCCTATCTGGGACATTCGGCCGGGGTCGATTTCGAGCGCGACATCTACGTAAAGGCGAATGCCGTCGAGGCGCTGCGGGGCGAATTTTCGGCGAAGAATTATCGCCCCAAGCCCATTGCCATGGGCACGAATACCGACCCCTATCAGCCGGCCGAGCGCACCCACAAGCTGACGCGCGGCATTCTCGAAGTGATGCTGGAAACCAGGCACCCGGTGATGATCACCACCAAGTCAGCGCTGATCGTGCGGGACCTCGATATTCTTACCGAACTTGCCAAGCTGGGGCTGGTAAAGGTCGCCATTTCTGTCACCTCGATGGACCACAAGCTGAGCCGCAAGATGGAGCCGCGCGCCTCCTCGCCGGCGCGGCGGCTGGAAGCCATTCGCCTGCTTTCGGAAGCTGGTATTCCCACAGCGATCTTCGCTTCGCCCATGATCCCGGCGATCAACGACATGGAGCTTGAACGCATTCTCGACGCGGGCAAGGCCCAGGGGGCGATCAGTGCACAGATGATCCTGTTGCGCCTGCCGGGCGAAGTGCGGGATGTGTTCCGCGAATGGCTGCTGCGGCATTTTCCGGACCGCGTGCGTCACGTGCTCTCTCTGGTACGCGATACGCGAGGCGGACGTGACAATGATCCACGTTTCGGAAGCCGGATGACCGGCGAAGGCCCTTATGCCACCCTGCTGCGCCAGCGTTTTGAAAAGGCCCGCGAGCGCTACGGGCTTGATGCCAAGCTGCCCCCGTTGCGCGCTGACCTGTTCGAGGCACCGAAAATAGAGAGCCCGCAGATGAGCCTGTTCTAATTTGGCGGACTCAGTACTGCGCCACTCGTCGGGCATAGTTAGCCATGAAATCGAGAGATGCCAGTACGCCGCGCAGCGACAGCCAGGTTTTGACCGGCTCATCCTGCCCCAACAGCGGCACGGACAGGGTCAAGGCGTTGCGTTCCTTCATCTTGTCGAGAATGTCCGCACTTCGGGGACCGGCGATGAAGAACTGATTGATCGTGTTGTACCGGGGTTCGAGCTCCGCTGCCATGGTCAGCTCGATCGGCGCTTCACTGCCAAAATGCAGCAAAATGGGGCGGGCGGAGTCATACTGGCCGTTCTCCGGTGAAACCGTAATGGCGATATCGATCGCGCCGTCGAGCCGATTGCGGATCAGGGTCAGTTTATAGGCGGGCAGCCCCGCGCCGTTGAGTTCCTGGCTGCCGGTGCTGGCAAAGCAGGAATAGCCGTAATAGTCGGCGGCGTCCTCGTTGATGACATCGGGGCAGGCGGCCAACCAATCGCGATTGTATTCGCGCCATTCGCCATATGGATGGTGGAAGGGTTCGGCCGAAACGGCGCCGATCAGCAGCAAAAAAGCCGCAACGCCTATTGCTTTGCGCATCAAAGTCACTCTCGCCTTTGCCCCCCGGCCAGACTCTTGTATCAGCAGATATGTGCTTGGCGGAAGTAACTAGCGCTCCTTGCCAAGTTCACGGAACTCAATACCGCCCAAAAATTGAAAGATCGAAGCCCAAGCATGGCCCGACGTCGCCCATCAGAGCCTACGACCGAAACGCTCTTTGCGCCCGAGGCCGGTTTTCCCGATTTCAGCCATGAAGAGATGCTGCTGACGCGCGGGGCGCGATTTGTGGCCGGCGTAGACGAAGCCGGGCGCGGCCCCCTCGCCGGGCCGGTCGTCGTGGCGGCTGTGCGACTCGATCCGGACAATATTCCCGAGGGGCTCAACGATTCAAAAAAGCTAACCGCAGAGCGTCGCGATGCCCTATTTGAAACCATTATGGCTTCGGCAGAAGTGGCCATAGTGTCTGCACCGCCTGGCGACATTTTCACCCGCAATATTCGCGGTGCGACCCTTGCTGCCATGGCGCGAGCGGTCGCAGCCCTGCCCTGCCCAGTCGATCGCGCGCTAATTGATGGGCGCGACATACCGCCCGAACTCCCCTGCCCTGGCATCGCTCTTATCGGCGGGGATGGGCGCAGCGTCTCGGTCGCGGCCGCCTCGATCATCGCCAAAGTCACGCGCGATCGCATGTGCGCCATCATGGATTGCGACGCGCCCCAATTCGGCTTCTCTGGTCACAAGGGTTACGGCACGGCGGCACATCTGGCCGCGCTCAACCTGCACGGCCCCAGCCGACACCACCGCCACGACTTTGCCCCGGTGGCAGCGCTGCTGGTGCGTGAAACGGTGATTGAGATGGCAGATTAACTCCTCGCTAACCCCTTGCGAACGCTCCATTAACCTCGCTGCCCTATAACGGGCTCGTTAGTACTGCGTTAGGGTTAAGTGTATGTTGCGTACCGCGCGTACGGCCAAAAAGGCCGATGCGGAAAGGCAGGCCACACGCCTGCCGATCGACACTATCCTTGTGGGCGATTGCATCGACCACATGAATAGTTTGCCGGCCGGCTCCGTCGATCTGATTTTCGCAGATCCTCCATATAACCTGCAACTCGAGCAGGGTCTGACTCGCCCCGACCAATCCAGGGTCGACGCGGTCGATGACGATTGGGACAAGTTCGAAAGTTTCGCCCATTACGACCAGTTCACCCGCGCCTGGATGGCGGCCGCCAAAAGGCTGCTCAAGCCTGATGGCGCGATGTGGGTGATTGGCTCTTATCACAACATATTCCGCGTTGGCGCGGCGTTGCAGGATCTGGGCTTCTGGATGCTCAACGACGTGATCTGGCGCAAGGCCAATCCGATGCCCAATTTCCGCGGCACGCGCTTTACCAATGCGCATGAAACGTTGATCTGGGCCGCAAAAAGCCAGAAGAGCCGCGTTACCTTCAACTATGAGGCCATGAAACTGGCCAATGACGATACGCAGATGCGAAGCGACTGGCTGTTCCCGATCTGCACAGGGTCGGAGCGCCTCAAGGACGAGGATGACGGCAAGCTGCATCCGACGCAAAAGCCCGAAGCGCTGCTGTTCCGCATTCTCAATGCTACCACCAAGCCCGGCGATATCGTGCTCGACCCCTTCTTTGGCACCGGCACCACCGGCGCGGTCGCCCGCAAACTGGGTCGTCACTTTATCGGCATCGAGCGAGAGCCCGATTATATCGCGGGCGCCCGCCAGCGCATCGCGTCCATCCGGCCCGGCGTATTCGAGGCGCTGCAATCGGTGACCCCCAAGCGCAAGGAAACCCGCATTCCCTTCGGCTCGCTGGTCGAACAGGGCGTGCTCGATGTTGGCACGCAACTTTTTGATGCCAAGCGTCGTTACTGGGCCATGGTTCGTGCAGACGGCTCGCTCGTCTCGGGTCCACACCAGGGGTCGATCCACAGGGTTGGCGCGCTGGTTCAGGGGTCTGAGTCATGCAACGGGTGGACTTTCTGGCACCACGAACAATCCGGACGAATGGAGCCGATCGACACGCTTCGCGCCGACATCCGTCAAAAACTTGATTTGCTTTCTGCCTGATCCTGACCTCCAATCTATCCTCAGGCTCTAAAACTGGCCGCCGGTTTGCCCCGGCGGCCTTTTTGTTGACCATCGTCTTCCGAGAGTACGCGCGCTAGCCGGAGCCACCGCTGACACTCATGATGATGGGCCCTGCTGTTCAGCTAAGCCCCGCGGCCGCCAACACCTTCCTGAACAGCGTTGGCAGCGCCTCTCCCTTGAGGGCCTCTGTCGGCGCCCACCAGCCGGCATCGAGACCATCCGGCGTCACTCGCGCCGACCACACTTCGAGCTCCAGCCGGAAATGGGTGAACACATGGACCACCTGTTCATGTCGGCGCCAATCACCTTCAACCGGGAAGTCCGGTTCTCCCAAATCATCGCTCCAGTCCGAGGTCGGCACCTCGGTCATGCCAGCGAGCAGGCCCTTGGGTGGGCGGGATTGCAAATAAACATCGCCCGCCGCGTCGCGCATCACGAAGGCATGGCCCTTGCGAACCGGGCGCTCGGCCATGACGGGCTTGATCGGATAGCGCGTCGGCTCGCCCTGTCGCCGGGCTTCGCAGCCATTGTGCAGGGGGCAAACCAGACACATGGCGGCGCGCGGGGCGCAGATGGTGGCGCCCAGATCCATCATGGCCTGGGCAAAATCCCCGGCCCGCTCGGGCACGGCCAGTTGCAGGGCGCCGCGCAATGCCTCCTTGGCATCGCGCACCGGCATCTCAAGCGCATAATAGCGCGCCAGTACCCGGTCGAGATTGCCGTCGAGCACGGCAACGCGTTCATCAAAGCAGATCGCGGCGATGGCGGCGCTTGTATAGGGGCCGATGCCGGGCAGGTTCTGCAGGCCGGCGGCGCTATCGGGGAAGGCGCCGCCATGCTCAGCCACAACCGCTTTCGCACAAGCATGCAAATTGCGCGCCCTGGCGTAATAGCCAAGTCCGGCCCACTCGCGCAGCACGTTGTCGAGCGGGGTGGCCGCCAGATCCTGCACCGTTGGCCAGAGCGTGGTGAAGCGTACAAAATAGGCCTTCACCGCCGCCACCGTGGTCTGCTGCAACATCACTTCGCTCAACCACACCCGGTAGGGGTCGGGCCGCACGCCGCCGCGCCGATCCGTTGGCGAGACCCGCCAGGGCAGGTCGCGGGCATGTGCATCATACCAGGCGAGCACAGATGTTGAATCGATGGGATGGGGGTTGGCGAGGGGCATGGTCGAGGGATAGCGTTTTGCCTCGCATAGCGCTACTGCACTGAGATGGCAAAAGACCAACTGCCCGAACCCAAACGCCGCAACAGGACGCTGTCGGTTTCCGACGCGCTTTCGGGCGCGCTCGATCCGGTGCTGAAAAAACGTGGCTTTGCCGGGCGCGACATCATCGCCCAATGGCGCCACATTGCCCCCCCGCCTTTCGACCAGACCACCCTTCCCGACAAACTAAGTTGGCCGCGCAGCAACCATGGAGCCGAGGGCGCCACGCTCTATTTGCGTTGCGCGCCCGGCCAGGCGCTGTTTGCCCAGCACGAAGCGCCCGCAATCGCTGCCGCGGTCAATCGCTATTTCGGGTATGTACTGGTCAATGATGTCAGATTGTCGGCCGCGCCATTCACCCCCGGTTCAGGCCAAAAGGCGCAAAAGCCGTATCAACCGAGCCAGAGCGAACTCGCAAAGGTCGGCAAGGCGACCGAAATGGTCGAAGATGACGATTTGCGGGAGGCGTTAAGGACCCTGGGTCTGGCGCTCTCGCGCAGGTCGCCCATGAAGAAACAGTAAGACTGTTCACCCCCAAGTGATGAGCGTGCCTACTTGCCGACACCGTCCCTGTGTGTAGTGTCGCCCAGCGAAAAATTTTCAGGAGCCTGAGACGTGAAATTCAACCGCCGCGAAACAATCATCCTGGCCGCCGCCGCTTCCGCGGTGAGCCTTGCGGGCATCTCGGCATCCCACGCTGCGGAGGGCGACGTCGTCGATCAGGCGGCTTTGATGGCGCCGGCAGGCGGCCTCACCGACAAGGTCGAAGGCAATCCTGATGCGCCGGTCACGGTCATCGAGTACGCCTCGCCCACCTGCCCGCACTGTGCTTCCTTTCACAATACGACCTACGAGCCCTTCAAAGAGCAGTATATCGACACCGGCAAGGTCAAGTTCATCCTGCGGCCATTCGCCCGCAATGCACTGGATGCCGCCATCTTCCTGCTCGCCGAGGCGGCTGGGGAAGACAATTATCACAACGTGATCGCCACCTATTTCAAGACCCTGAACGAATGGGGCATGTCCGACAAGCCGCGCGACGCCATCTACACGGTAGCCCAGCAGCTCGGTTTTACAGAGGAAAGCTTCTCGGCCGCCTTGACGAATCAAGAGGTGTTCGCCGGGATCGAAGCCCAGCGCGAGCAGGCTCTGGATGAGTTCGGGCTGACGGGGACACCGACCTTCTATGTCAATGGCAAGACGCTTTCGGGAGGCAAGACGCTTGAGCAGCTCGCTGCCGAGATCGACCCGCTTGTGCCCGCCGATTTCGTTGCGCCTGCTGCTGCAGAACCGGCAGCCGATGCCATGGCGCCCGCAGCCGATGCGATGGTCCCGGCCAACGAGATGGCGCCTGCCAACTAATATCGCCTTGGGGCGGGTGAACGCATGAAGTTCTCCCGCCTCAAGCTGCATGGCTTCAAATCCTTTTCTGATGAAACCGTGCTTGTCATGGAGCCTGGCCTGACCGGCATTGTCGGGCCCAATGGCTGCGGTAAGTCCAATCTGGTCGAGGCCATGCGCTGGGTGATGGGCGAAAGCTCATACAAGGCGATGCGCGCATCAGGCATGGACGATGTCATCTTCTCGGGCTCCGGCAATCGTCCCGCGCGCAACAGCGCCGAAGTCACCCTCGTTCTCGACAATTCCGACCGCACAGCGCCTGCCGTGCTCAACACTGCCGACGTGCTTGAAGTCACGCGCCGCATCGAGCGCGAGTCCGGGTCGGTCTATCGCGTCAACGGCAAGGAAGTGCGGGCTCGCGACGTGCAATTGCTGTTTGCCGACGCCTCCACCGGCGCCCATTCCCCCGCCATGGTGCGGCAGGGGCAGATTGGCGAGCTGATTGCGGCAAAACCCACCGCGCGCCGTGCCCTGCTCGAAGAGGCCGCCGGCATTTCGGGCCTGCATTTATGCCTGTTAAGGCGGATTCAATT
>JBGTUK010000081.1:0-9871 GCA_041939225.1 Devosia sp.
TTCTAGCCACAGCCCGAGCTCGAACCCGGGCTTCTTCCAAGGCAGCCAGCCGATCTTGTCGCCGAAGATTTGCTGGGTGAGTTCCCTGGAGTTCTTCGAGGCCGCGATGGCGATGATCGCGTCGGGGTGCATGTGATCGACGTAGGGCCGGTTCACATAGGCATGCAGCGGGGTGTCGATGGAGGACGCGCGCGGATTGAGGTTGAAGGTGGCGTGCGGCAGGTAGCCCACCATCTCGTCTTCAAAATCGACGCCTCGATAAAGGCCCTTCAGCGCGCGCAGCTTCTCCATATAAAGAGTGGCAAAGCCATCGAGCTTGATCGAGGCATTGTCGCCGCCCGACCCTTTGACCCACAATACTTCGACCTCTTCGCCGGTCAGCGCATCTTTCTGCCAGATCTTGGAGGAGGTATTGCCGCCGCCATAATTGGTGACGCGCTTGTCGGATCCGAGCAGATTGGATCGGTAGACAAGACGTTCCGGCTCGCTCATGGACGCGGCCTTGGCGTCGTCCCACTTGTTTTCAAGGCGCTTTGGCGCGGTGGACATAGGATTCCTCCCAAAGTTAGGGCAACAGACTGGGTTGGCCGGAGATGGGCATAGAACGATCCACAAAGTCAATCAGAAACAATCATGTTTAGTCATGCGTGCGCGCTTATGACTGAAATATGCGAAATGGTGATTGACTCTGCCCGAAATTGGTGGAAGCAAATGCGCTCAGGGAGTATCTGCTTTGCACGAAATGGAACGCCACCGCGTCATATTGGCTGCTGCCCAGTCTCACCCTGTGGTGACTGTGGCCGAGCTTTGCGAAGTGACCGGATCATCGGAAGCTACCATTCGCCGCGACATTGCCTCGTTGGACGAGCAGGGGCGGCTGCGTCGCGTACGCGGCGGGGCCGAGGCGATCAACCCGCCGTCCCAGGGTGGGCTGGTCGGGCGGCCGTTTTCTGTCAATGAAACGATCAACATCTCGCAAAAGCGCGCAATTGCCCGCGCCGCTGCCGACTTGTGCCGCGATGGCGAGCCGATCATCATCAATGGCGGCACCACCACCTACCAGATGGTGCATCACCTGACGGGCAAGCGCCTCAGCGTCTTCACCAACAGCTTTGGCATCGCCGAATTCCTCATCCACAACTCGCGCAATGCCGTCGTCATCCCCGGCGGCACGGTCTATCGCGAGCAGAACGTCATCCTCTCGCCCTTTGGCGGCGTGGTGGCGAGCCATTTCTACGCCAAGCGCATGTTCATCGGCTGCCAGGGCATTGGTGTGCATGGCTTGATGGAGGCCGACCCCATGGTCGTGCAGTCCGAGCTGGCGCTGATCGGCCAGGCGGACGAACTGATCGTGCTCGCCGACTCCTCGAAATTTGCCGGACGCTCGAGCCTCATCCTGTGTGGGCTCGAAAGAATTGCCGCTGTCATCACCGATAGCGGCATCCGCGACGAAGACCGCCAGATGCTGGAAACGGCTGGTGTGCGGCTCATTGTGGCGGACACAACAGGGCAGGCTGAAGCAAGTGTCGCCTGAACTGACAATGACTGAACCAAGAGCAACCCCGGGAGGGACAAAATGAAACTCTGGAAACTGCTGGCCGCCACGGCCACCGCTGCCGTGCTGCTGGCCACGCCGGCAATGGCACAGACCCGCATCGCGCTGGTCGTCAAGTCGCTGGGCAACGGCTTTTTCGATGCCGCCAATAAGGGTGCGCAGGATGCTGCCGCAGAACTCGGCGACGTCGAAGTGATCTATACCGGCCCGACCTCCGCCACGGCCGAAGCGCAGATCGAAGTCGTCAACTCGCTGATCGCCCAGCAGGTCGACGCTATCGCCATCTCGGCCAACGACCCGGACGCCCTGGTGCCGGTGCTGCAGCGCGCCATGGATCGCGGCATCAAGGTGGTGAGCTTTGATTCCGGCGTTGCCCCGGAAGGCCGCCAGATTCACCTCAACCCCTCTGACATCGACCTGATCGGCGAAACCATCATCAAGCTGGCCGCCGACTATCTGCCCGAGGGTGGCGATGTTGCCATTCTCTCGGCCGCCTCGACTGCAACCAACCAGAACGCCTGGATCGAAGCTGCCAAGGAAGCTATCCCCGAGAAGTTCCCCAACATCAACCTTGTTTCGGTGGTGTATGGCGATGACGACTCGGTGAAGTCGACCGAAGAGGCTCGCGGCCTGATCGCCGCACACCCCGACCTCAAGGCTATCATCGCCCCGACCACTGTTGGTGTCGTTGCCGCTGCCCAGGTGGTGACCGACCAGGACCTGATCGGTGAGATCAACGTGACCGGTCTGGCCCTGCCGTCCGAGTTCAAGCAGTTCATCGACAATGGCGCCAGCCAGGCCGTGGCCCTGTGGAACCCGATCGATCTGGGCTATTCGGCGGTCTATCTGGCCAATGCTCTGGTTGAAGGCGAAGAAGCGGCTCCTGGCGCAACCTTCTCCATCGGCAAGGTCGGCGAAGTAACCTTGGACGACACCAACTCGGCCGCCATGGCTGCGCCGTTCCAGTTCGACGCGTCCAACATCGAAGAGTTCTCCAAGATCTATTGATCTTCTTCACCTCTCCCTTGAGGGAGAGGTCGACGCTAAGCAGCGGGTGAGGGGGCCTTTCCAGAAGCACGGAAGGCCCCCTCGCCCTAACCCTCTTCCCCCAAGGGACAGGGACTGGATCAAGCGCCTGCGCCATTGCGACGCCAAGGACCAAAAGAATGACTGACCCCATCCTGACCCTTTCGGGCATATCCAAAAGCTTTCCCGGCGTGCGGGCGCTGCACGAAGTGTCGCTGGAGCTCTATCCCGGCCAGGTGACGGCCCTGATTGGTGAGAACGGGGCCGGCAAGTCCACCCTGGTCAAGACCATGACCGGCATCTACCAGCCGGACGCGGGCGAAATTCGGGTGGGCGGCAAGCCTGTGACGCTTCCCACGGCAATCTCCGCCTCTGACGCCGGCATTACAGCGATCCACCAGGAGACCGTGCTGTTCGATGAGCTCAGCGTTGCCGAAAACATCTATCTCGGGCACGCGCCGAAGAACCGCTTTGGCTTGATCGATTGGGCGGTGATGCGGCGCGAGGCGCAGGAAACCCTCGACAGCATGGCCGCGGGCATCGATGCCGGCATGCCGCTCAAGGAGCTGGGTATCGCCAAGAAGCATCTTGTGGCTGTGGCGCGCGCGCTCAGCGTTGACGCCCAGGTGGTCATCATGGATGAGCCAACGGCGGCGCTCAGCCAGAAGGAAATCGAGGAGCTCTATGTCCTCGTCGAACTCCTCAAGAAGGATGGAAAAGCCATCCTCTTCATTTCGCACAAATTCGATGAAATCTACCGCATTGCCGACCGCTACACCGTGTTCCGCGATGGCGAGCAGGTGGGCAAGGGCTTCATCAAGGACACGCCGCAGGCCGAGATCGTCAAGCTGATGGTCGGCCGCTCGGTGGAGCAGATTTTTCCCGCCCGCGACGCCACAATTGGCGGCACTGTGCTGGAGGTCACTGGCCTCAGCCACCCCACCGAATTCAACAATGTCTCTTTCTCCGTCAAGAAGGGCGAAATCCTGGGGTTCTATGGACTGGTGGGCGCCGGGCGCTCCGAGGTCATGCAGGCCGTGTTCGGCATGACAAAGCCCTCGGCCGGCACAATGGTGCTCGAGGGGCAGACAATCACTCCGAAATCCCCGGCCGATGCGGTCAGCGCCGGTATTGTCTATGTGCCCGAAGAGCGCGGCAAGCAGGGCGTCATTACCGGCGAGCCGATCTTCAAGAATGTCTCGCTGCCCAGCCTCGACAAGACCAGCCGTTCCGGCTTCTTGCGCATGGCCGAGGAATTTGCTCTGGCCCGGACTTACACCGAGCGGCTTGACCTGCGCGCGTCCTCGCTCAGCCAGAATGTGTCCACCCTTTCGGGCGGCAACCAGCAGAAGGTGGTGATTGCCAAATGGCTCGCAACCCTGCCCAAGGTGATTATTCTGGACGAGCCCACCAAGGGCATCGATATCGGCTCCAAGGCCGCCGTGCACGAGTTCATGGGCGAACTGGTGGCCCAGGGCCTCTCGGTCATCATGGTCTCCTCCGAACTGCCCGAGGTCCTCGGCATGAGCGACCGCATCGTGGTGATGCGCGAAGGGCTGGTGGTCGACACCCTTGAAAACAATAATCTGCAGCCCGAAACGCTGGTCAGCCTGGCTGCGGGCATCGTTGAGGAGAAGGCCGCATGAACCGGCTCCTGAAATCCCGTGAACTCTGGCTGGCGCTGGCCATTCTCGCCGTCATCGTGCTGGTGACGCTGCGGTTTCCGCGCTTCTCGCAACCGGGCAATCTGCTGACCATTTTCAACGACACATCGATCCTGATGATGCTGGCGCTGGGGCAGATGGCCGTCATCCTGACCCGCTCCATCGACCTGTCCATGGCCTCGAACCTGGCGCTGACCGGCATGCTGGTGGCCATGACCAACGCGGCCTTTCCGTTTGTTCCCATTCCGCTGCTGATCGCCGGTTGCGTCGTGGTCGGGGCGGCGCTGGGCGCGTTCAACGGCATTCTGGTCTGGAAACTCGACATTCCGCCCATTGTGGTGACCCTGGGCACGCTGACCATCTTCCGTGGTCTGGTCTTCGTTGTTTCGGGCGGCGCTTGGGTCAACGCGGCACAGATGGGCACCGATTTCATCCAACTCCAGCGCGGCAGCTTCCTTGGTCTGCCGATATTGAGCTGGTTCGCCATCGTCGTGGCGGCACTGGTCTATGTGCTGATGACCCGCACGCCCTGGGGCCGGGCCTTCTACGCCATTGGCGTCAATCCGACCGCCTCAGTCTATACCGGCATCAATGTGGGGCGCACCAAGTTCCTGGCCTTCGTGCTCTCGGGCGCCATTTCGGGGCTTTGCGGCTATCTCTGGATCTCGCGCTACGTCATTGCTTCGGTGGAAGTGGCCGGCGGCTATGAACTGACC
Organism: Devosia sp.; assembly: GCA_041939225.1. Classification (GTDB taxonomy): domain Bacteria; phylum Pseudomonadota; class Alphaproteobacteria; order Rhizobiales; family Devosiaceae; genus Devosia. The sequence goes on from JBGTUK010000081.1 coordinate 4,962, forward strand.
ATCGTGGCGGCCTGCGTCATCGGCGGTGTCTCGATTGCCGGCGGCATCGGCACCGTGGGCGGTGCGCTGCTCGGCGCCCTGTTCCTCGGTGTCGTCAACAATGCCCTGCCGGTTATCGGCGTCTCGCCCTTCTGGCAGATGGCCATTTCCGGCGCGGCCATCCTGCTTGCCGTCGTGCTCAACGCCCGTGGCGAACGGAGCAAGGGACGTATCATTCTCAAGAAAGCCGAGGTGGCGGCATGACCGACGCAACTGCAAATGGCCGCCGCCTGCCGAACCGGCTGGACAACCCATTCAAGTCCGCAGTGCTGAGCTGGGAGAGCCTGTTGGTTCTCGTGGCGCTGGGAATCTTCATCGCCAACAGCTTTGCCTCCCCCTATTTCCTCAATGCCTGGAGTCTTTCCGACCTCACCTTCAACTTCACTGAGAAAGGTCTGATCGCGCTGGCCATGGCGCTGGTGATCATCTCGGGAGAGATCGATCTTTCGGTCGCCTCGATCATCGCCCTGGCCTCAACGCTGATGGGATTGGCGCTGCAATATGGCGCGGACACCCCGACACTGGTGGCGGTGGGCGTCGGTGTTGGCATCCTCTGCGGCGCCTTCAACGGCTTCCTCGTCACCGGTCTGAAACTCCCCTCCATCGTGGTGACGATCGGCACGATGAGCCTGTTCCGCGGCATCGCCTTCATCATCCTGGGCGATCAGAGCTTCAAGGGTTATCCCGCGAGCTTTTCCTGGTTCGGGCAGGGCTATGTGTTCTGGGTGATTTCGTTCGAGGTGGTGCTGTTCCTTGTCGCGGCGGTGATCTTCTACGTGCTGCTGCACCGCACCAATTTCGGGCGCCGGGTTTTTGCCATCGGCAATAATGCGACCGCCGCACGCTTCTCCGGCGTCCGCGTCGACCGCGTCAAGTTCGTGCTGTTCTGCCTGACCGGGCTGATGAGCGGCATCGCCGCCATTCTGCTCACCGCACGGCTGGGCTCGACCCGTCCATCCATCGCCGAGGGCTTCGAACTCGACGTGGTGACCATGGTGGTGCTCGGCGGCGTGTCGATCCTGGGCGGCGCCGGTTCTATCATCGGGGTGGTGCTGGCGGCGCTGATTATCGGCCTTGTCACTTTTGGCCTTGGCCTGCTCAACGTGCCGGGCATCGTTATGACCATCTTCACCGGCTCGCTGCTGATCGTGGTGATCGCCTTGCCCATTCTGTTCCGCATGATCCGGGAGCGCCGCGCATGATCGTGGATGCAGGCTACGAAAAACACGCCTTCAAGATGCGGCTCAATCCCGGCATGGCCGCCGAATACAAGAAGCGCCATGATGAGATCTTCCCCGAGCTGGTCGACCTGCTGCACGAGGCCGGGGTGAAGGACTATTCCATCCATCTCGATGAAGAGACCAACACCCTTTTTGGTGTGCTCTGGCGTCGCGTCGACCACACCATGGCCGACCTGCCGAATACCGAAGTGATGCAGCGCTGGTGGGCGCATATGGCCGATATCATGGCCACCAATGACAAGAACGAACCGGTTTCGGTGGACCTCAAGCCGCTGTTCTGGATGAAGTGAGGCTTTACCGCACCTGCACGAACGCAAAGGGCGGCCCCATGGCCGCCCGTGTCAGTGGATTTGCGCTAAGCGTCAGAACCGGTAGTTGAGGCCCAGCTTTGCAACATGCGCGTTAGACTTGATATCGGTCGAGCCACCCGTTGCAATGGTATTGATCGGCGCATTGACCGAAGCGAAGTCGTAATAGCTGTATTCCGCCTTGACGCTGATGGCGTCGCTGACAGCGTATTCGGCGCCCGCACCAACCGTCCAGCCCCACACCGTGGACGAAAAGATGCCGGTGGCCCCGCCGGGAACAGGGTTGACCGACGCAGTGATGCCGCCGGCTGCTACACCGGCCGTACCGAACAGCAGCAGGCTGTCGAAAGCCATGCCGCCGCGCAGCTTGCCAGAACCAAGCCAATTGAGCGTGCCATTGCAATCAAAGGTCGGATTGCCAACGCATGTCGCGCTGCCATTGACGTCGGTCCAGGCCAGATCGCCTTCCAGGCCGAGAACGAAATTGTCGAACTGCGCATTGGCGCCAACCGTTGCGCCAAGCAGGCCGCCACGAACGTCCACATCGGTCACATTGCCTGACACAACGCCCGTGCTAGTGGCCCGGCCGCCGCCATAGCCTGCAAACACACCTGCGTAAAAGCCGGTCCAGTCCGTTGTCTGGTTGGGGATGTCGATGACCGGCGGATAGTCCTGCCAGAGGTCAGCGGCGTGAGCGCTCGACACACATGTTGCGGTGATAAATACTGCCGTCAATATATTGCTAATTTTGCGCACGTTGGCCTCCATTGTGGTGAAGGCAAAGTGCACATTCTTGGTTAATCAAGAGTGTATTAGGCCAATACTGTCGTTGTATTGGGATAAATCACAAGGGTCTGAAGTGACGTGCGCGCGCTTCATGAAGAGAGCATCCCCCACCGCAAAGATTGTCGGCGCCGAAAGGGGAAAAGCCTCCACCGCGTTGACGGCCTCGCCAATCGTGCCGCGCCAGATCTGTTCGTCAGCACGCCCCAGGCTCCCCGCGATGATGGCGGGCGTGTCAAGGCTCATGCCCTTGGCGGAAAGCTCGGCGACAATGCCGTGCAGGGTGCGACGGCTCATATAATAGACCGAAGTGGTGGCCGGATCGGCCAGTGCCGTCCAGTTCAGCGTATCGGGCAAAACACCCTTGCGCGAATGGCCGGTTACGAGGCGCACCGATTGGGCATGATCGCGATGGGTCAGCGATACGCCCAGTCGGCTGGCCAGCGCCAGCCCCGCCGAAATGCCCGGCACCACGGACACGGTAATGCCATGGCGTTCCAGCATTTCGATCTCCTCGCCCGCGCGGCCAAAGATCATCGGGTCGCCGGATTTAAGCCGCACCACATGCTTGCCCTGCCGTGCCAGGGTCAACATCATCTGGTTGATGTCGCCCTGATCGCAACTTTCGCGCTGGGCCCGCTTGCCTACCAGCATGCGCTTGGCCTCGCGACGGGCCAGTTCGAGCACTTCGGATGACACCAGATCGTCGAACAGGATCACATCCGCCGATTGCAGCGCCCGCACGGCCTTGATGGTCAAGAGCTCGGCATCGCCGGGCCCAGCGCCGACAAGCGTCACGCGACCGGCGGCCGGAGCGGCGGGAAGATTGATGATTTCGTCACTGGCGCCAGGCGCTCGACCCCCAAATGCCCGGTCGGCCAGACGCTCCCAGAAGGCGCGGCGCTGCGGACCTGCAGCAAGCTCGTCCATGACCCTCGCGCGCAGTTTTGCGGCCAACTGCGCCCATTGGGTCAGCGTTTGCGGCAGTAATGTCTCGATGCGGCGGCGCACCGCCTGCCCCAGAATGGGGGCTGCGCCGGCGGTGGAAATCCCGACCACGACTGGCGAGCGATTGACGATGGCCCCGAACTGGAACTGACAGAATTCGGGCCGGTCGATGACATTATAGGGCACGGCGCTGGCCTTGGCGGCGGCGATGAATGCATGCGCTTCCGCGTCATCCTCAATATCGGCAATGGCCAGCGCGGCGCCTTCGAGATCGTCAGGGGTCCAGGGGCGGGGGTGGAGGATGATGGAGGTGGGCGCAAGAGCCGACAGTTCCTCACACACCTCCTCCGCATAAATATCCACCTGCGCCCCGGCCGCTGCCAGCAACTCGATCTTCCAGGCGGCGGGTTCCCCTCCGCCGATAACCACCACGCGCTTGCCGCGCAGGTCGAAGAAGACCGGGAGAACGGCTAGATCGGCTATGCGCTTACTCGGCTGCGACGAGACGGTTTGCATCGACAATTCCCCTGATTTCGGCGCGGCAGGAGCCGCAATTGGTGCCGGCGCGGGTGAGGGCGCCAACCGCTTCGACACTGGTGCAGCCGTGGCGGGTCACCGCCTCGGTGATGGTGTTGATCCCCACGCCCATGCAGGAGCAGACAATGGCGCCGCCATCGGGCCGATCCGCGCCGGGGCGACCGGCCAGCACGATCGACGCGGTCAATTCGGTTTCGGCGAGCAGGTCCACCGCCCATTGGCGCGAGACCAGCACCGGGTCGGGCGAGGTATAGAGCGCGGCCAAGAGCCGGCCGTTCTCGATCAGCACGAAGGCACGGCGCCCCGAGCGTTCGTCGCGGATGGACTGGAATGGCGCGTCCGTGCCGAATGTGTCGGCAAGGAAATCGGTCCAGTCCGCGGGCTCCTCGAACAAGGCGATCTCGGCACGGTAGCCATGCGGCGCCGGGGCCATGGCCCAGTAATCGGTCGCAAGCGCCGGCTTTCGCGCCGCGACCAGAAAGCCATAGAGCCGCACCCCGACCGGTTCGGCCATGACCTGCGCCATTTTGAGGGCTGGCTGGGCGGAGACTGGATCGACCTTGCCGGTCACCAGGGTATCGACCCGGCCATTGCTGGCGAACTGGTCGGTCCAGTGCATGGGCACGAACAACTGGCCGCGTTGCTGGCGGTCGGTCACCAGCGCCCGAACCAGCGCCGAACCATGCCGATTGGACAGTCGCACCAGATTGGCGCGGCGAATACCCAATGCGTTGGCGTCGGCTGGGTGAACTTCCACGAAAGGCTCGGCCATGTGCGCTGAAAGGCGGGCGGCTTTGCCGGTGCGGGTCATGGTGTGCCAGTGGTCGCGCACCCGGCCGGTATTGAGAATGAACGTGCCCGGTGCCGGCGCAAAGGGCGGCGGCGGCTGGATCGGCAGGAAGCGCGCCTTGCCATCGGGGGTGAAGAATTTGCCATCGCCGAACATGCGGGCGGTGGGCTTTGAACGCACCGGCCACTGCACGGGCGTCATGGTTTCGTAGTCGGCGCCGGAAAGGCCGGAAAGATCGAAATCGCGGCTCCCGTCATTCTCGAA
>JBGTUK010000082.1:0-9698 GCA_041939225.1 Devosia sp.
CCCGATGAACCGGGCGCGCACCTATTCGTCGATCGCGGCCGAGATCGGCAATCCGACTGCAAGCCGGGCCGTCGGCGCGGCCGTCGGGGCCAATCCGGTTTCGTTCGTGGTGCCCTGCCATCGAGCGCTGGGCAAGTCAGGCGCCCTCACCGGCTACCACTGGGGCCTGACGCGCAAGCGCGCCATTCTCGGCTGGGAGGCTGGACAGGTCGCAAGCTGACCGGTCTTACTCCACGCCTGCAAATCGGCTAAAGCCTCCCCGGACACCATCCAGGGAGGCTTTTTCGTGATAACCGTCATCGGTTCTGCCAATCTCGACCTGATCGCCACCGTCGATCGCCTGCCCCGGCCGGGCGAAACGGTTCCCGGCGACGGCTTCTCCACTGCGCCTGGCGGCAAGGGCGCCAATCAGGCGCTTGCGGCGCGGCGCGCCGGTGCCGTTGCTATCGCCAAAGCGGCTGCCACCGTTGTTGTCGCCGAAGCGACGCGGGGCGCCTTCGCGGGGCTGATCGAGCAGGCGGGCTTCCGCCCGACGCAGAAACAGGCCTTTGGCGGCGCGCATGCCGGCTGGAAGCAGTTTCTGGAGCAACTCGAAACAGTTTCCGCACGCGGCGGGGGCTGAACGCCCCGTCATGGATACAAGCGCCGCTTCCGTCTAGCGCAGGGGCGGCGCTTCTGCTTACCATTGGGTCTCCCCGCCTGACGCAGAAGAGACTCATCCATGAACCGATATCCCCGCGACATGCATGGCTACGGCCAAACCCCGCCCCATGCCAATTGGCCCGGCGGTGCCCATGTCGCGGTACAGTTCGTCCTGAATTATGAGGAAGGTGGGGAGAACAATATCCTGCATGGCGACGACGCTTCGGAGGCTTTCCTGGTCGATGTGTTGGGCGCAGCACCCTGGCCCGACCAGCGCCACGCCAATGTGGAATCCATGTATGAATATGGCGCCCGAGCCGGTTTCTGGCGGCTGCATCGCCTGTTCACCGAGGCGAACCTGCCCCTGACCATCTATGGTGTCGCGACGGCGCTGATGCGTGCGCCCGCGCAGCTCGCGGCCATGCAGGAAGCCGGGTGGGAAATCGCCAGTCATGGCCTCAAATGGGTCCAACACAAGGACATGCCGGCCGCCGAAGAAAGCGCCCAGATCGCCGAAGCGGTGCGCCTGCACACCATTGCCACCGGCTCACGGCCGCTCGGCTGGTACACCGGCCGATCCAGCCTCAACACGGTTGACCTGGTGGCGGACCATGGCGGTTTTGCCTATATCTCGGATACCTATGACGACGACCTCCCCTATTGGAAGGTGATCGGCGGCAAGCCGCAGCTCATCATTCCCTATACGCTCAGCGCCAATGACATGCGTTTTGTCACCGCGCCGGGCTTCGACAACGGCGAGGAATATTTCACCTTCCTCCAGGACAGCTTCGACTGTCTCTACGCCGAAGGCCAGGCCGGATCACCCAAGATGATGTCAATCGGCCTGCATTGCCGCCTGGTCGGCCAACCAGGCCGCTATCAGGGCCTCAAAAAGTTCGTCGACTACATCCAGGGCTTTGACAGGGTCTGGGTCCCCACCCGCCTCGACATCGCGCGTCACTGGGCCAGGGAGCATCCCTACAAGGCACCCGAAGTGATCCCCAGCCAACTCGATCGCGCTGAGTTCATTGCCCGCTACGGGTCAATCTTCGAACACTCACCCTGGATTGCCGAGCGCGCCTGGGAGGCTGAAATGGGGCCGGCCAATGATACGGCCATCGGCCTGCACTTTGCCTTGCGGACGCAGTTCCGCATGGCCACACCCGAAGAGCGCCTTGCGGTCCTTAAAGCTCACCCGGATCTTGCCGGCAAGCTTGCCGCCGCCAAGCGCCTGACCGCCGAGTCCACCGCCGAGCAGGCCTCCGCAGGCCTCGACGCTCTGACCGACGACGAACGCGACAGGTTCAGCGCGCTCAACTCTGCCTATGTAGAAAAATTCGGCTTCCCATTCATCATCGCCGTCCGGGACCACAACAAGCAATCTATCATGGACAACTTCGAGAAACGCATCGCCAACACAGCCGCCGAGGAATTCGCCGCGGCCTGCGCACAGGTCGAGCGCATTGCGCTGCTGCGCTTGAAGGCCATCCTGCCCTAGAAGCCCGAGTCCTGTCGCAGCAGATGAACAATACCGGCCGGATTGAAAAACCATCCGGCCGTCATGATCTATGTGCGACCTCATCCCCGAAATTGATCGGTGCACCGTGATGCAGCATCTGCGCGTACTCGAAGAGGCCGGACTGGTTGTTGCTGAACGGCGAGGCCGCGAGCGCTGGAACCATCTCGACGCCCGGCCCGACCACGCTATTCACGAGCGTTGGATCGGGCCCCTTGCGGCCTATGCCGCTGCGATGTTGAGCAAACTGAAACATAGTGTCGACGCCTGAGGCCCTGCCCCATAGCCTCGGCCAGCGCAAACCTCTAAGCTCGACCCAGCACGACACAATTCGAAACGAGTCATGGTCTCTTCCTACGCCTCTCCAAGTGCCGGTCTGCCTAGTCAGATGGACCTGCATACTGGCCGCGCCACCTTCTCCGAGGCCTACGCCTTCATCCCACGCGGCGTGATGCGCGACATTGTCACCTCCTGCCTGCCCCACTGGCGCGACACGCGGCTCTGGGTCATCGCCCGCCCCATGAGTGGCTTTGCCGAAACCTTCTCGCAATACATTGTGGAAGTGTTGCCCGGTGGCGGAAGTGAGCGACCAGAAGACAATCCCGAGGCCGAAGGCGTGCTATTCGTGATCTCCGGACAGATGACCGTCACAATCGGAGGCAAGACCCATTTGCTGGAAGCGGGCGGCTATGCGTTTCTGCCCCCCGGCTGCGCATGGAACCTTGTGAACAAATCCACCGAAGCGGTGCGCTTTCACTGGGTACGCAAGCGCTATGAAGCGGTCGAAGGCATCGCCGCGCCCGAAGCCTTTGTCTCCAGCGACAAGGACCAGCCGATCCGCTGGATGCCCGACACCAATGAACGCTGGGGCACGACGCGTTTTGTCGAACCCGATGATGTCCGGCACGATATGCACGTCAATATCGTCACGCTTGAACCCGGCGCCGTCATTCCCTTCGAGGAAACCCACGTGATGGAGCACGGCCTCTACGTGCTCGAAGGCAAGGCGGTCTATCGGCTCAATCGCGACTGGGTGGAAGTGGAAGCAGGCGATTTCATGTGGCTGCGCGCCTTCTGCCCCCAAGCCTGCTACGCCGGTCCCGAGCGGTTCCGCTATCTGCTCTACAAGGACGTCAACCGCCACGCCAAACTGCCGTTCTGAGCCATGCCTGCCGACAATACGATCTTCACAGAACCTTTGACCGCTGAAGCCTTCGCGCCGTTCGGCCAGGTTATCCAGACCGAGAAAGCCGATCACTATCCGATCAATCTGGGCATGACCGAGCGTTTTCACGATTTGGCCCGGATTGAGCTGGAGGGGGACGAGGCCCGGCCTATGATCTCGATATTCCGCGGACGCCCTTACGCGCTACCACTCGACTTGTTGATGATGGAGCGGCACCCCCTGGGAAGTCAGGCGTTTTTCCCCTTATCCACCCACCCCTGGCTGGTGATTGTCGCACAGGACAATCGCGGCGAGCCGACGCGTCTGCGCGCTTTCCGTCCCGCAGCGGGACAGGGCGTCAACATCGCCATCAATGTTTGGCACGGCGTCCTCACGCCCCTTGAGAAGACCAGCGAATTCCTCGTCGTTGATCGCGGCGGCGAGGGCAATAATCTCGAGGAGCATCACTTCAAGCATCCCTGGACCATAGTAGCGGATCGCCCCGGGTAACCTAGAAAGCGTCCTTGTCTCGCAACCGTCAACGGCTTGCTGTAGTTTGTGAAGCAAAGGGATGGAGGCAGAAATGCATCTTTCAAGGCTGCTTCAGGCCGCAGCAATGCTGCTGATGTTGGTTCTGTCAGCGCCGGTCATGGCCGCGACCACACTCACTGGCACCGTGACCTATCGCGAACGCATCGCACTGCCGGCGGACGCCTGGCTCCGCGTGACGCTGGTTGACCTGTCCACGATGGCCCCGATTGTGGGCGCTTCAGCGGGCATTCCAGCCAAGGGTCAGGTGCCGATCGGCTTTGCACTCAATGTGCATTCGCAAATCGGAGAGACCAGCGGCGCCTTCGGATTGCTCGCCGAAATTTCCAGCGCCGGTCAGGTTCTGTTTCGCACACCCGATCCCGTGCCGGTGACCATCGGCGCCACCGCGCCAACCGCTATCATGGTCTATCGCACCCCGACCCAGCCGCCCAGCCCGGAGCCGCCTATTCCCGCCACCCCGTCCGACCTCTTCGAAACGCTCTGGACAGTCACAAGCATCGGCGGCCGACCGGTCGCCGCACTGCGGCCACCGACCCTGTCGATTGCCCCGGATCATCGCGCTGGCGGGTTCGGCGGGTGCAACAATTATTTCACTGAGGCCAGCACCGAAGCTCAGGCACTGACCTTCGGTCCGGCCGCCGCAACCCGCATGGCTTGCGCGCCAGACTTGATGAATGAAGAGTCCGCCTATTTCACAGCGCTGTCTGCGGTTGCATCCTATGAACTCGACGAACAAGGATTGCGGCTGCTCGATGCGGCCGGTGTACCGCTTATCGGGCTTGTGCGCACCGCGGAGTAGAATGGGTGGAGACTGCTGAACTGATCTCGCGCCTACTCGACGTCATCGAGCAGGACATTGTGCCTGTCACCGCCAAAGGGGTCGCGCGCGGCAACAAGTTGTTCGGCGCGGCCATCCTGAGGAAATCCGATCTTTCGGTGATTGTGGCAGAAACCAACAACGAAATCGAAAATCCGCTCTGGCATGGTGAAATGCACGCCATCAAGCGTTTCTTTGAACTGCCCACCAATCAGCGGCCGGCCACCAGCGACTGTCTGTTTCTGGCCTCCCACGAGCCCTGCTCGCTTTGCCTTTCTGGCATAACCTGGTCGGGATTTGACAATTTCTACTATCTGTTCAGCCATCAGGACAGCCGAGACAGCTTCGCCATTCCCTACGACATCCAGATTCTTAAATCGGTCTATGCGGTGCCTGAGCCCGAGACAGGCATCGTGTCTCCGAGACGCGATCTATACAATCGCAGCAACGACTTCTGGACAAGCCATGGCCTGCAGGACATGATCGCCGGGCTCTCCCGCAGCAATCGTGAGGCACTTTCGGCGCGCATCGACGACCTTAACGCCCTCTACGCCGAATTGTCCGATGACTATCAAAAGCACAAGGGCAGCAAGGGCATCCCGCTGGCCTAGTCCAGTACTACGGCGACCGCCGGCATGAATTCGCTACGCGGAGCCTCCGCAAAGGAGGCGGCAAAGGTCAGAAAGCTGATCGACAAGGCGAACAGCGCGGTAAGCAAGAGCTGTGACATTGTGTAAGGGACCCTCATTTATTTTCTTGGCGGCCGGGCTCGGCCCTTTCTGCTTTCGGTTCCTTTTACGCATGCGGCTTTGAACGCAGGACCAATGCACTATTAATGTGACATTCATAAATCCCACCGGGCGCATACCAGCCATGTGGCCCGAACTTTTTGCCCCTCCGCGCGTTGCAAGCTGTAGCCATCAATGTAACCAAAGGGGTAGCCATGTCCGAACTGATCACACAGTCTGGCGGCGCGGCACCGATGCTCGCCATTTTCACCGATTTCGACGGCACGCTGGTTGAAATCGCAGAGACGCCTGACGCTGTGGACGTGCCCGCCGATTTGGCGGATCAGTTGGAACGGACTGCCCGCGACTTCGATCACGCATTCGCCGTCATTACCGGACGGGAGATTGCAGATATCGACCGCTTTCTCTCTCCTCTGCACCTGCCGGTTGCCGGCGCTCACGGCGCCCAGCGCCGCAGGGCCGATGGCACGGTACTTGAGCTCGATGCCGATATCAGCGGTGCCGCGCAAGCTATTGCCGACGCCTTGAGGCCGTTGCTCAACGAGCATCCCGAGCTGATCCTGGAGCCCAAGGACGGCGCCGTCGCGCTTCATTTCCGCCAGGCACCGGAGTTGGAAGAAGACTGCCTTCTCGCCATGCAGGCGGCTATCGGCACACATCCTGAATTCACTCTCGTCCCGGGCAAGATGGTCCTTGAGGCGCGTCCCGCCGGCATCGACAAGGGCAGTGCCCTTAAAGCCTACATGCAAGAAGAACCCTTTGCCGGTCGTACGCCGATCTTCATCGGCGACGACACAACCGACGAAGATGGCTTTCGGGCCGCACAGGACCTTGGCGGCATCGGCATCAAGCTCGGGCCGGGCAAGACGATTGCGCGCATGCGTATCGCCGACGTTGCTTCTGTATATGCGTTGCTCGAGGGCCTAACCCAGATCGTCGCGCAGCCGCACGCAACAGCCAATCTCGCGGACGAATCGCCGATTCTGGCGGACACAACTGCACACTGATCTGCCGACCGCCGGTCATGCCGGCAAACATATATGTTCAACCAGACACGGAGGCACCAGCCACATGAGCCGCATCGTCATTGTATCGAACCGTACGCCTGGCAAGGGTCCCGCCGCCGGTGGGCTTGCCGTCGCGCTGCGCAAGGTACTGAGCGAAAGGGAGGGCTTCTGGTTCGGCTGGTCTGGCAAGCTGACGGAGCAGCCCGCCCGCGACGCCCGCATCGAGGATATCGATGGCCTCAAGGTCGCACAGATCGACCTCAGCCGTGAGGATCATCACGCCTATTATGCGGGGTTCTCGAACTCCATTCTCTGGCCCAGCTTCCACCTGCGCCTTGATCTGGCAACCATCGAAAGCCACTGGTACGAGGGCTATCGCCGGGTGAACCAGCAATTTGCCAAGGCGCTGCTGCCGCTACTCAAGCCAGATGACGTGGTCTGGGTGCATGACTATCACCTGATCCCGCTCGCGTCGGAATTGCGCCAGCTCGGCGCGCGCAACCGCATAGGTTTCTATCTGCACATACCCTTCCCCACGACCGATGCGCTCTATGCCATTCCGCACCATGAAGAACTGATGCGAGACCTGTCGCGCTATGATCTGGTCGGCATGCAGGCCAAGCGCGACGTTGTCGCATTCACCGAATTTGCCGAGCATCAGGCGCCCTCCACGTTTGGCGGTCACAAGGTGCAGGCGATCGATTTCAACCGCACCGAGGTAGACGCCTTCCCCATCGGTTCGGACCCCGATGCCTTTGCCAGGCTCTCGGTTAGTCCCGCCGCCACCAAGATGGTGAACCGCATGAAGCGGGTTTTGGGCGATCAGCGGCTGATCCTGGGCGTCGACCGGCTCGACTATTCCAAAGGTCTGCCGCAACGCGTTGAAGCCTATGAAAAACTGCTCGCGAATAACGCTCGGCTGCGCCGATCCGTACACATGCTCCAGGTGGCCCCTCCGTCGCGCGACAGTATCAAGGAATATCAGGAAACCAGTGATACGCTGGACGCCATGTGCGGTCGTGTCATGGGACATTTCGCCGAGCCCGACTGGCAGCCCCTGACCTATGTCAAGCGCGCCTATGGTCAGCCGAGCCTGGCAGGGCTTTACCGCATGGCTCGTGTGGCCCTGGTCACGCCGTTGCGCGACGGCATGAACCTGGTGGCGCACGAATTCGTCGGATCGCAGAACCCTGACGATCCTGGTGTGCTGGTGCTCTCGCGCTTTGCCGGGGCCGCCGAAATCTTTCCAGAGGGCCTTCTGGTCAATCCATTTGATACGGACGAGACGTCAGAGGCCCTTCGCATGGCGCTCGACATGTCGCTCGATGAACGCAAGCAGCGTTGGGCCGCTCTGATGAAATCCGCACAGAAGCACAATGTCGATGATTGGGCAGTGAGCTTCCTCAATCATCTGACCCAGGGTAGCCCGGACAAGCCCAGCGCGACGCGCGATGTGCTTTATCTCGGTTCAGCCAGCGAGTTGGCTACGCCTCCGAATGCCATGGGGTCCCCGACGCCGCCAGCAGTGTAACCAGCATGCGGTTGGCCGGGGTGGCGATGCCATGTTTTTCGCCCAGCCGCACGATGACCCCGTTGCGGGCTTCGATCTCCATGGGGTTGCCCGCCAGCCGATCAGCATGAATTGACCCGGCTATCGCGCCCTCTTTCATCGCCCGCATATTCTCGACGGTGGTGTCCACAACGGCTTGCGGCACCACAGCGCCCTCTGCCCGCCCAACAGCCGCGCACTCTTCTGCCAAGGCGCGAACGATGGCCTCCATGTCATGGGACCAGACCGGACCGGTCGCCCGCAAGGTCAGCGCCGGCACAATGGCAGCACAATTGCCGGTCAGCTTGACCCAGAGTTGGGACACAAAATCGGCGTGTGTCGCCGCCTCGATTTCCGTATGGGCGAATAACTGCGCCAACGCCTCGCCATTTCGCCCTGCGGGCACTGCGATGATGCCATGTCGGCTCTGGACGATACGACCAGGTGCGCTGCGCGAGGCAGGCAGATTGATCATCACCGGGACCAACCGGTCTGGCGACACCAGATGGGCAAACAGGCTCACATGCTCCACCCCATTCTGGATGATCGCCACGCGCGTTTTCGGCCCGCACAATGCCTTGAGCCATGGTGCCGTCGCATCGACACTATAGGCTTTGGTCGTCACCAGGATCCAATCCACCGGCTTGCCCTGTGAGGGCTCGGTCAGCACTGCCGGCGTGGCCTTGATTACGCCTTCCGGTGTTTCCACCACCAGATCGGTGATCGGCGTGCGAACGCAGACCGAAACATCAAGGTCTGCGTTCTGGGCCAGCCAGGCGGCAAGGGTTCCCCCGATAGCGCCCGGCCCGACAATGGCGATGGAAGTCATGGCAATCCCCTCGAAAATGCAATGGGCGGCCCGAAGGCCGCCCATTTACTCAAAATGTGCTTCACGCGTTGGCTGATGCGCGCCGGGCACGGCCTGCGTCGCGCTGACCCTTGTTCCAGCGTGGCTTGCCCGATTTGGCACCGGCCGGCTTGTTGCCGGCTGGCCGCGCAGACTGCGGCATGCCTTCGCCCGTTTTGCTGCGCTCACCACCCGGGCGAGGCGTATTGAACTTGCGCGGGCTCTTGGACTTCGGGTTACGGGATGTGCGCGCACCGCCCGGTGCACCGGCATTGCTCCGCGGCTGGCGTGGCGCGGCGGCTTCTTCGACCAGGTTCAGATCGCCCGACACCGGAAGTGTCCGGCGGATCAGCCGTTCGACATCGCGCAGCTTGGACTTTTCCGTACCATCACACAGCGTTATGGCAATGCCCGAGGCGCCATTGCGGCCAGTGCGGCCAATGCGGTGCACATAATTCTCCGGATCATCCGGCAGATCATAATTGACCACGTGGGTGATGTTTTGCACATCGATACCGCGCGCCGCGATATCAGTTGCAACCAGGATGCGCACGCCTCCGCTGGCAAAACCCTTGAGCGCAGCCTGGCGGGCATTCTGGCTCTTGTTGCCGTGAATGGCAGCGGCGTCATGTCCATCGATGGCCAGATTTTTGGCCACCCGGTCGGCGCCATGCTTGGTCCGGGTGAAGATCAGTGCGCGATCGATCTCCTCCTGCTTCAGGACGATATGCAGCAGCGCCTGCTTTTCCGCCTGGTTGACGAAGGTCGCCTGCTGACGCACGCGCTCGGCGGTGGTCGATTGCGGCGCGACGCTGACCTTGACCGGATCGTTCAGGAACTGGCCGGCCAGCGCC
>JBGTUK010000083.1:0-9680 GCA_041939225.1 Devosia sp.
ATGAGCGCCCGGTCGCACGGCAATCTCTATTTCATCGGCGAGGCGGTCGACGTCACCGGCTGGCTTGGCGGATATAATTTTCAGTGGGCCTGGGCCTCGGGCTGGGCCGCCGGGCAGGTCGCCTAGCGCAGGATGCGAAAAGCGTCGTCCGGCGCTCTAGAACTTCCAGCCTAGACGCAGGCCGAAATTGGAGAGCCCTGAATTAGCCTGGCACAGGCCCGCATTAGACGTGTGTTCGTAGGTGAGTGTCGCCGTTGCGTTTTCCGTGAGATTGGCGCCAATGCCGAAGCGCTCGTAAAAATTGACCCGGCAGCCGAAATTCTGTTGCCCCTGCGGGGCATTGGTCAGGTAGCCGGTATGCGCTGCGGCACCGAAAGTGCCTTCCAAGTAGATCGGCGTATCAAACATGGGCACCTGCCAGGTGAGGCCGGCATGCAGCAGGCTGTCCTGCCCCTTGATATTGAGCGTCACGCCCACCTCCGGCCGCGGCGAACCGATCCAACGGAACGCGTCGATATCAGGCGAGGTAAATAGAACGTCGAAGCTGACGTCTTCTAGGCGGCTCCACTTCCAGTCCTGCAGATTTTGCGGCAGCATGGTCCAGTAGATGCCGTGGAAGTGTCCACCAATGCGGACTTCATCCACGATGTCGAAGACGCCGGACGAAGGCACGCCCGCCGGAATATCCTGCGCCTGAACAGCTCCGCCTGTGCACAGCGCAGCTGTTGCTACGCCCATCAGCGCCACAAACTTCATGGTCTTCGCCCTCTTTAGCTGCAGCGATAAGACGGGGCACAGTCCCGCAGAGTCAAGAGCTCTCGCTCTGTTGAGCCGCTGGATTGCCTTTTAGCAACTCCACCCCATTATATTCAGGTCTATTATCGCCATCCAGCGATGAAGCTCTTTATGAAACGATTGTGTTCATGTGATCCTCGAACGCCAACCATCAATCTTGCTAGAAGCGCAGGCCAAGGCGCAGTCCTGCACGGGTGGTTGGATTGTCAGGCTGACCGCACAGCCCAAGATCTCTCAGGTGCTGCACAGTCCCCATCACGGCTACATTGGGCAGGACATCGAACCCAACGCTGGCCTGTGCCTGCCCCTGCACCAAGCAGCCAAAGCGTGTGGTGCGCTTCCCAAGCACGTCGCTCTGAACAGCGCCGCCCAGGCCTGCCTCTACAAATACGGGAACAACCGGGGCCCTGAAAGTCCAACTCAGGCCCGCATAGACATAGCCATCCTCGGGTCCGAAACTGGCTCCCAAATGAGGTCGGAATTCGCCCGGTAGCAGGAGAGTTGCGGGGTCGGGTATCGACAAAAGCAGCTCGGCATTGATCTCGCGGAAGGGGCTTGGATCGAGCAGATTCATGTCTTTCTGCCCGATTTCGCCAACGCCCACACCGCCACGCACTTCCAAAAGCAATGTCTGACCAATGGCCGGGTACGCGATGGCACCCAGCAAGAGGGCGACGGTCAGCACTTGAGAAAGAAGGCGATGTAGCACAGGGCAGCTCGATCCGGGAGGAAGCAGCCAATGGGCCTCCCCGCGCCCGCAGATGCAAGCATTAGTTAGCAACGTCTTTAACTGATTGCTAAATTGGCGCGGGCTTCCAGACTCGTCCAATTATTGACGTGGGTCTTGATTTCGGGCCCGTTCATCGTGATCTACCGATCAAACCGAACTCGTGCGAAAGCCCTTCATGCCCAGCCCATTTACGCTCTCCTTGCAGGATCTCGCGCCCATTGCCCAAGGCACATCAACCCAACAGGCGATGGCCGAAACCGTTCTGCTGGCGCGTGAAGCTGACAGGCTGGGTTATACCAGGCTCTGGTATGCCGAACATCACGGCATGCCCTCGATTGCCTCCTCGGTGCCCGAAATCCTGATCGCCAGCGCCGCCGCCGCGACGCGGGACCTGCGCATCGGCTCGGGCGGGGTCATGCTGCTCAACCATGCCCCTTTGCGCATCGCAGAAGCCTATCGCACGCTCGCCGCGCTCTATCCGGACCGAATCGACCTCGGGCTGGGTCGCGCCCCAGGTGGTGACGGCTATGCCATGCGCGCCCTGAAGAGCGGCGGCGGTGAAGAATTCTCCAGCTATCTGGCCGAATTGATGGCGTTTGACGAGGACAGCTTTGCGCCCGACCATCCGTTTTCGCGCGTACCGGTGTCTCCGGGCGGCATCGCATTACCACCCAAATGGCTATTGGGCTCTTCGGGCGCCAGCGCCCAGGCGGCCGGCCAGCTTGGCTTCGGCTATGCCTTTGCCGCTCATTTCAGCCATACGCCCGCAGCACCGGCATTCGCGGCCTATCGCCAGGCCTTCCAACCGTCCGCGGACTTTCCCGAACCCAAGACCATTCTCTGCCTTTCGGCCATCTGCGCCCCCACCGAGGACGAGGCGCGATTTCTCGCGACCTCCCAGGCCGTGGGCTGGGCCCTTTTCGTGACCGGTGAGCAGCGCCACCTGATGCCGCCCGAAGAGGCCGCCGCCCGCGTTCTTTCGCCGCAGCAGCAACAGGTTATCGAGCATCAATCTTCGCTCTGGCTGGTGGGCGACCCCGAACAACTGGCCGCTACAATCACCGAAAAGGCCCATGCGGCCGGGGCGGACGAGGTGATGATTACCACCACTATTTACGACTACGCATTGCGCCGCCGGTCTTTCGCCCTACTCGCCCAGGCGCTGGGCATTGCCCCGCGGATGAGCCACTGATTGGCGTTTCCATTAACGTCTCGTTCTGCCCCGGCTACTAGGATTGCCCGGGGTTCGAACCTGGTATCATTGCAATGAGCGCTGCAGCCTTCGTGCTGACGATAAACCTGTTTATCGCAGGGATTTTTGCCACCGCCTTCGGCGTCGTCGCTGCCTATCAGCGTTCGGCGCTGGGTGCGCGCTGGCTGGCCTTTGCGTATGGACTGGGCGCTCTCAATGTCGTGCTCGAGTTCGTCCTGCCGTTCCAGGACGACCATCGCCTCGTCAGCTTCGGTATTTTTGCAGTATTTCTACTCGCGCTGGCCGGCTGCGTGGTAGGCCTAGCCCATCACTATCGCATTCGACCGCCCTGGTTGCTGCTGGCGATTGCGATCCTGGCTTCTTTGCTGGTCAATATTGCCATTCTCGAAATGCCGCGCGCCAGCTTCTTGCGCAATCTGCTCTACCAAGCGCCCTACGCCGTGGTGCAGGCAATTGGCCTCGGCGTCATCATCGCGATCAAGCGCAAGCGCGCGCTCGACCTCGCTCTGCTAGCCATCTACTTCATCTCTACATTGCATTTTCTGGCCAAACCGACGCTCGCCATGGCCATCGGCTCCGGGGCCGTGCCGCAGGCCTATATGTCTTCCACATACGCCGCCGTATCTCAGACCCTGGGCGCTGTATTGCTGATCGCCAATGGGTTGATGATGCTGCTGATCATTGTGCGGGATGTCATGGCCGACATGACCGCGCGATCAGAAACCGACACGCTGTCGAACCTGCTCAACCGCCGGGGTTTTGAGGACCGGGGCGAAACTGCTCTTGCCCTGGCTGCCCGGTCCGGCGTTCCCGCCGTGATAATCGTGGCCGACCTCGATTATTTCAAGCAAATCAACGACACCTACGGCCATGCGGCGGGCGACAAAGTCATTGCTACCTTCGCCCGGATCCTTGAGGAATGCGCGCCCCCCCATGCCGTGCTGGGGCGTCTGGGGGGTGAAGAATTCGGCGCTTTCCTGCCTGGAGCCAATCTGACCACCGGCAAGCTCTATGCGGAAACCGTACGGCACGCCTTCCGCAGCGTTCCTGCCGGGGAAACGTGCCTGCGCGAACCGGCCTCTGCTTCATTCGGCGTCGCCCAGCTCATGCCTTACGACCGTCTGGCCGACCTGCTGCGTCGTGCCGATGGCGCGCTTTACGAAGCGAAAAACGATGGGCGCGACTGCGTGCGCATGGCCATGCCGGCGGCTGCGCGTCATCCAGCGGGTGCAGGGTCGGCCAATCGCCGCGACGGCCGGTTCAGTTCATAGCCTGCCGCGAAACCAGCTCGCACTCGCCGGTCGGATCGACCCGCAGCGCTAGGTTCTGCCGGTCCAGCTCCGCCAACCAAGCGGTCCAGGAACACGGGCTCATGCCGGCGTCGACCCGGCCTTCGCTTTGCTGCGCAAACCGCAATTTGAGTTGGGCGCGCTGTTCACCAAACCGGTCGCGCACCCGGGCAATGGCCGGGCGACCGCTGCGGTCGTTTACCCAGTTCTGGATATCCCGATGCCGGGTCAGCATATGGGCTTGTTTCATCTTTGACCTCCTCACCTGCAACTGTTTTTTATCGTTACGCGCGAAACGAACCGGTCCTCCTCCGGTTCCCTATCGCGCGTTCAATTTTCCATCCACTCGGTGACGAGAACATAACGCTCCATCTCCTCAGGAGAAAAATAGTAGAGCCGGTCCGGTGGGGTTTCCAGCGCATGCAGCCACAGCGCCGGGTCCACTCCCGTCTCGCCCAGATGCCGGGTAATCCTGGCCGTTGCGGACTGCGCATCGGCCATCGCTACCCCGGCCACGCTGAGCGCATCAAGCGGTGTGGCGCTCAGCGCTGCCGCATAGATCTGGTGCACGCCGATGGCCGCGTCGTGCCCGGCCAGCCGCTCTGCACCCGAGGCAAAAACTAGCGGGCAGGAGGACGCGCAAAGCGCGCCGTCCGGCACTTGTGTGTTGAGACCGTGTTCCAAGATCTGGCGCCCCATTTCGAGGGCATCGTCCACCGAGCCACCGGGCGAATCCAGCAGCACGGTTGACACATATTCGCCCCTTTGCGCGATCTCCTGATCAAATCTTGTTGCCGCGCCTGGATCGATGGTTCCGGTCAGGCGCAATACCCCGCCCGGCATCAACTCGATCCTCAACGGATCATCCAGCATTTCCGGCGGCGTATTGAGCGCCGGCCGCGCTCGCCCGCCCCCATCCTCGCTCGAGGCCGGTGGCAGGATCGGCTGCGGCGCATAGGTCAGGGCCTCAGGTGCACTGGCGCTCAGCTCCCGATAATCGACATAAAGCACGCCCATGGTGCCTGCGAGCAAGGCGAAGAATGCAAAGCGCAGGATCGCCCCGTCTTCGGTGCGCGCAAACCGGGTCATCACATGCCGATAGAACGGGCTCGCGTCACTTTCAGCACGGGCATTGGCCTCGGACTTCATGTCTGGCGCGGTCCCTCGCCACGCTTGCGCTGCGCCGCTTCGATCGGCGTCACAGTGCCCTCTTCGGGCTTGACCACCCCGTCCGGAGATGCCTCGTTCGGGGTGTGGCCATGTTGTTCATCTTGCACCCCCAGGGTCTCTGCCGCTTCGGCCGCCCCCTCGGCCTCCATGCGCTTGTAAAGCGCCATGGCCCGCAGCATCTCCGCCGCGGTAATCGTCTCGGCTTCCTTGAGGGACTCGGCCTCGCGCCGCATCGCGTCATTGACGATCATCAGCACCAGCACCAGCACAACCGGCAGCAAATCGATGGAAATCGCCCCAGCCCAGGAGGGCACAAAGTCGCTCCAATAGCGGATCACAGCCTCAGCCGAAGAGAGCGGCACAAAGCGTCGCTGCTCCACACGCGGTGTCGCCAGGATTTCGTCTGCCGCTGCCACCAGCGCTGCAGATTGGGCATCTACCGAGCTCTGAACGGTAGCCATTACCTGGTTCTGTCGTATCGCCAGGTCACCAACCCGGCCATCGGCCACCGGTGCGATGAACCCGGTCGACAGGTCGGTGGCAGCGCGTTTCACCGAAGCCGCAACATCGGTCTGCTGCAACGCCGCGATAACGGCCGACAGCTGCACGGCCTCGGCCTGGAAGGCATCGGAGCGCGGCTCGATCTGTCCCGGTGTCGACACCAGTTCGCGCATTGTCGCCAAGCGCTCGGACCCCTGGGTGAACAGGGCCGATACGTCCTCGCGCGACCCCGAAATCGTGCCAGCGAGCTGGGTCATCTGCTGGCTCATCTGGGTGAGCAATTGCACCACACTGCCCGACCCTTGCGTCCCAGTCAGGGCGCCGCTTTCGCGCTCATCCTGCGCCAGGGCGGAAAATCGCGCTGAAGCCCGCTCGACATCGGGCAACAGGCTTTGGCTGGCTAACGCATTGGCATGGGCCTGATCGAGATCCTCGGCATAGCCCTGCAGGGTAACCGCCATATGCTGCTCCAGCGCCGCCGAGCCGGCCAGCGCCGCCGCATTGAGCCAGGAGCTCATGGCAATGATCATCACTGAACCCACCAGCATGGTAAGGAACAGGCTGATCCGCTGCACCCCGCTCACCACTAGCGGAATGAAGCGCATCATATAGGTCCAGAATGCATAGATCCCGACCGACACGGCCGCCGAATAGATGATGGCGGCGAAGAATACGAAGCTTGCCGAACCATCGAGCAGGCCCCTGACCCCGAGATAGGTATAGACCCCCGAGGCCAGCGCCAGCACCGCCAGGGCAAACCGGCTCATGGTTTCAACCCCGCGCGCGGTTTCGTGCAGGCGGAAGGCATTTGGCTTGAGCTGCATGAACGGCCCCAAAATAATCTGCGGCCCGCCACCGGACCCTTAACACCAGATTAACACAAGTTTGTCGGCAGAACCGAGGCAGCAATTGCCAGGGTTAATTGCACTGCGATGACATCTCGGTGATCACGCCCTTGCCTCGTGGACCCCGTCCGGTTACCCCGGTCTCCGCAAAGGGAGATAAAGCCATGACCGCGCAGAAAATCCGTTGGGGCATCCTGTCCACCGCCAATATCGGGATGGAGAAAGTCACGCCGGCCATCATGGCCTCGCCAAGCTCCGAGGTCGTCGCCATCGCCTCGCGCGACGCGAAAAAGGCCCGCGCGGCCGCCGACACGCTTGGCATCGAAAAAGCCTATGGGGCCTATGAGAATCTGTTTGCCGATCCCGATATCGACGCCATCTACAATCCCCTGCCCAATCACCTGCATGTGCCGATGACTCTGGCGGCCGCTAAAGCGGGCAAGCATGTTCTTTGCGAAAAACCTATCGCGCTTTCGGCCAGCGAGGCCGAACAGCTCAGAAACATCCCGAACGATATCGTCTTCATGGAAGCCTTCATGGTGCGCTTCCACCCGCAATGGCACCGCATGCGCGAGATCATTCGCTCGGGTGAATTGGGGGAGATCCGCTCCATCAACGCGGTTTTCACCTATCACAATGTCGACCCCGGCAATGTACGCAATCAGGCCGATATCGGCGGTGGCGGCATCATGGATATCGGCTGCTATCCGATCACAGCCGCACGTTATTTCTTTGAAGGCGAACCGGACCGCGTGGTGTCGCTGGTCGAACGCGATCCCCAATTTGGCACCGACCGGCTGGCCTCGGTGCTGGCCGATTTCGGCGACGGACGCCAGCTTTCGTTCACCTGCTCCACGCAGGCCACGCCGCACCAACGGGTGCAGATTTTCGGCACCAGGGCCAAGGCCGAGATCGTCATTCCGTTCAACGCCCCACCCAATGAGCGCACCGCAATCACCATCGATATCGGCGCTCCTTTTGACGGCTCGCTCGCCCGGCGCGAAATCCTGCCCGCCTGCGATCAATATACTGAGCAGGCCGAAGCCTTTGCCCAGGCGGTTTTGGGCGGAGCGCCGCTGCCTTGGGGTGTCGAGGATGCCATCGCGTCCATGCGCGTGATCGATGCGATCTTTGAAAGCGAAAAGACCGGCGGCTGGGCCAGCGTGAAGCGCTAGCCCAGATCGGGTCCCAGCAACCGCTCCGCGATCAGCTTGAGATCGGCGGCCAGCGTCTCGGCGGCGATGGATTTCTGTGCCACTCCAAAACTGGCATCAAACACCAGCCGCGCAAGCCGCTCCGCATCCGCAACGCCGGCCTGGGCGAGTTCGTCGCTCAGGCGATCGCGCACCTTGCGCTCCGAGGCGGCGAACAGGGCGGCGCCCTGCCTGTGCGCGGAGAACAGCTCCTCAACATGAGGCGAGCCGGCCAACGCCGATGCGATAACCCCGAATTCGGCCGCCAAAGCCCGACCAATGCGCTCCAGCAAGGGACCGGGCCGATCAAGCTCGGCTTCGAAGCTTTCCAGCTTGTCCGTCACCAACTGCTCGAGAATGGCGAGGAAAACGGCGTCCTTATCGGAAAACTCGGCATAAAGTGTTGGCTTGGCCATGCCGGCCCCCCTGGCGATGGCCTCCATGGTGGTGGCCCGCAGACCCTGCCGCAAAAACAGCGTCTGTGCTGCCGACAGGATGCGCATCCGCTTTTCGGACTGTCTTTCACTGCTCATGGCAAATATGTGCACCTGCTGCTATTGAACGACTTGAACGAATAACGTATATTTCGTTCAATTCCTCAGGAGACCAGTCCATGTCCGTCCTCGCACCACAAACCGATCGTGTCCTGCTCACCGGCATTTCCGGTTTTTTGGGTGGTCACGTTGCCCTCGCCCTGCTCAAGGCCGGTTATATCGTGCGCGGCAGCGTGCGCAACCTCGACAAGGCCAAGGGGGTGCGCGCCACTCTCAAACGCGCCGGAGCCGATGTTTCAAGACTGGAATTCGTCGCGCTGGACCTGCTCTCGGACAAGGGTTGGGACGAGGCGATGGAGGGTGTGCGTTACCTCCAGCATACCGCCTCGCCCTTCGTCATCGATTTGCCAGAAGACAAGTTGGAACTTGTTCGCCCAGCCGTCGAGGGAACGGAACGGGCTTTGAAATCGGCGCTGAGCGCGCGCGTGGAGCGGATCGTGCTGACCTCATCCATGGCCGCCATCGCCTACGGCCACGATAAGGCGCGCACGAAACCCTTCACCGATGACGACTGGACCAACCTGAACGGTCGCGACGTCAACGCCTATATTGAATCCAAGACCCTGGCCGAACAGCGTGCCTGGGACATCATGCGCGCCGCCGGTCGTGACGCCGACCTGACCACCATCAATCCCAGCGCCATTCTGGGCCCCCTGCTCGACCAGGACCCGGGCACCTCGGCCCTGATCGTCAAGCGTCTGCTCGATGGCTCGGTCCCGGCCTTGCCGCGGCTGCCCTTTGTCATCGTCGACGTACGCGATATTGCTAATGCCCATGTCGCGGCAATGACGGCGGAAAGCGCCCGAGGGCGGCGCTTCCCCATGGGCGAACGATCTATGCTCATGGGCGAAGTTGCCAATATCGTTCGCCAGACGGCGCCTGATCGCAGGGTCCCGCGCCTCAAAATGCCGGATTGGGCAGTGCGCATCTATGCGGTGTTCGACCGCGACGTGCGCGGCGTCCTCAATGAACTGGGTGTGCTGAAAAGCCTCGACTCAAGTGGCGCAATCGCCCTGCTGGGTCGTCCGCTCATCCCTGCCGATCAGGCCATCGCCGCCACCACCCATGCGCTGATCGAGCACCGGATCGTGTAACGAGGTTGCCAGCCCCCTTGCTCTGGAGCCAGACTCTGTCCATATACGAAATCGGTGAGGGGCTGTAGCTCAGTTGGGAGAGCGCGTCGTTCGCAATGACGAGGTCAGCGGTTCGATCCCGCTCAGCTCCACCACTTCTCCGCTGGTCCGCGAGCAGATCCAGCGCCTCAAAAGTCGCCTTGGCAATAAAGCCGGACCCAACGCCAGCAATACCCTTCCTAGACGCTCTTCTCCATCCGCCCCGCCGCCCGGTCGAAGCCTTGCGAGATTGCGTCGCACATGGCCAGCCTCGCGGC
>JBGTUK010000084.1:0-9618 GCA_041939225.1 Devosia sp.
GCTTCGTCTTCCAGACGATGCACCTGCTGCCGTACCTGGACGCGGCCGACAACGTGGCCCTCGGCGGCCCGCCGGGTCGCTGGCTCGACGACCTCGGTCTGGCCGGGCGCGGGCACCACCGCCCCGATCAGCTCAGCGCGGGCGAGCGCCAGCGCGTGGCCCTGGCCCGGGCCCTGGCCACTGAACCACGCGTGCTATTGCTCGATGAACCTTTCGGCGCGCTTGATGCGCAGGTGCGGCGCGAATTGCGCAAATGGCTGCGCGAAATCCACGACCGGACCGGACACACCACAGTGTTTGTAACCCATGACCAGGAAGAGGCCCTGGAACTGGCCGACAGGCTATGCGTAATGAGCCAGGGCCGGATCGAACAGGTGGGGACACCTGATGCGGTGTACGACACGCCGGCCTCGCCCTTCGTGTTCGGGTTTATCGGGGCATCGAGCAGATTGCCTGTCACCGTTGAGAATGGCGGCGTTCAACTCGCCGGACAGAAGCTGGGCCTTGCCGCGCCCGACGTAACCGGCGCAGGTCAATTGTTCTTCCGGCCCCATGACGTCGAACTAGTAGAAGGTGATACGGCCCTCGGTGGCACAGTTGTGGTCAGCCGTCGGGTTGGGGGAACGCGGCGCCTGGAGATCGAGCTGTCGCAATCATTGCACCGGGTCGAGATTGACCTGCCTTTCGATCACCCGGCGGCGGAGCGGTCCCGGATCGGTTTCCGCCCCCGGCGCTGGAAAGTATTTCGGGCCGGTTGAACCACGGGTACTACCTGTCTTCCAGCGTCGGCGCTGGTCGGATCGACCGGATCGATGCTCGCCTGATGCGGCGACTTGAACCAGTGGAACGGCCTTTGGGTGAAGTCGCGCAGGGCCAGCACGGTAGAGAAGGCGATCAAAGCCCAATAGGCCGGCACCAGGGCCTGCCACCTGCTCACCTGTGCCTGTCTGCTGCGAGACAACCCCACCAGATTGACCGTAATCGCCACCACGCTGCCCAATACCAGCACCGCCAGACAGGCCAGTGTCCAGGGGTGGAATGCCGGTCCGACCAACTGGCCGGTAAAGTAGAGCAGAGGCAAGGAAAGCAGAAAGCCGGCATGCAGCAGCGGGGTCAGCACCATGCCGAGCAACACGAGCTGCAGCCCGGCCATGCCGCGCCAGCCCAGATCTGCCAGCAGATCCCCGGGATGACGATTGTGCACCGCATAGGTCTGCATCCAGCCTTTCATCCAGCGGGTCCGCTGGCCGAGCCAAGGTCTCAGGTGAATGGGAGCAGCCTCGAAGGTGCGGGCGGTGCTGGTGGCACAGCGCAGCTTGCGGCGCGCCAGGCGCACGCCCAGATCGGCATCCTCAGTGACGTTGAAGGCGTCCCAGCCCCCCAGGCCGCGCAGGGTTTCCAGCCGAAAGTGATTTGAGGTTCCGCCCAGCGGCATGACCAGGCCCCAGCGAGCCAAAGCCGGCAGCAGGACAGAAAAAAGCCCTGCATATTCGCCGGCAAACAGCGCGGGCAACCAGCCTTGGTCGACATTGTCGATAACGAGCCGGGCTTGAATGCACTCCAATTCGGGCTGATCGACAAACTGGTCCACGATACGCCGAAGCTGGTCGGGTTCGGGACGATCTTCGGCGTCATAGACCACGACGAACTCTCCCCTGCACAGCGGTAGCGCGAAATCGAGCGCCTTGGGCTTGGTACGCGGCAGGGCATCGGGCACGATCCGCACCGCAAAGCGCGGATCGGGCAGGTGACGACGAAGGGCGTGAATGGTGCCGGGGGAACGGCTTTCGACCACAAAGACAATGTCGAGTTTTTCTGCCGGATAATCGAGCGCCCTCAGCGTCTGGAATAGCTGGGGCACCATGTTGGCCTCGTCGCGGAGCGGGACCAAAATCGAATAGACCGGCAAATCCGTTTCTTCTGTTTGGCGCGTGGGAGGCACTTCCTGTTCCGGTACCGCCAGCGCAAGCAGCCG
This sequence comes from Devosia sp., assembly GCA_041939225.1. Taxonomy (GTDB): domain Bacteria; phylum Pseudomonadota; class Alphaproteobacteria; order Rhizobiales; family Devosiaceae; genus Devosia. The sequence continues at coordinate 1,976 of JBGTUK010000084.1, forward strand.
CAGCAGGGTCGGCAACATGACAAGGGCAAACCAGACCGGCGCCAGAAGCGCCGGGCTAATCAAGGGCGTGCACAGGATTGCCAGGGTTGCCAGCAGCAGGATTGCAGCAAATCCGTGCCGGACTGGCGCGGTCAGTTCCAGTTGCGCCGCAGCACGCGGCCAGTACCGCGCCATGTTCTGCCGCGCCGAGTCGATCAGAGCCGGGCCTGCATGGTCCACCAGAAAGGTGCGCAGGGCGGGTTCGGGCACCAGGAAGATCGTGCGGCACAGATCTGGCCGCTCCTGCCCGAGCCGGGCCAAGCGCAGCACGCCCAGGAAATCGGGCGCAGCTAAGGCCACCTCCCGGTCATGCAGGCGCGTGCGAAACAGTCGCACCTGGCCCAGGGCGTCGATACGGCCTGTTTCCAGGCACGCCTCGCCCTGCCTTGGTACAGTGTCAAGAAAGCTGAGGCCGGCCCAACCGGCCGCCCGCGCCATGATCTGGTCGGCGGACTGGTCGAGATGAATGGCGCACCAATGCAGCGGGTCCACTTCCGCCTCCAGCGCCTGATCCAAGGTCGCCCGCGCCAGTGCCACCGACGTGTGCGGGCCAAGAATTGTTTGCAGGAGGGCAACGGCCTGGGACATATCGAAATGCCCTTCAGGCCAGGTGCGGTCCGTCTGGCCACATCGGGTCGGGCGAAAAAGAAACCGGGACGAGCGGTCTGCTCATCCCGGTGCTCCGTCGCACATTCTGCAAGGCCCGTTCGGACACTTCGATCCAGGCCGCCACGATGGGCTTGCCATCGCTGATCGCAGGCTCCCCCATCGGTGTAATGCGCCACCCCACCGCGGTGCCATGCTCGAGCATGGAGATGGAGGACACAAAGGTGATGAAGCTATAGCCCTGCGACAGGGCATACTCCATCACCGCGCAGAAAAGGGCTGCAGACTCGGGAGCGCGCCGCCGGCCTTCGCGTCGATCGGGATGCACGTAGAAACGTGTCCAATCGGCCCCAAGCGAAGGGTGGGCGGGTAAGTCTCCTTGCACTAACCCGTTAAAGACAGTCTGCAGCAAGTTCGGCCGATTCAGGGGGGTCAGGCGGGATCCACCCACCACGACACCGGAATCGGAAATCAAAAGATGCGTCGCATCACCATTGTCGAAGGAGTCCACGTCGCGCGCATCGTCACGGCGCAAGGCGTTCCAGCCCGCCATTTCGACAAAGATCCTGTGGCGCAGGCGAAAGCTCTGTTCCAACAAGTCACGGCCCTGCCGGTCCGCTGGACTGCGGACGATGTGCAACTTCATCGGCCTGCCCCCCATGCAAACCCGCATCGACTGCGCTATTTGGCACAGGGGGATACCGATACGAAATTGGTAGAAATCACAGTATTGTGCAAAATTTTCCGAAGGCACAACAAATTGCCTCCGGACTTGCCCCTTTTCCGGGCGCAGCTTGCATTATCCCTTCGAATTGTCGCGCCGGTTCAGAGCGTGATCAGCTTGTGCCGGATCGCCTCGACCACGGTGTGCAGCCGATTGCTGGTGCCCATGCGCTTTTGCGCATTCTCGCAATGCTGATTGATAGTGCGCGGCGTGAGCCCCGTGATTTCGGCGATCTCGGAGGCCGTCTTGCCTGCCGCGGCCCATTTGAGAATCTCCGCCTCGCGCGGGGTGATGATACGGCGACTACGTGGCCGCCCGGCCGGGCCATTGAGGTAGCGCAACCGCCCATGGGCATAAAGAGAGAGCATGTGCAATTCGAAGCGCTGCTTTTCGTCGAGATGACTGGGGTTACCGACCAGGGATACGACCCCTTGCATGCCCCCTTCCATATGAACGGGCACGCAAAATCCTTCGCCCATACCGAACTCGCGTGCCTCTTCCATGACTTGCCGGGCAGCTTTGTCGTTTTCCGGATCATAGGGTGCCTGGGACCAGTCAAAGGGCACTGCGGTGGAGAAACAGTGCCGTGCGACCGGATCGAGATGGACATAGCCTAGCCCGGTGTAGCGCTCATACCACTCCTCCTTCCAGCCGGAGAGAAGTACGAATGGTCGCACATCCATGCCCGGATCAGGCAAGCCGGAAACAATGAAGCGCTCGAAGCCATAAGTGCTGATGGCCCGATTCATGATGTCAAGAATGGCATTGACGGTCGTCAGGCGCTGGATGCCCTCGATGGTGGACATCAAATCGGCATTCATCCCGGCATTCCCCCTTCGACCTTTTGAATGCGGGGAACATTGGCCCTGTTCTTCTTGGAAGGCAAGTAGAATGAGGTTGGCGCCCTAAAGAAAACGCCAACCTGACAATGAGTTAACTCTCCGAATGGAAGTGGTGGGGGTTAAACCGATAAGCAGTCGAGCAGAATTCGCAGACCACTTCGATTTCGCCATCCACAGCCATGTCCTGACGCTCGGCATCCGAGAAACTATTGGCCAGCATGTCTTCTATGCGATCGGCCGAACAGGTGCAGCGCTCCTCAAGCTCCTGGGGCGGAAATACCCGGACACCTGTCTCGTGAAACAGGCGGAACAGCAGGCGCTCGGGCGACAGGTCCGGGTCGGACAATTCCAGATCACCAACCGTGCCCAAAAGGGCCTTGGCCTCGGACCAGCCGTCGGCCTCGACAAAATCGGGGTCGACCATATCGGGGTTGTCGAAATCGCCATCGCCGGGCAGATCGGCCATGGCCGACAGACCATTAGGCGGCAGATGCTGGATCAGCATGCCGCCGGCCCGCCAACGCGGGCGATGGTCGCCGCGGGTCGACATCTGCGCTACAGCCAGTCGAACCTGGGTGGGGATCTGCTCTGACTGCATGAAGTAAGTGTGCGCCACCTGTTCGAGCGAGTTGTCATCGAGCGCCACGATGCCCTGGTAGCGCTCGGTGTGCTCGCCCTGATCGATGGTCATGGCCAGGTGGCCCTTGCCCAGCAGATCAGCAGGACTAGTCTTGCCCGCCTCGGCGGCCTTGAGCAGGGCGTCCTGATCAAAGCGCGCATAGCCGCGCATGCCATCGGGCGCATCAAAATCGACGACGATAAGATTGACCGGACCATCGGTCTGGGTCTGCAGAATGAAGCGGCCTTCGAATTTGAGCGAGGAACCGATCAGCGCCGACAGCACCACGGCTTCACCCAATAGCCGGGCGACCGGCAAGGGATAATCGTGGCGGCTGAGAATGGTATCGAGCGCGGCGCCAAGGCGTACCACACGGCCGCGGGTATCGAGCTTGTCGAGGGTGAAGGGCACCACGGCGTCATCACCGGTCTCGGGGCGATCAAGGCCCAGGCTGGAGAGCAGGTTGTCAGTCATGGTCTGTTCCGTGGTCATTATTCACTGGTCTTTCCAAAGGCTACGCCTTGAAGGCAAAACGCGCTAGCCAACCGCTGGCGTGGCAGTCAGACGCCGGCGCGCCCTGCCCGCTCAAACAGACGCCCCCGCTCGCGCGGGGGTGAAAGCCTAGATGGTTCAGCAAAGACAGGCGACAGCCCGTCTGGAGCATTACCGCTTTTCTCCGAAGCGACTGAATGCTCCATATCCTTGTTGGTCGCATTTCCGGACGGCGAGCCGGCATCCACCTCGCCTGGAAACGCTCTAGTTCGTTTCGACCCCAAAGGCCCAGCACAAAACGGCTTTCTGGGCATGGAGGCGGTTTTCTGCCTCGTCAAACACCACCGACTGGGGACCATCGATGACCTCGTCGGTTACCTCGTCGCCGCGATGGGCAGGCAGGCAGTGCATGAACAGGGCGTCCTTGTTCGCCAAGCTCATTAGATTGGTGTTGACCTGGTAGGGTTTCAAGATGCGGCGCCGCTCGGCTGCATCAGTGTCGCCCATCGACACCCAGGTGTCCGTGATGACCAGATCAGCTCCCTCGACAGCCTCGCGCGGATCTTCGACCATGCGCACTGCAGAGCCGGCCCGCTTGATGTCTTCCTTGAGATCCTTTTCGGGGTTGTATTCCTCGGGCACTGAAATGGTCAGCTCGCAGCCAAACAGCTCGGCCGCGTTGACCCAGGAATGGAGCACATTGTTGCTGTCGCCCACCCAGGTCACCTTGGCGCCCTTGATATTGCCGCGATGCTCTTCAAAGGTCAGCAGGTCGGCCATGATCTGGCACGGATGCGCCCGGCGCGTCAGGCCATTGATGACCGGCACTGTGGCGGCCTCGGCCAGCTCGAGCAAATCGGCATGGCTGAGGATGCGGATCATGATCGCGTCGACGTAACGGCTCATTACCTGGGCGGTGTCGGACAGGGTTTCTTCGCGGCTCAATTGCATTTCCTGACCCGAAAGCATCAGGGTCTGGCCGCCAAGCTGGCGCATGCCGACATCAAAGCTAACCCGGGTGCGGGTGGACTGGCGTTCGAAAATCATGGCCAGCACCTTGTCTTTGAGGAGCTGGGGGCGATCACCGTCTTTAAGGCGCGCCTTGAGCGCGCCGGCCTGGTTGAGCATGCCGCGCAGTTCGGCATAGGAAAAATCGTCGATGGAGAGAAAATGTCTCGGGGTTCCGGTCGAATTCATAGGCCGGGGTCCTTTTGTGACGCTTTGAATGGAATTGGACGAAATGCGGTCCGAACGGGCGAAAAGCCCGGCGGACAGGGGTCAGGAACCGCCTCGGCGTCGTCCGAAATGATAGAATATCAGCATGATGTTCAGCCCGCCGCAGCCGTGGAGGCCGTTTCGGCCTCGATCGCGTCGAAAGCAGCGCCTATCCGGCTTACCGCATCCTCGATATCGGCTTCGGAGACGATGAGCGGGGGCAGCAGGCGCAGCACATTGTCGCCGGCACCAATCGCCAGAAGCTGATGATCATCACGCAGGCGGGCGACGAAATCGCGCACCGGCGGGGCGATCTTGATGCCCGCGAGCAAGCCCTTGCCGCGCAGTTCGAGCACGTAGTCGGGATATTTCTGCGCCAGTTGCTGCAGATGCCAGGCGAGACGCTGGCCCATTTGCGCAACGTGATCCATGAAGCCAGGCGCCTGGATGCGGTCGAGCACCGCATTGCCCATGGCGCAGCCCAGCGGATTGCCGCCATAGGTGGAGCCGTGTGTGCCCGGCACCATGGAGGCGGACGCAGCCTCGGTGGCCAGGCACGCGCCCAGCGGGAAGCCGCCGCCAATGGCCTTGGCCACAGCCACGATGTCTGGCGTAATGCCGGCCCATTCGAACGCAAAGAAGCGGCCGGTGCGCCCAAAACCGCACTGCACCTCATCAAAGATGAGCAGCAGGCCATGCTCGTCGCAGATCTGGCGCAAGCCTTGGAGGAACTCGCTGCTCATGGCAGTGACCCCGCCCTCGCCCTGCACCGGCTCGATCAGTATGGCGCAGGTCTGCGGGCCAACAAGCGCCTTGACGGCTTCGAGGTCGCCGGGGTCTGCATGCTTGAAACCGGGCATTGGCGGGCCGAAGCCTTCGAGATAGCTGGGATTGCCGCCGGCGGCGATGGTGCCCAGGGTCCGGCCATGGAAGGAGCCGGTGAAGGCAATCACCTCGTAGCGGTCAGGCTCGCCCTTGGAATGAAAGTGGTGCCGAGCCGTCTTGATAGCGCATTCGAGCGCCTCGGCGCCTGAATTGGTGAAGAAGACCTTATCGGCAAACGTGGTGTCGACCAGCCGCTGGCCCAACCGTTCTTGCTCGGGAATGGTGAACACATTGGAGGTGTGCCAGACCTTGTCGGCCGCTGCCTTGAGCGTGGCGACGAGATGCGGATCGCCATGGCCAAGGGCATTGACGGCGATGCCGGAATGAAAATCGAGAAATTCCCGGCCATGCTGATCATACAGGCGCATGCCCTCGCCCCGCTCGAAGGCGAGATCGGACCGGGCATAGGTGCCGTAGAGCGCAGACATGATGAATTTCCCTTTTGTCTGAAGAATGGTTGCAACACGCGTGGCAAAGCTGCCACAGAAACCAAAAACGCGCCCTCTCGGCCGCGCGTCTGGGCCCGAGAATTAGGCGAGATGAGGCCATAAAGTCAATCTGCAACCCGCCAAGTGCCTGAATTGACTCAAGGATCGTTAGCGTAATTTTAACCAATGAATAAACGGGGAAAATCGACCCCGACTCTTGATCCTGATTCCACCGATGGCGTATTCTCCATGGCGTTGGGGACACGATATCTCGTGTGGCGGACCCGCTCAACATACGAGCTGTAGAGTCGATATGGCAGCCAGTGCCACTCTGGCCGCACAATGAAGGATTCTGTTTTGACAATGGTTTCAGGAGCGCAACCGATGGGCTGGACGGACGAGCGCGTCGAACTTTTGAAAAAGCTTTGGATGGAAGGGCTCAGCGCCAGCCAGATTGCGGCTGAACTGGGTGAAGGGGTTACCCGCAATGCCGTGATCGGCAAGGTCCACCGTCTCAAGCTTTCGGCCCGGGCGAAGCCCACCAATACAGCACCACGCGCGCGCCCCGCAGCACGCCCCTCGGCGCCGCGCCGGCCCGCGACCAGTTCGTCGAGCACCAGCACGGTGAGCTCCAAGCCGCGTGTTTCCATGTCCCGGCCGCAGGTCATGGGGGCCACGGCACTGGCCGCCACCCCGGAAATGGAGACCGAGCTCTATGTGGCACCAGCCGCCGCAGAACTCTTCATTCCCGAGGACAAGCGCCTCAACCTGCTGCAGTTGAGCGAAAGCACCTGCAAGTGGCCAATCGGCGATCCGCTGACCAAGGATTTCTACTTTTGCGGTCAGCACAGCCTGGAGAGTGGTCCCTATTGCGAGTTCCATTCGCGCCGAGCCTACCACCAGCTTGAGAAAAAGAAGCGCTGAGGCGCCGATCGGATTTTACAAGAAGGCGCCGCGGGGCGCCTTTTTTGTGAGCCAATGAAAATGGACGCTGCCAGTCCCCGCCTCTCGCCGCCCAAACATAGCACCTGCCCACACCTGCGGGGACAAGATGGGTCGGGGAGGCGGTGTCAGGGCAGCAGAACCTCGACGCGCAGCCCTTCGCCGGGCCTGGAGCGGATGCTCATCTGGCCGCGATGGCGCTGGATGATGTGTTTGACAATGGCCAGACCCAGGCCCGTGCCCTTCTTCTTCCGGCTGGCTTCGGCGTCGATGCGGTAAAACCGCTCGGTCATACGCGGCACGTGTTCGGGCTCGACGCCTGGACCGTGATCGGTGACGCTGACCATATGCTTGAGGCCGGAACGGTCGATGTCTACCAACTCGACTTCGACCGTCTTGCCATCGGCGCCATATTTGATGGCGTTATCGATCAGGTTCTCGAACACTTCATAGAGCTGGCTGCGATCCCCGGACACGGTGACCGGTGCCTCGGGCATGGTCAGGATCACATCGATGGCGGCGGCCTTGGCCTGGGTCTGCAGCCCCTCGCGCACTTCACGCAACAAGGCGGTCAATTCCACCGAGCCGGTGGGCCGCACATGCTGGTGCATTTCAATGCGCGAAAGGCTGAGAAGATCATCGATCAGCCGGCTCATCCGCTCGGCCTGGCTGCGCATGATGCCGAGGAATTTTTCGCGCGCCGCAGCGTCGCGAGCAGCGGGGCCAAGCAGAGTGTCGATAAAGCCGACCAGAGAGGCGAGCGGGGTGCGCATCTCGTGGCTGGCATTGGCGATGAAGTCGGTGCGTAGCGCGTCGACCCGCTTGAGTTCGGTCAGGCTCTGGAACGTGAC
>JBGTUK010000085.1:0-9532 GCA_041939225.1 Devosia sp.
GCAACCGCGACGCCGAGGGGCCGGGCGGCTTCGAGCCATGCCCGAAAGGCAGATTTCCCCGCTGGAGAGATTTTTTTCGCGACGCGAATGGGCGGCGCCGGTGCAGCAGCACAACGCGCAAATGCCGGGTGTCGTGCCTGTCGCCTTTGACGGATCACCTGTGCAGGGCCAATCCAGTCGACACCAAAACAACAAAGGCCGGACTTGCGTCCGGCCTTTTGTCGTGTCCCGTTAATCGGGAAATTGGAGCGGGCGATGGGATTCGAACCCACGACCCTAACCTTGGCAAGGTTATGCTCTACCCCTGAGCTACACCCGCGCTCCGCGTCCCCGGCACTTGTAAGTGCGGCGACGGGCGCTATATGCCCAATCGCCGATCCGATTGCAACCCGGTTTTTTGCCTTTATGTCATCTTCGCGAAATGCTGTGGGAATCGGGGGTTGCCAGCGCGGTGCCTGCGGGCGCAAAAAGACCGCAAACGCTGCGTTTCCTGACCAGCTCAAGAGTGGAAGAAATTATGACCTTGTCGTTTGATGGTACTCCGGCCGCCGCCCCCAATCCCGCCGATCTCATTCGGGACGGCTCGGATGCCGGCTTCAAGGCAGATGTCATCGATGCTTCGCTTGAGGTGCCGGTGCTGGTTGATTTCTGGGCCCCCTGGTGTGGCCCGTGCCGGCAGCTTGGCCCGGCCATTGAAAAGGTCGTCACCGAAAAGGCCGGCCAGATCAAACTGGTCAAGATCAATATAGATGAGCACCCCCAGATCGCCGGACAGCTTGGTGTGCAGTCGATCCCGGCGGTCTTCGGCTTTGCCGGTGGTCGCCCGGTCGATGGGTTCATGGGCGCCATGCCCGAAGGCGAAGTGCGCCGCTTTGCCGAAAAGCTGATTGCCGCCGCCGCGGCTGGGGGCGGAGGTTCGCGGCCCAGCGATGGCGATTCACTCGAGGCCCAGATCGCCCAGGCCATCGAAGCCGCACAGGCTGCGCTGGCGGCCGGGGATCTGGGTCAGGCCGCGCAGATTTTTGGCATGGTCCTCCAGCACGCGCCCGACAATGTCGAGGCCGTAGTGGGGCTCGCAGGCGTCTATCTCAACGCTGGTGAAATCGAGCGGGCCAAGTCGACGCTCGACATGGTGCCTGAGGACAAGCGCACCGGCGAAGGATATGCCGCGCTGACCAATGCCATCCGTCTCAAGGAGGAGGCCTCGGGCCTCTCCGAAGCGGCCACGCTCGAAGCGGCCATCGCGGCCGATCCGGATAATCACCAGGCCCGTCTCGATCTGGCCGTGGTGCTCAACGCCGAAGGCAAGCGGCTTGAGGCGGCCGAAGCACTGGTGGCCAGCTTCAAGCGCGACCGTAGCTGGAACGAGGATGCGGCGCGCAAGAAGCTGCTGGAATTGTTTGAAGCGTGGGGGCCCAAGGATCCGGCCACGCTCAAGGGCCGGCGGATGCTCTCGACCGTCCTCTTCTCGTAACAGGAGACTTGATGCCCAAACGACCGACCAGCCCGGCCGATCTGCCCAAATCCGTACCGGTGTTTCCGCTCAGCGGAGCGCTGCTGCTGCCCTTTTCGCATCGCCCGCTCAATATCTTTGAGCCGCGCTATGTCGAAATGGTCGATGCCGCCCTGCGTGGCGATCGGCTGATCGGGCTGATCCAGCCCGAGGATACCAGCGAGGAAAGCCCGGAGGGGCACGCTCCATTGCAATCGGTGGGGTGTCTGGGCCGCCTCACGCATTTCGAGGAAAGCGGCGACGGTCGCTATTTCATCATCCTTGAAGGCGTCACCCGTTTCCGCCTGGTGCACGAGTTGACCGTGCTCACGCCCTATCGGCAAGGGGTCATTTCGGCGGAAGGCTACGAGGCCGATTTCGCGCGCAATCACGGCGAAGAGGGGGTTGATCGGACCCGCTTCGTCAAGATGATGCGCGACTATGCCGAATTCGCCAATTTCGAGCTCAACTGGGAAGAGATCGAATCCACCGGCACCGCCGACCTGGTCAATTTCTGCTGCATGGTCTCGCCTTATGGTGCCGCTGAGAAGCAGGTCCTGCTCGAAGCCAAGACCCTGGAAGAGCGCGCCGAGACGCTGATCGCCATGACCGAATATGAAATGGCGCGGGGCGGCTCGGATGGCGCCACGCCGCTCAACTGATGGACAGTGAACCGGTTGACCCGCGCCATGTGCTTGATGTGCACATGCTCGAAATGCTGGTCTGCCCGCTCACCAAGACCCGGCTGACTTTGTCGGCCGACAAGTCCGAACTGATCTCCGTTGCGGCGCGGCTGGCCTTTCCCATTCGCAAGGGCGTGCCGCTTCTCAGCCTCGAGGAAGCCCGCACAATCGAGCCTGAGGAAATCCAGCGCCATTCCAGATGATCCGTTTATCCCCGATCAAGCTGGCCGGGGTATGCTTGGCGTCAGATCGGCAATCCACAGAGCAGTTTCGGTGCACTGCCGCCAACTCCGGATGCGGCCCGGATAAGCGCTGATTTGACCGGACCGGCGCGATCGACCAGCCCGAGGCCGAGATCACGGAGGGCCCGAACCGGGGCAATGTCGTTGGAAAAAAGCCGGTTCATCCCGTCGGTCACCACGGCCATCGAGGCGGTGTCCAGTCGGCGCCAGGCCTGGTAGCGCTCCAGAACATCCGGCGCCCCATGGTCAAGGCCCAGCCGTAGCGCGTCCACCACCACTTCGGCCAAGGCAGCAACATCTTTCAGGCCTAGATTGAGCCCCTGGCCGGCAATCGGGTGCACCACATGGGCGGCATCGCCGATCAGCGCCAGGCGCGGCCCGACAAAGCTGCGCGCCAGTTGCAGGCGCAACGGAAACCCCATCAGCTTGTCCTCGAGCGTAACCCGGCCCAGCGTCGAGCCCATTACCGCCTCGATCTCCACCGCCAGTTCGTCAGGTGTCATTCCCAGAAAGCGCGGCGCGGACTGAGCTGTCTCGGTCCAGACCAGCGAGGAGCGATTGCCCGGCAAGGGCAGGCTGGCAAACGGTCCCGCCGGTCGGAAATGCTCATAAGCGACGCCGTCATGTGGCAAATCATGGGCGATGGTGGCGACCAGACCCGTCTGCCCATAATCATGTGCGATGGTGTCGATTCCGGCGCGCTGCCGCAGATTGGAATGCGCCCCATCCGCCGCAATGACCAACGGCGCCGCCAGCGTCCGGCCATCGGCCAGTGTCAGCCGCGCCAACGCGCCCCCGGCGTTCCAGTCACTGATCTCGGCCGGCGCGATCACCGTGATATCGCTTTCCACCGCGCCGAGCAGCGCCGCGCCGCTGGCCTGGTTGGGCACCATATGGGCAAAAGCCTCACCCGGCGCCACATCGCCATCAAACCGCAAGAACACCGGTCGCGCCAAATCGCCAGTGCCCGAATCGGTAATATGCATGCTCTCGATGGGCTGGGACTGATGCTCCATCTCGTTCCACACGCCCAGTGCCTCGAACACCCGGCGCACACCCGCGGCAATGGCCGAAGCGCGGTTGTCCCGAGGAACTGCGAGCGGCCTGCGGTCGACCAGCGCGACCTTGATGCCCGGCGCCGAGCGCACAAGGGCCAGGGCCATGGTCAGACCCACCGGGCCACCGCCTACAATGATGACATCATGCCGCTCTGGGCCGGAATTGGACATGCTTATCTCCTTGCCCGGCATTGTCCGTCCTGGCGGCCCAGCAGGCAAGCGCATCATTGCCGCGGCATGAGTGCTTAAAAAGAGAGCAACTAAAGTCCTGCTGGAAATTAGTGCACAATATTTAAGCGCAACAAGCCGACCCTGCCAGCGCCAGAAAACCCGATGGGCGCCGGCTGTTCGTTTAAGTTGCTGAAAACGAACAGCAAAAATTCAAGCGGCGCAATCTGGCACGGGTCTTGAGTCCTATAGGGCATCGAACACCCAAGGCAGAAAGGGGGCAAGCATGAAACTGGTGGTTGCAATCATCAAACCATCAAGGCTCGAGGAGGTGCGGCAGGCACTCAACTCGCTCGATGTCCACGGCATGACCGTGACCGAGGTGAAGGGCTATGGCCGCCAAAAGGGGCATTCCGAAATCTATCGCGGCACCGAATATGCCGTGCACTTCCTGCCCAAGCTCAAGGTCGAGATTGCCGTCGATGACGGCATTGCCGACGCGGTGAGCGCGGCGATCCGCGATGCCGCTCAGACGGGCCGCATCGGCGACGGCAAGATCTTCATTCTCGATCTGCTCGCCGTCACCCGCATCCGCACCGGTGAAACCGGCGCTTCTGCGCTTTGACGCCACCGATTTCAGGAGAAAAAAGACAATGACAGGGTTCAAGACTCCCCTAAAGATCGCAGGTGGTGTGGCGCTGGCCTCGCTGCTGCTGTCGCTTCCGGCCCTTGGCCAGGACGCAGCCCCCGCTGAAGAAGCCGCCGCAACGCTGAGCGAAGGCGTTTCGGCAGATGTGGTATTTATCCTCAATTCGTTCCTGATGATCCTGGGCGGCATTCTGGTGTTCTGGATGGCCGCAGGCTTTGCCATGGTCGAAGCGGGCATGGTCCGCACCAAGAACGTCTCCATGCAGCTCTTGAAGAACGTCTCGCTCTTCGCCGTGGCGTGCCTGATGTACTACCTCATCGGCTACAACCTGATGTATCCGCTGGGTAACTGGGCCATGGGATCGGATGAGACCGGTGGCTATCTCGGTGCCTTCGGTATCGCCATTCTCGAAGCCGTGGGCATCACTGCTGACGGCGCCGATGACTTCTCCTATGCAGCCACCAGCTCGGACTTCTTCTTCCAGGTGATGTTCTGCGCCACCACCGCCTCGATCGTTTCGGGTACGCTGGCCGAGCGCATCAAGCTGCTGCCCTTCCTGATTTTCACCGTGGTGCTGACCGCGCTGATCTACCCGATCCAGGCGTCCTGGAAGTGGGGTGGCGGCTTCCTCGACAGCCAGTTCGGCTTCCTCGACTTCGCCGGTTCGACTGTCGTGCACTCCGTTGGTGGCTGGGCCGCTCTCGCCGGTGTCATCCTGCTCGGCGCGCGTCGCGGCAAATACAATGCCGATGGTTCGGTCAACGCCATGCCTGGCTCCTCCATGCCCCTGGCGACGCTCGGCGTGTTCATCCTGTGGATGGGCTGGTACGGCTTTAACGGTGCCTCGCAGCTCGCCATGGGCTCGGTGGGCGACGTGGCCGATGTCGGCCGCATCATGGCCAACACCAATGCCGGTGCCGTCGGCGGTGCGCTTGCCGCCCTGATCGCGACCGCCATCATCTACAAGAAGGTCGACCTGACCTTCGTGCTCAACGGCGCTCTGGCCGGGCTGGTCGCTGTCACCGCCGAGCCGCTGACGCCGGGTCTGGGCACGGCCACCCTGATCGGTGCCGTCGGCGGCCTGATTGTGGTGTTCTCCGTGCCGTTGCTCGACCGGCTCAAGCTCGACGACGTTGTCGGCGCCATTCCGGTCCACCTTCTGGCCGGTATCTGGGGCACCATCGCCGTGGTCTTCACCAACCCCGATGCCACCCTGGGTGGTCAGCTGATTTCGATCATCATCGTGGGTGTCTTCGTCTTCGTGGTGAGCTTCGTGGTCTGGTTCATTCTCAAGACCATCATGGGCCTGCGTCCGACCGCTGAAGATGAAGATCTGGGCCTGGACAAGGCCGAGGTCGGCGTCGAAGCCTATCCCGAGTTCAAGTAACTCATACTCCGGATGGTCGGGCCATGTGTCCGGCCATCCCCGCTTGCCAGCGGCGTGCAGCCCGCGTCCCTCTTGGCCCGCCACAGAGGCTTCCCACTCGCAAAACGCGCGGACTGCACACCCCTGGCAAGATGCCTGGAAAACGAGCATTGCAGGGATCTTTTGCACGGAAATTAGGCATTGACCTGCCCATTTTCGTGCCTGTTTGCGCGCGATAATCGCAAACCCTTCTAAATAAACACTAAAATGGCGCCGGTTCGGTTGGCACGGCGTTTGAGTCTTCTGTGACGTTCCAGCATGCGCCCAAAGTGGCGCCAAAGGGGGTCACATGAAACTGGTGGTTGCCATCATCAAGCCGTCCCGCCTCGAAGAGGTGCGCCAGGCGCTCTCCTCGCTCGAGGTCCATGGCATGACCGTTACCGAAGTCAAGGGCTATGGGCGCCAGAAGGGCCATTCCGAGATTTATCGCGGCACAGAATATGCCGTGCACTTCCTGCCCAAGCTCAAGCTCGAAATCGCCGTCGAAGACGATCAGGCGGACCAGATCGCGTCCACCATCCGCGAGGCGGCCCAGACCGGGCGCATTGGCGATGGCAAGATCTTCGTGCTCGACCTCCTCGCTGTGACCCGCATCCGCACCGGCGAAACCGGCGCTTCTGCGCTTTAACTCGCTTCCCACATTCGGAGACAAGACCAAATGCAATTGTCCAAAGTTCTGGGAGGCGCAACCCTGGCCTCCTTCCTGGCGGCGCTGCCCGCCCTGGCTCAGGAGGCCGCCGCACCCGCCACTGAAGCCGTGACCGAGGCTGCGGCCGCCGTTGTCGACAAGGGTGACGTTGCCTGGATGCTGGTCTCGACCATGGTTGTCATCGTCATGACCGTGCCGGGCCTGGCTCTTTTCTATGGCGGCCTGGTGCGCGCCAAGAATATTCTGAGCGTCCTGACCCAGGTCTTCCTCGGCTTCTCGCTGATTTCGATTCTCTGGGTGGCCTATGGCTATTCACTGGCCTTTGCTGGCCCCACCGAAGGTGGGCTCTCGGCCTTCTTCGGCGACTTCTCCAAGTTCTTCCTTGCCGGCGTGACGCTCGAATCCACCGCCGAGACATTTACCGCCGGCTATGAGCTGCCCGAAATGGTCTTTGTGGCGTTCCAGCTCACCTTTGCCTGCATCACCTCGACCCTGATTGTCGGCGGCATTGCCGAGCGCATGAAGTTCGGCGCGCTGATGGCGTTCCTCGCCATCTGGTTCACCTTCTCCTATGTGCCCATGGCCCATATGGTCTGGTCCGGCCCGGGCCTGTTGTTCAACATGGGCGCCTATGACTTTGCCGGCGGCACGGTGGTCCATATTAATTCCGGTGTTGCAGCCCTTGTGGCGGCCCTGATGCTCGGCGCCCGCAAAGGCTACCTCAAAGAGCCCATTCCGCCGCACAATCTGGTCATGACCTATATCGGCACTGGACTGCTCTGGTTCGGCTGGTTTGGTTTCAACGCCGGTTCGAATCTGGAAGCCAATGCCTTGACCGCTGTGGCCCTGATCAACACCGTCCTCGCGCCTGCCGCCGGTGCCCTGGCCTGGGCCCTGGGCGAACGTATCACGCGCGGACACGCCTCGGCCCTTGGCGCCGTTTCCGGCGCTGTGGCGGGTCTTGTCGCCATTACCCCGGCGGCCGGCTTCTCCGGCGTCGGCGGCGCCATTGTGCTCGGTGCAGTCGCCGGCGTGATCTGTCTCTGGGCCGTGGTGAATTTGAAGCCCATGCTCAAATATGACGACAGCCTCGACGTTTTCGGCATTCACGGCGTCGGCGGCATTGTCGGCGCCCTGGGTGTTGCCATTGTCGCCAATCCCTCTTTCGGCGGCTATCCGCTCGACGGCTACGACATGGGCGGTCAGTTCATGGTGCAGCTCACCAGCATCATCGTGGCGGTGGTGTGGTCCGGTGTGGTGGCGCTGATTGCCATGCTGATCGTCAAGGCGCTGTTCGGTGGCGCCAAGGTGTCCGAACAGGCCGAACGCGATGGTCTCGATCTCTCAACCCATGGCGAACGCGCCTACAACTAAGTGAAATTTGGCGGGCGGCGCTTCAGTGTCGCCCGTTCACTTTTGCCCATTGGGCGATGGTTAGCACGCGATTAACCACACCCGGATAGCATGACGCCATTACGGCCCACTTCGATGGTTTGCGGGCCGACAGTGAGTAATGCGTTTCATGCCCAGCCATCCCATTCCGACCCTCGACGAAGTCCGCAGCCTTCCTGTCCGTGCTGCCCGCAATCCGGGCCGTTCGGCCAAGGCACCGATGCCGCCGCCGGCCATAGCCATTCGCATACCACTGCGGATCGCCGGCCTGATGGTGCTCGGGCTGTGCGCGATTGTGCTGGCAGCGCTCGCCTCCTGGTCGGTTGACGACCCGTCCCTGTCGCTGGCGACCGCAAAGGCCCCCACCAATTGGCTCGGCTATCCCGGTGCCGTTATTGCCGATCTGATATTCCAGTTCCTCGGGCTTGCTGGACTGGTGATGGTGGTCCCACTGGCTCTTTGGGGCTGGGCCATGGCGCGCCGCCATGTGGTCACGCGCGCCGGGCTGCGCCTCGGTGCCTGGGTGGGCGCAGTGTTGCTGTTTGCCGGCGTCTTTGCTTTCGTGGCCATGCCCGAAACCTGGCCTCTGCCCACCGGGCTGGGTGGCCTGGCCGGCATGCTGTTTACCAATCTGGCCGGCATGATTGCCGGCGGCGATCCGCAGCCGCTCACCTCGACCCTGTTTGCCATCATCCTGAGCGCCCCGGCCCTGGCCTTGTTCTGGATCGCCATGGGATTGGGCTCCTCGATCCCGGCCCGGCCCGCCAAGCCCCCGGCAAAACAGGCCGCCGACGCCGATGAGCGCGAGCCCAACCCGATTGTCGAAGTGGCCATGGGCGCTGTTGTGCACATGGGCTACTCCCTGCGCACCGCCTTCCGCCGCGCCAAGGCCGAGCACGCCGCCCGTCGCGCCGCCGAAGACACCGCCGACTTCGTACATGGCGCGGAGCCGCCAATGCATGCGCCCGAGCCTCAGGTCTATGTCGATCGCGAACCTGTCGCTGCCGCTCCGCAGCGTCGCATTCACACCCCGGTTCAGCATGTCGAGCCCAGCTTCGAGCCGTCCAGCCGCATCCTGACGCAGCCCGAATATGATGACACGGCCATCGATTATCCCGATGAGCCGGAGGACGACGATATTCCCTTCGTCCCCGACGCACCCATGCCGGCACGTACCCAGCGTGGTGATTCGCGCTTCCACCCGGCCGATCCGGCCGCGCCGCGTGTCACCGCACCTGCGCCGCGTCCTGCACCGGGCCAGCGCGTCTTCCGCGAGGCTCAGGGCTCGCTGCTTGATGAACCGTCCGGGTTCGAATTGCCCGAGCTCAGCCTGTTGGCCGAACCCAAGCGCGGCGGCCCCATGCCCGAGCACGCCCCCGAGCGGCTCGAGGAAATGGCCCGCCAGCTCGAGGCCGTGCTGTCCGATTTCGGCGTCAAGGGAGACATCATCAATGTGCGCCCCGGCCCGGTGGTCACCCTGTTCGAACTCGAGCCGGCTCCCGGCATCAAGTCGAGCCGCGTCATTTCGCTGGCCGACGACATCGCCCGTTCCATGAGCGCCATCTCGGCCCGTGTTGCCGTGGTGCCAGGCCGCAACGCCATCGGCATCGAATTGCCGAACCAGACCCGTGAGACGGTCTACTTCCGCGAAATGCTGGCCTCATCCGACTTTGAGAAGATGAGGGGCAAGCTGCCCATTTGTCTGGGCAAGACCATTGGCGGGGAACCCGTCATTGCCGATCTGGCGCGCATGCCGCATCTGCTCATCGCCGG
>JBGTUK010000086.1:0-9335 GCA_041939225.1 Devosia sp.
GAAAATGACGGCTTGTCGGTGGACATTTAGGATGCGTGCAACTACTATTTTACTATCTATTACCAACATATCTCAGCTTTAGGAGAAAAGCATGAAAACAGTGCAAGGTTGGAGTGAGAAAGTCCGGGTGTGGACTGCCCTCGGAGGCACCGCATTGTTTGCGTATGGCCTTCAGGTAAACGCTCAGGATGAGCAAATTACCTACAACAGTCACGTCGGCAAAATCATCAACGAGAATTGCGTTGTTTGTCACCGCGAGGGTGGCATCGGGCCCATGCAGCTCAGCAACTATGATCAGGTTCGGCCTTGGGCTCCACTGATTCAACTGCGAGTGGCCAACAGGCAGATGCCTCCTTATTCCTACGATCACGGTATCGGTATCCAGGATTTACAGGGGGATTGGCGTCTGCAGCAGGATGAGATCGACACCATCGTGGCGACCAAGGAACAGGAGATCATGCAGGTCTAGAGGATCACATGATCTCGCGCCGGGAGGGCGTTGATGGCAGGGGAACCGGCCGCCAGTGTGAAAGTTGAGCCAGGTGCGGGACTAAAGATCCCGCGCCATATTGGCGTGATCATGGATGGTAATGGCCGTTGGGCCAGGCAACGCGGCAAACGGCGGACCGAAGGTCATGTCGAGGGGGTCAAATCCCTGCGTGGGCTGGTCGAGAACTGCATTACCTATGGCGTACCCTGCCTGACCGTCTTCAGTTTCTCATCTGAGAACTGGTCGAGACCCTCAGAAGAAGTATCGTTCATCTTCAACCTGTTGCGGCGTTTTGTTGCATCAGATCTTCAGCGACTAATTCGCAATAATGTGCGTGTGCGTATCATCGGCTCGCGCGCCAGCCTAGAATCCAGCCTGGTCAAGCTGATCGACGATGTCGAGGCCAAGACGCAGGCCAATACGGGCCTGACCCTGGTGGTCGCGTTCAATTATGGCAGCAAGGCCGAGATTGCTGCTGCGGCGCGTCACCTGGCAGGCGAAGTCGCTGCGGGTCGGCTGGCCCCCGAAGATATCGACGAGCAACGGCTGGGCGACGCGCTCTATACCGCCGGCCTGCCTGATCCGGACGTCATTATCCGCACCAGCGGAGAACAGCGTCTGTCCAATTTCCTGCTCTGGCAGGCAGCCTATGCAGAGTTTGTGTTTGTCGACGAACACTGGCCTGATTTCCATGAAGCCAGCTTTGTGCGCGTACTTGAAACCTTCACCCAGCGCGATAGGCGCTTTGGCGGCTTAGGGGCGGACGCGCGTTGAGCGGGCAGGGGGACCCCAATGCTGATCAGCCGGCCCCGCCCCGGCGGTCCTGGGCCGATGTCGGGCCGCGTCTTGCCTCCGCCGCTGTACTGATTGCTCTGACTGCGACGGCGCTTGTCGTCGGCAGCTATCTTTTTGCGGCGGTCGTGGGCGCAGTCTACGCCCTTGCCTATCGCGAATGGGAAACCATGGTCACGCGCGCGCCGCTGACCCAAAA
This sequence comes from Devosia sp., assembly GCA_041939225.1. Classification (GTDB taxonomy): domain Bacteria; phylum Pseudomonadota; class Alphaproteobacteria; order Rhizobiales; family Devosiaceae; genus Devosia. The sequence continues at coordinate 1,482 of JBGTUK010000086.1, forward strand.
GGGCATGGTGCTCATTGGCTTCGTGGCTCTATCTGGGCTCCTCTACCCCCTCATGGGCCTTTGGGGGGCGCTTGGGGCGATTGTCCTGGCGTGTGGTCTGGTGCTTACCATGGAGCGCGAGCACATGGTCTGGCGGATCGTCGGGCTGGTGTTGTTCGGGGCGCTGATAACCTCTCTGATGGCCATGCGCGGCACCGGGACGGCAGGTATCTGGGCCGGGCTTTATCTTGGCACCGTGGTCTGGATGACGGATTCCGCAGCCTTCTTTGCGGGGCGCCAGATTGGCGGCGAAAAACTGGCCCCAGATATTTCACCATCCAAGACCTGGTCTGGCGCCCTGGGCGGGCTTGCTCTTGGTACCGGCGCAGGACTGCTGGTCTGGCTCTGGGTGACTGAATCGCCAATCTGGATCGGCATCCTTCTCTCTGCGACGATCAGCGTACTCGCTCAGATTAGCGATCTGGCCGAAAGTGCCCTCAAGCGCTTCTTCCGCATCAAGGACAGCGGCGACATCATCCCCGGACATGGGGGGCTCATGGATCGCCTGGACAGTCTCACATTCGGCGTGTTTCTGGTCGTAACTGTGGGTGCAACACATGCTGGGTTCGGGGAGATAGCGACGGGATTGCTCCACTGGTAGCGCCCGCCCGTACCGAACTGTGAGAGTATTGGATCCCAATGTTTGATTTCGCCTACTGGCTGCTTTCCTATCTCGTCCCATTTCTTGTCGTTCTGACGGTTATCGTCTTCGTCCATGAAATGGGTCATTATCTGGTGGCCCGCTGGAACGGGGTGGCTATCCACACTTTCTCGGTCGGTTTCGGGCGTGAGCTGGTGGGTTGGAACGACAGGCATGGCACCCGCTGGCGTATTTCCGCTATTCCCTTGGGCGGCTACGTCCGCTTTGTTGGAGACATGAATCCGGCCAGCGTTCCAGACCCGGATGCCGCCGCAAAAGTGGACCCGGCTCTGGCGCCGCGCCTCTTCGTCAACAAGAATGTCTGGCAACGCATTGCGGTGGTCGCCGCTGGCCCGCTTGCCAATGTCCTCCTGACTTTCCTGATTCTCTATGCCTTATTGCTCGGCTATGGTCGCTACACGATCCCCCCCGTGATCAGCGAGGTTGTGTCCGGCTCGGTCGCCGAATCAGCGGGCTTCCAGCCGGGCGACGAAATCCTGGCGGTCGATGGCTATGCCGTTCGCGGCTTTGAAGATTTCCAGCGCTATGTAGCCACCAGCCCCGAGCGTCCGGTGGTGGTGAAGCTCGAGCGCGCCGGCGCGGAACGAACGCTCACTTTGGTCCCCGAAGCCGTTGAAATCGAGGATCGATTCGGCAATGACCAGCGCATCGGCCGTATCGGGGTCACGCGTGATGTCGATGAGACCGATGTGACACTTTATCGCCCCGGCCCCGTCGAGGCTGTCGGCATGACCTTTGAGGAGATACGGTTCATCGTGCAGCGCACGGCCGCCTTCCTCGGCGATTTCTTCGTGGGCAGGGGCGATGTCGAGCAACTTGGCGGACCGGTCAAGGTCGCTAAAGTCTCCGGAGAAGTGGCGACCCTGGGCTTTGTGGCCCTGATCAACCTGATGGCGTTGCTCTCACTCAATATCGGGATTTTCAACCTGCTGCCGGTGCCCATGCTCGATGGCGGCCACCTGCTGTACTATTTCATCGAAGCAGTTCGCGGGCGCCCGCTCAGCATGCGGATACAGGAAATCGGCTTCCGCTTCGGATTTGCCCTTGTGCTTGCGCTCATGGTGTTTACCCTGTTCAACGACACAGTGTTCGACCACTTTGGGATTTTGCGCTAATGCTTTGTTAACCTTGGTTCGCAAGGTGTTGCACGAATACAAGGTCGCCAATGAATTGCTAACCGCGTGAGCAGTCACGCCTTGTTCCTGGTTAAAAAAACAGTAAAACACTTCAATGGAGTTAGCTTGGGGGAGCGCTGTGCATGGCGATTCTTCAAGCGGGTCGCAGAAGGCAATAACAATATGATTCACCCCACCAAGTTGATGCGTGGCGCGGTTTCGGCGATAGCCATTTTGGGGGCTGCCCCCATGGTTGCTGGCGTGCCTGTCCTTGGCGTCGTGACGGCACAGGCGCAGGAGCAGTTGGTTGCTTCCGTGCTGTTCGAAGGCAATCGCCGCTTCCCCGACAGTCAACTCCTGGCCATGGTCGATATCTCGACCTCGGGAATTTACAGCCAGCAGCGTCTCAACGCGGACATCGAAAGCATTCGCCTGGCCTATGACCGGGACGGGTTCAATTCCGTTTCTGTGACGGCGCGCACCGAGCAAACCACCGACGGTCGCGTGCGGGTTATCTTCGAGATCAATGAAGGCGAGCGCGCCGGTATCGCCGCGATCAACTTCACCGGCAACAACTCGATCGGTGCGGGCAACCTCAAGGGGGCCATGCTTACCAAGGAGTCGGGCATTCTGAGCTGGTTGCTCCGCGATGACACCTATGACGAGCAGAAGATGGCCGTCGATCGCGAGCGCATCCGGGCTTATTACGCCAATCGTGGTTTCCCCGATGCGCAGGTCAATTCGGTTGCCGAATATGACGCCGCGCGCAATGCGTACTTCGTCAACGTGACCGTCAATGAAGGTCAGAAGTATGAGTTCGGCAATGTCGGTATCGAAACCAGCATTGATGGACTGAATACCGATGCTCTGCGCGGCACCGTACGCACCGGGCAGGGCGCAACCTATTCCGCGCTCGAGCTGCAGAAGTCCATCGAAGACATGGCCTATGAGGCCACCGTCCAGGGCTACTCCTTCGCCGACGTCCGGGCCCGCCTGGATCGCGATGCAGCGACCAATTCCTTCAACGTCACCTATCTGGTCGACGAAGGTGCGCGCATCTATGTCGAGCGCATCAACATCACCGGCAACATCAAGACGCGCGACTTCGTCATTCGTCGTGAGCTTGATTTTGCTGAAGGCGACCCGTTCAACCGCTCCATGGTGATCCGGGGCCGCAACAATATCGACGCTCTTGGCTATTTCTCCAGGATCGATATTTCCACGGCCCCCGGTTCGTCGCCGGACAAGATCGTCCTCAATATCAATGTCGAGGAACAGTCCACCGGTGAATATGGGGCGACCGCCGGTTACTCCACCACCGATGGTATCTTGGGCGAGCTTTCGCTGACCGAGCGTAATTTCCTCGGTCGCGGCCAGTATCTGCGGGCGGCCATCGGTGCTTCGCAATCGGGTCGCACCTTCGACTTCTCGTTCACCGAGCCGCGATTCATGGGCCTCAAGGTGTCCGCCGGTGTGGACGCCTATCACCGCATCAACGACGAGACCTCGGCCAGCTTCTACGGTACGCAGACTACTGGTGGTCAGCTTCGCGTTGGTGTCCCGTTGACCAGTGCTCTCAATGCACAGTTCTTCGGCGGCTATGAGCGTATGGTCATCGCTGATGTCGATGCGCCTAATTCGACGCTGGTCACGAACGGTCAGGAATTCAACAAGGCGTTCATTGGCTACACATTGACCTGGAACGGTGTGGACGACGTCCAGAACCCGACCGAAGGTCTTTATGCGACCTTTACCCAGCGCTATGTTGGATGGGACCACAACCTGCTTCGCTCCGAGGCGCGTGCACGCTATTTTGTGCCGTTGATCCCGGATAGCGGCGTGGTTGGCAGCATCCGTGGTCAGGCTGGCGTCATCAACAGCATGAATGGCGGAAGCGTTCATTCGGTCGAGGCGTTTACCCCCGGCTCACAGCTTATCCGTGGCTTTGAAGGCCGTGGCTTTGGTCCGCGCCTTGGCACTGGCGAATATGTCGGCACGACAATGTTCGCTGGCATTTCCGGTGAGATCGAATTCCCGATCCCGGGCCTGCCGGAAAGTTACGGCCTGAGCGGTGCGGTCTGGGCGGATGCTGCCTGGATTGGCGATAGCAGCAACATCATTGGTGGTGGTGGTGCAGTTGCCACGAGCAACGACCAGCCCTGGCGCACTTCGGTTGGTGCGTCGCTTATCTGGGATTCGCCATTTGGTCCGCTGCGCGGCGACTTTGCTCATGTCCTGAACAAGTCGACCGACGACCGCACGCAGATGTTCCAGTTCACCATCTCGACCCTGCTCTAGTCTGGTCGGTGTGAATTATGTTTCGGAGCCGCGGGGCGGTAGCGCCGCGGCTCTTTCTGTTTAAGTGACATCATGGTCGACACCCGTTTCCATCGCTTCGCCGGTCCTCAGCCCCTGGGCGCATTGCTTGCTTTGGTTGGTCAGTCAGACTTGGCGGCGGGCCTCGGTAATCCTGAACTCACGATCACCGGGGTAGCCGAACTCGACTTGGCCGGACCGGGTGAACTCGCCCTGGCGGCGCAGCAAAGCTACATCGAGGAACTGCGCGCCACATCAGCGGGTGCCGTTCTGGTGTCGCCGGCCCTCAAGGACGCGGTTCCCGAGGGCTGCGCCGCGGTCGTGATCGAAAAGCCGCACAACATTTTTGCCGACATTCTTGATGCGCTCTATCCCTCCAGTACCCGGTCGATCATTGCTGCAGGGCGTGAGGATCTGGGCGCACCGGTGTTTGAGCGCGATGTGACCCTCGGCATCAATGTCGTGGTGGGCGCCGGGGTTGAAATTGGCCGCGGAACCGTGATCGGCGCCAATACCGTTATCGGTGCTGGCGTCACCATCGGTCGCAACTGCGTCATAGCCGCCAATTGCACCATCGACTGTGCCCATCTGGGCAATGAAGTCGTGCTGCACTCGGGCGTTCGCGTCGGTACGGAGGGGTTCGGCTGGCTCGATTTCGGCCAGTCCAATCGCAAGATTCCGCAACTGGGTCGGGTGGTCATTCAGGACCGAGTCGAAATTGGCGCCAACAGCACAATCGACCGAGGCGCGCTGGGCGACACGGTTTTGGGCGAAGGCTCAAAAATCGATAATCTGGTCCAGATCGGTCACAATTGCCGTATTGGCCGCAACTGTCTCATTGCGGCCATGAGCGGTCTGTCCGGCTCCACAATCCTGGGTGATGGCGTGTTGATGGGCGGCGGGGTTGGCACCTCTGGTCATCTCAGCATTGGCGCGGGTTCGGTAATTCATGGCCGGGCGGCCGTAACCAAGGACTGGCCGGCCGGGTCCAAACTTGCTGGCGCTCCGGCGCAGGATATAAGAGATTTCTGGCGAGAACTCGCCGTTGTGCGGAAACTGTCGAAGGGGGAGAAGCGGGGATGAACGAAACCACCGCCGTCACCGAACTCAATGCTATGAGCATCGCCGAAATTCTTGAGGCGCTGCCGCATCGTTATCCCTTCCTGATGATCGACAAGATCGTGGAGATCAATGGCGACGAATCCGCCATTGGCGTGAAGAATGTCACGTATAACGAACCGATCTTCCTCGGACACTTTCCCAACAATCCGATCTTTCCCGGCGTGCTGATTATCGAAGGCATGGCCCAGACGGCCGGAGCGATCGTGATCAAGCACGACTCGACCGGTGGCCGGAAGAACATCGTGCTGATGCTCGGGGTCGACAATGCCCGTTTCCGCAAACCCGCAGGGCCTGGCGACACCATCGAGTTCCACATCTCCAAGATGCATCGCCGCCGCAATGTCGGTCGTTACGAAGCCAAGGCCAAGGTCAACGGCACCGTCATTGCTGAAGCCGAAATCACCGCGATGATCGTCGGGGCCGAGGCGTGACAGCTGCTGTGATCCACCCAACGGCAATTGTCGCTGATGGGGCAAGGTTGGGCGAAGGGGTCCGGATAGGTCCTTACAGCATCGTGGGCAGCAATGTGACGCTTGGCAACAATGTCGAGTTGGTCTCCCACGCCGTTGTCGAAGGCAATACGACTATCGGGCCCGGTACGCGCATCTTCCCCTTTGCCTCGGTTGGTCACGAACCGCAGGACCTCAAGTTCCATGGTGAGAATTCGCGCCTCGAGATCGGCGCAAACTGCACCATCCGGGAATCGGTGACCATCAATCCGGGTACTGAAAACGGTGGTATGGTCACGCGCATCGGCGACGACTGCCTGATCATGGCCAACGCGCATGTCGCCCATGACGCGATTCTGGGCAATAATGTCATCATGGCCAATTATGTCGGCATTGCCGGCCATGTGCAGGTCGGTGACAACGTGATTTTCGGCGGCACCTGTGTCATCCACCAGTTCACCCGCATCGGCGCGCATGCCTTCATTGGCGCGCAGTCCATGGTGGATGGCGACGTCATTCCCTACGGCATGGCGGTCGGCAACCGCGCGACCCTGACGGGCCTTAACCTCATTGGCCTCAAGCGCCGAGGCTTTGAGCGCGAAGCCATTCACCGCCTGCGCGCCGCCTATCGGCAGATTTTTGCCAGTGAGGGGACGCTGCGGGAACGCGTGGAAGACGCTGCCGAAATCTTCAGCCAGGACGCTCTGGTTCAGGACGTGGTGCGTTTCATTGCCGATGCTCAGGATCGACCCATCCTGCTGCCACGCAACGGCCACGAAAGCGAATAGCCGTCCAAGCCGGAGGCTGCCATGAGCGAAACACTGCGCCTCTTCATTTTGGCCGGTGAGCCGTCCGGCGATCGGATTGCCGCCGATCTGGTAGCGCGGCTGCGCAGCAAGGTGAGCCTCGAACTGACCGGTGTCGGTGGCGACGAATTGTCAGGGCAGGGGCTCACCTCGCTTTTTCCCATGTCCGATCTAGCGGTCATGGGCATCACCGATGTGCTACTCAACCTGCCACGCCTGCTTTGGCGTCTCGAGCAGACGGCCCGGGCCATTCTGGCCGCCAACCCCGACATGGTCGTGCTCGTCGATGCGCAAGACTTCTCGCGCCTTTTGGCGGCGCGCCTGCGCAAGCGCGGATACACAGGTCGCCTGGTCCTCTATGTGGCGCCATCGGTCTGGGCCCGCAATCCGGAGCGCGCCAAACACCTGACGCCGCTCTTCGATGCCGTGTTGGCGGTACTTCCGTTCGAGCCGGAGGCAATGACTCGGCTCGGTGGCCCCCCCACCAGCTATGTCGGTCATCCCACCATCGCCGAGGCCATCGGTTCGTACATGCCACCGGACCGAGGACCGCTTGTGCTGCTGCCCGGCAGCCGGAACGGCGAGTTGCGTCGCCATTTGCCTCTATTGGGCGAGATGGCGGCCGAACTCGCCCACCACGAAGCTGTCACTGAACTGGTCTTGCCGACCTTGCCCCGACTGCGTGACCGGCTGGTCGCTGAAACTGCCCGCTGGTCCGTGCCAGTGCGCGTCGTTGACACGCGCGCCACGCGCCGCGCTATCTACCAGCAGGCCATTGGCGCCATTTGCGTGTCGGGTACCGTGACCCTAGAACTGGCTTTGGCGCGCGTTCCCATGGTGGTCATCTACGCGCTCGATAGTCACCAGTCGCGTGCCTACGCAAAGCTTGGCCGGCCGCAAGTGTCTCTGCCCAACATCATTCTCGGGCGCCCGGTTGTGCCCGAATTCGTTGCGGCACCGCTTCTGTCCAGCCCGGCAAAGGCAGCTATGACCGAACTTCTGGGCAATAAAAAAGCCCGTCAGGACCAGGTGCAGGCCTTTGACGAGCTCTTTCGGATCATGGAAACGGGGGCGCTCCCGCATCTCCGTGAGGACCCGGCGGACCGGATCCTCGAAATCTGGCGCAATCAGCGCTCGCTGATCGGGTCGTAATCCCGCGCAGTGGCGCCATTGTAAAGCTGGCGCGGACGGCCGATCTTCTTCTGCGGGTCGCCGATCATTTCCTTCCACTGGCTGATCCAGCCAACGGTGCGGGCGACGGCGAACAGCACGGTAAACATCGAGGTCGGGAAGCCGATCGCATCCAGGATCACGCCCGAATAGAAGTCGACATTCGGATAGAGCTT
>JBGTUK010000087.1:0-9319 GCA_041939225.1 Devosia sp.
GATCGCGGGTGCGTTGTGTTCGCTGGTTGTGTGGATTGTGCGTAAAAACCTGCCGGAGTCCGCCCGCTGGCTGGCGCAACAGGGACGTCACGAAGACGCACATAATGTCGTGAGCGCGATGGAAAAACGCTGCGGCGTAAGCAATAGTCCGGCGTACATCGCTGAAGAAAGCCACGCTGTATTGCCGCGAAAAGGCACGTTCAGGGAAATCTGGTCACCTGAATACCGCAAACGGACGCTTATGCTGACCGTCATGAACTTTTTCCAGGCCATTGGTTTCTTCGGCTTTGGCAACTGGCTGCCCGCCCTGCTTTCCGGCAAAGGCACGACCGTCACCCACAGTTTGCTGTACGCCTTCTTTATCACCCTCGCCTATCCGCTGGGGCCGCTGCTGTTCGTCTTTTTCTGCGGATTCAATGCGCTGGAGGCCAGCCAGCCCAGCCTGGTGTCGCGCATGGCACCGCCCCAGGTGAGGGGCGCGGCGCTGGGCGCGAGCAAGCGCTACGCCGAGATGATCTGCCAGTGCCTGGACCAGAAGTCCACGCACACCCGTTTCGTCACGGTGCGCTTCGGCAACGTGCTGGCGTCGATGGCCATGCTCGTCGCCATTGTGGCGCTCTCGGTCTGGTGGTGGCGCAGCACCGAATTTTTGGTGCGGCTCGGCCTGGCGCTTTGCGTGGGCGGGGCTCTCTCCAACGCGCTTGATCGTCTGATCTACGGGGCCGTGGCCGACTTCTTCCATTTTCATTGGGGAAGTTGGTCATTCTACATCTTCAACGTAGCAGATGTGGCCATCACGCTGGGCGTCATACTGCTCTTTATTGATCTGCTTGGCCTGTCCCGCCGCCGCATAGCTAAATCGAGCTGAGCGGCAAATCATCACCGTGCTGCCAGAATCTGGTCTTAGTGCTGAGAATGCGCTATAGAGGCCGCCGATATCGTAAGGGAATTTGCATGCGGATCGCATTGACGGGGCAGGGTGCTGCCATTTCTGTCGCCACACGCACGGGTCTTGCTGCTCTCGGGCTGCTGGCCAGCCTGGCGCTTGCGGCCTGTACGACGGTGGAAGGCACCAATGCCCTGACCGATTTTGGCACCTTCGAGCGCGAAGTGATGAACACGACCGCGCGTGGCGTCGGCCTGATCCCGGGCGACGCGCCAAAGGAAGACCTGACCGCTGCGCGTGCACCACTTGCGTTGCCCAAATCCGATGCCAATTTGCCATCGCCCAGAACTCAAGTTGCCGCGGCGCAACTGCCTGCCAATAGCGACACGGTACAAATCGATACCACCAATCTCAGCGAGGCCGATCTGCGCTTGCTGCGTGATGCTCGCGTTGTCGACATGCGCACCCTTGGTGGCCGCCCGTTGACCGAGGTCGAAGCGCGCCAGCTCACCGCCCGCATGCAGGCTGCGAACATGGCCGTCACCGCCAATAATAAGCGTCCGCTCTACCTCCCACCGGCCGAATATTTTACCCGTGTCGGCGATTCGCAGCTGGTCTGTCGCACCGCCTCGGGCGAATTGGTCTCCCTGCGTGATGACCGCTGCCCCGCCGATGTGCGCCGGGCGCTCCAGGAAGCCAATCCGGGTGTGTCCAGTTCAGGCCTGATCGGCACGGACGTCAACAATACGTTGGGTCAGAGAGACTAGCCTCGTTCGGCCGAGGTCCGGCACAGATAACGGCGCCCCGCCAGCAGGCGGGGCCTCTTCGATTTTACCGCGCCGCCCGCCACAGCGATCCTGCTCGTGGCACCATGGGTCCCGCATGTCAGAAAGTGCTCCAATGAGCGACACCCCCAAACAACCCGAATCCGCTGATCGTCTGGCAAAAGTCATCGCCCGGGCCGGCCTCTGCTCCCGCCGCGATGCCGAGGGCTGGATTGCCGATGGCCGCGTGGCCGTCAACGGCAAGACCGTGCTCACCCCGGCCTTTAACGTCACCAGCCGCGACAAGATCGAGGTCGATGGCCTGCCACTCGCCGCGCGCCAGGGTACCCGCGTCTGGCTCTACAACAAGCCGGCTGGTCTGGTGGTGACTGAAAAGGACCCCGAAGGCCGCCCTACGATCTTCGAGGAACTCGACCGCATGGGGTTGCCGCGCGTGCTCACGGTGGGACGTCTCGACATCAATACTGAGGGCTTGCTGCTGCTTACAAATGACGGCGGCCTCAAGCGCGTGCTGGAATTGCCTTCCACCGGCTGGCTGCGCCGCTATCGCGTGCGCGCCTTCGGTTCGGTCACCCAGACCCAGCTCGACAGCCTCAAGCACGGCATCACCGTTGATGGCGTGCAATACGGCCCGATCACCGCCACGCTGGAGCGCGAACAGGGCTCCAACGTCTGGATGGTGCTGGGCCTGCGCGAAGGCAAGAACCGTGAGGTCAAGAACGTGCTGGGTTCTCTCGGCCTCGAAGTGAACCGGTTGATCCGGATTTCCTACGGCCCGTTCCAGCTTGGCGATCTGGCCGAGGGCGGTGTCGAAATGGTCAAGGCGCGCATGTTGCGCGATCAGCTCGGCAAGAAGCTGGCCGAATCTGCCGGCGTCGACTTCGAAAGCGAAATGCCCGATACGGCTCCGGTCCGCGACGAACGCCCGGTTCGTTCCCCGCGTGACAGGCAGCCACTGCGTCCACGCCCCCCAATGAGCCGGGACGGCGCGCGGGATCGCGATGAGGGTCGCCCGATGCGGCCGCGCCGCATCCATTTCGAGGATGATGGGCGCGCCCCTGAGGCTTTTGAGCCCAAGAGCGACGACCGCCAGCGCCGCGGTCGGGATGAGAAACCTGCTCGTAGCTTCGGTAAGCCAGCTGGCCGTCCTGAGCGGTCCGATCGCCCCGAGGGCCGCAAATCCTTTGGCGACCGGCCCCCTCGCCGCGATGGCGACAAGCCGGCGCGCGGAGGCTTTACGGACCACCCCAAACGCGACTTTGGTGACCGGCCCGCACGTGGTCCGCGAACAGACCGTGGCTTTGAGGATCGCCCCAAGCGCAGCTTTGGCGACAAGCCGGCACGGGGCGGTTTCTCAGACCGTCCCAAGAAAGATTTTGGTGACCGCCCGAAACGCAATTTCGGCGATAGGCCCGCCCGTCCGCAGGGCGAGCGTCCTGCCCGTGGCCCGCGTCCCGAGCGGAATTTCGATGATCGCCCCAAGCGTGATTATGGCGATCGTCCGCAGCGGCCTTACGGCGACAAGCCGGCCCGTGGTCCCCGTACCGAACGCCCCCAGGGTGATCGTACGGCTCGTAGCGACCGACCCTATGGTGACCGCCCGCAGCGCGCCGACGCCCGCCCAGGCGGCAAATCCTTCGGTGACCGCAAGCCCTTCGCCGGCAAGCCCGGTCGTGCGGCCAAGCCTTATGCCGGCAAGCCTGGCGGCGCCCGTCCTGCGGGCGGCCGTCCCGGTGCCGAGCCTTTTGCGGACAAACCCGGTGGCCCGCGGCCTACTGGAGGACGGCCCACAGGCGGACGTCCCCCAAGCGGTCCGCGCAAGCCGAAAGGCTAGTCGGTCATGCGCATCGTCGCCGGAAAATATCGCGGCAAGCAATTGTCCTCGCCCTCCGATGACAGCATTCGTCCCACGTCGGACCGGGCGCGCGAGTCTATGTTCAACATTCTCAGCTCCCGGCTCGGTCCAGTGCTTGAGGGCAAGCGCGTGCTTGACCTGTTCGCGGGAACGGGCGCCCTGGGGCTCGAAGCGCTCTCACGCGGTGCCGCCCACGTCACCTTTGTTGATACCGGGGCGGAGGCGCGCGGCCTTATTCGCGATCATGTCCAGGCCTTCGGCGTAGCCGGCATCACCAAGCTGCTGCGCCGCGATGCCACCGCGCTGGGCACTCCGGGCACCTTCGGTCAGTTCGACCTGATCTTTCTCGATCCACCCTATGGGCAGGGACTGGGCGAAAAGGCCCTCGCCGAGCTCGCCGCCAATAGCTGGATCGCGCCCGGTGCCACCATTGTCTGGGAGGAAGCGGCCAATGTTGGGGTCAGTGTTCCCGTTGGCTTTGAGCTCGACGACACGCGTGAATATGGCGCGGCAGCGGTACGTTTCCTGACATTCAGCTAAAAGCGGCAAAGCGGCCCTGTAGTGAGGAGGGCGCCCCGTGGGTCAGGCCGCCTTCAGGCACACCGCGCATTTGCCACGAATTTCCATGGTTGTCCGCTCGACCTTGAAGCCGGTCGCCCCAGCCCACGCGCCCAGCCGTTCTTCGGTCACCGCATCGGCGAATTCATCCACCTTGCCGCAACCCTCGCAAATGGCAAACGCGATCAACCCCTTCCGATGGCAATGCGCGTCTGCGCAGGCCACGAAGGCGTTGAGGGATTCCAGTCGATGCGCCAGCCCGCGTTCCACTAGCTTGTCCAGCGCCCGATAGACCTGCAATGGCGCGCGCAGGCCTTCGCTGCGCAACAGATCGAGAATGTCATAGGCCGAGAGCGGCGCGGGGGCGTGGTTGAGCGTGCCCAGAACCAGCTCCTGGTTTCGGGTCAGGTCCGTGGGCATGACATGGTCATGTGCCATAGTGATCTCTCCTGCCAAACAGCCGCGCCGTGGGCACCACCAGCGACAGTAAAAACAGCGCCAGCGCCATCACCACGATGGATGGTCCAGAAGCGGTATCCCAGGTCCGCGACCCGAACAAGCCGCCCACCACCGAAAGCCCCCCCAGGACCGCTGCGACCGCAGCCATCATTTCGGGCGTGGCGCTTAGTCGGCGCGCTGTGGCGGCCGGGATGATCAAGAGCGACGTAATCAGCAGAACCCCTACCAGCTTCATGGCAATGGCGATGACACTGGCCATCAGCAACATCAGGATGATGCGGCTGACTTCCGGGCGCAGTCCTTCGGCCTCGGCTAGTTCGGGGCTGACCGTTGCCGCCAGTAGCGGCCGCCAGTTCAGCACCAGAATAGCGAGAATGCCGGAACCCCCTCCATAGATGATCGCGATGTCTTCCACCGAGACGGCCAGGATGTCGCCGAACAGAAAACCCATCAGGTCGATCCGCACCTGGGTCAGGAAGCCGACGATCACCAGCCCGACAGCCAGGCTGGAATGGCTGAGAATCCCCAAAAGCGCATCGGTCGATAGCGTGTTCTGCTTTTGCAGCAGCAGCAAGGCCCCCGCCACTAGCGCTGCCACGGCAAATACACCCAGCGTCACATTGACTGAAAGCAGGATCGACAAAGCGACGCCCAGCAGCGCCGAATGCGCCATGGTGTCGCCGAAATAGGCCATGCGGCGCCACACCACGAAACAGCCAAGTGGCCCGGTTACCGCGGCCAGACCCACCCCGGCAATCAGGGCGCGGGAAAAGAAATCACCGAACATGGCCGGGCTCCCCATGCTCGTGCTGACGGCCGTGGGAATGCTCATGCTCCCCATGCGCGCCGACCACGCAACCGTCCTCGTGGTGCTCGTGGTCGTGATGATGTTCATAGATCGCCAGTGCCGCTCCGGCCCGGTCGCCGAATAGTCGCAGATATTCGGGACTGGTTTTGACCGCGTTGGGCGTGCCTCGGCAGCAAACATGGCCATTGAGGCAGATGACAGTGTCCGTTTCGGCCATCACCACGTGCAGATCGTGCGAAATCATCAATATGCCCGCTTGCGTCTTGTCGCGGATCTGCCGGATCAATTGGTAGAGGGCCACTTCGCCGGAGAAGTCAACTCCCTGTACCGGCTCGTCCAAGACCAGCAGGTCCGGCTTGCGGATCATCGCGCGGGCAAACAGCACCCGCTGAAATTCGCCGCCCGACAGTTCCTGCACAGCCGCTTTGAGCAGGCGTGCTGCCCCGACTGCCTCGAGGGCTTCTTCAATTTCGCCGGCTGAGAACCGTCCTGTCAATGTCATCAACCGCTCGACGGTCAGGGGCAGCGTCCAGTCGATGGCCAGCTTCTGGGGCACATAGCCGATGGTCAGGCCCGGCTTGCGGGTCACCATGCCTATGCTCGGTCGCAAAACGCCCGTCACCATCTTGGCTGTCGTCGACTTGCCCGATCCATTCGGTCCGATCAGCGTGACGATCTCGCCCCGTGATATCGTCAGGTCGACGCCTTCCACCAACACCCGTCCGCCACTCCGCACACCGGCACCGGCAAGGGTGATCAGGGCTTCTCTCTGCCGATGGTCATGCATGAATTCAGGTATCCTTCGCGCCTCCCCTTCTTCAGGGGGAGGTCTGGTGGGGGCGCTGGTCCACGAAATGTCCAGCAACCCGTCTTGACGCCAATCAATACGTTATAGCATAACACAGCTGCAAGCGTAATAACATAACGTTGTACCCTCGATCCATTCGTTGCCAAGAGGCCAGATCATGACAAAATTCACCCTCCCTCTCGCCGCCTTCGCAACCCTGCTGCTCACCGGCACTGCGCTGGCAGCGCCCAGTGTCGTGGCGTCCACCAAGCCCGTCCACTCGCTCGTCTCCGCCGTCATGGGCAACGCCGGCACTCCGGGCCTCATCGTTAAGGGCGCTGCCTCGCCGCATACCTATTCGCTCCGTCCCTCCGATGCTGCGGCTCTTGAGGCAGCCGATATCGTGTTCTGGACCGGCCATGGCATGGAACTTTTCCTGGCCGACGCTCTCGAAACCTTGTCCACCAACGCCCAGGTGGTCGAACTGGCCGAGGCCCCCGGCATCGAATTGCTCCCTGTCCGCGAGGGTGGGGCTTTCGAAGCGCATATGCATGATGGGGAAGACCACGAACACGACCATGAGGAAGAAGGCCATGAGGAAGAACATGGCCATGACGACCACGACCATGACAACCACGACCATGACGACCACGACCATGGCCAAGACGAGCACGGTGACGACGAGCACGATCACGAAGGGCACGACCATGCTCATGGCGAAGGCGATATGCACTTCTGGCTCGACCCCGGAAACGCTAAGCTGATGGTCGCACATATTGCCCGGACGCTGTCCGCCGCCGACCCTGACAATGCCGCCGCCTACGCCGCCAATGCCGAGGCCGAAACGGCCCGGCTCGATGCCCTCTCAGCCGAACTGACGGCCACTCTTGGGCCCGTGGCCGAAAAACCCTTCATCGTGTTCCACGACGCTTACCAGTATTTCGAGAACCGCTTCGACTTGACGGTAGCCGGCACGGTCACCGTCTCGCCCGAAGCCATGCCCGGCGCCGCCCGCATCGACCAATTGCGGGCCAAGGTAGGTGAGCTGGGTGCCACCTGCGTTTTCGCCGAGCCCAATTTCGAGCCGGCCATCGTCCGTACCATCGTCGAAAGCACCGACGCCAAGGCCGGCACTCTCGACCCTGAGGGCAGCGCGCTGAGCGAAGGTCCGGATCTCTATCCCGAGCTCCTGCGCGGTCTGGCCAATGGGCTGGTCGACTGCCTGAACTGACGCGCAAACTGATGCAAGGCTTGGTTCAGGTATAGAGTAGCGGGCGGGGCCGGCATGATGTCCGCGTGAAATCTCGGGGCGACAGGCCGACCGTCGGCACCGTCGTGCCGAATACCAAAGGGCCTGCTCCGGTGCGCCGGGACAGGCAGGCGCTATCAGCGCAGGTGTTTGGTCACCTGCTCGAGCGAGAAGATCTCGTCGCTGACATCATCGATCTTTTTCCTCACCAGCGCCTGCGCGTCATAGAGACCGTGATTGTAGAAATAGGCGCCCATCTTTTCGGCGAAAAAACCCATGAGCAGTTCCGCCGGAATGGCGCCGATCGACTGGTCCAGCTCCTCGCGGAAATAGTCCTGGATCTCCCCGATAATGGCCCTGGTTTCCTCGCGGCTGAACTTAATCGGTTTCATGGCACTGCTCCTTGCTTCAGGAGCTTTCATAGAGCGAGTCGCTTCTTGTTGTGGATGTCCGCTTGCGCTTGGCGCCAATGGAGGAGACCACACCATGACCTGCGCCTCTGCCTCTTGCCCCTGAGGCTGCTTGCCAGCCCAGCTGTTGCTGCCGGGATTGCCTACAAGATCGGCCCGGTGCAATCCACCAGTCCTTGCTTGATACGGTCAACGCACGATTGGATCTGGTCTTTGTCAGCTACCCCCAACCCAACTATCGCGCTTAAGCTCAGCATTGACCGGTGGCCCGGCTGCGCCTAACACTGCCATCAGGTTGGTTCCCCGCGCGCAAGTGCGCAACGGGATCAAAAGGGAACACGGTGCGGCGTACCCATCAGGGACCAAATCCGTGGCTGCCCCCGCAACTGTAAGCGGCGAGTGCCCGCCAAAAGCCACTGATCTCTTTTGGGGGATTGGGAAGGTGGTGCGGCACACTGACCCGTGAGCCAGGAGACCTGCCAGCCTCTGATTGAATACTCGACTGTCGGTGGGACAGATGGAGGCCAAGATGTTCAAGCCGTCCGGCTAGCCCTGGATCGGGACCCGGTGTCCTTTGCGCCATGCTGCGAGAGCATCATCGCGCGCTGTTGCCACATTCTTGTCATTCCCATTCTGGACTCCTGATCATGCATATCGAACCCGAGCTCGTATCCCCCGAAAAAATGCTGTTGGCCTATGGCACAGCGGCAGCCGCCGGCGCCATGACGGTCAAATTCGCGGTCGACGCCATCGCCGAACGCGGCGTCGTGTCGCTCGCCGCCCGGGCCGTTCTGGCCACGGTCGCTGTCTTCGTCTTTTTCGAAATCTTCCCGCACTATCCGGTGGGCATCAGCGAGGTGCACCTCATCCTCGGCTCGACCCTCTTGCTGCTGTTTGGAGCGGCCCCGGCTGCCGCTGGCCTTGCACTGGGGCTTCTGATCCAGGGACTGTTCTTCGCCCCCTTCGACCTGCCGCAATATTTCGCCAATGTGACCACGCTGGTCGCGCCATTGATCGCAATCAAGTTCCTGGCCGATCGCATCATCGCTCCCGACACACCCTATGTAGACTTGCGCTATGGTCAGGCTCTTACCCTTTCGGCCACTTATCAGGGCGGCGTCGTGGTCTGGGTCGGCTTCTGGGCGCTCTACGGCCAGGGGTTTGGGGCAGAAAAACTCACCTCCATCGTCAGCTTCGGTGGCGCCTACATGCTGGTTGTCCTGCTTGAGCCGCTGGTCGACCTAGCGGTCCTGGCTGGCGCCAAGCTGGTGCGGGGTCTGGCAAAAACCGGTCTCGTAACGCCGCGCCTCTACGCCTGAGTATCGTTTCAATTCCAAAGACGCGCGTCCCCCGCAGGAGGCGCGTCTTTTTCATACAGGCGGACCTGATATGACCACCAAGATCCCGACCACTGTCATCACCGGCTTTCTCGGCGCCGGAAAAACCACCCTTGTGCGCCACATGCTGGCGCACGCGCCCAAGGGCAAGCGCATTGCCCTCATCATCAACGAGTTCGGTGATC
>JBGTUK010000088.1:0-9304 GCA_041939225.1 Devosia sp.
CACCGGCTGGATCGTCAAGCCCTTCAAGCAGGACCAGTTGCTGGCCATTATCAAGAAGGTCACCGGGGCATGAACGTCTCCGACCCCACTGAAACCTTCCGCCAGGAAGCGCGCGAACTGCTCGACGAGCTCGAAGCGGGTCTGCTCGATCTCGAGCAGGATCCATCCAATAGTGATCTCGTCAATTCCACCTTTCGGGCCCTGCACACCATCAAGGGTTCGGGGGCCATGTTCGGCTTCACCGCCGTGGCCGAATTCGTGCACGAGTTCGAAACCGCCTTTGACCAGGTGCGCAAGGGCCAGACCCAGGCCAACGCAGCCCTGATCGGGGTGGCGCTCGACGCCAAGGACCATATTCACCTGCTGATCGAATCGCCCGACGCTAAAATCTCGGGCGGCGATGAAATCCTGGCCAATCTGCGCGCTGTCGTGAACGGCCAAACCGGCGCTCCCGAGACCAAGTCAGCATCGGCGCCGGTCCACAAGAAATCCGCAGAACCGGCCCCCAAGGCTGAAACGGCGACCTGGCGGCTGGAATTCTACCTGCCTTCAGACGCGTTGATCTACGGCACCAACCCGGTCTTGCTGCTCGAGGAACTGGCCGAAATCGGACCGGTCACAATCACCGCGCTGACCGACCGGGTTCCCGACCTGGACGTGCTCGACCCGGAGACGCCTCATATCGGCTGGCGCCTCGATATCGAGGCGGAGGACCCCACGGCATCCATCGACGATGTCTTCCTGTTCCTGCGCGACAATATGGAATTGAGCCTGCACCGGCTGGATGCCGCCGATACGTTTGCCCCGGATGCAGAAACGACTGAAGACCCAGCCCCGGCCGCCAAGGTCGACGTCCAACCGGCGCCTGCAGCCGCCCCCACCACACCCCAGTCTCCCGCGCCGCGTGCCAAACCGGCGAGCGGGGCCGACACCGTCGACCGGGCCGCAGCCTCCTCCCTGCGCGTCCCGGCCGAGCGGCTGGACGAATTGATGGATCGTGTTGGTGAACTGGTGATTGCCCAGGCCCGCCTGAGCCAGATCGCCGGTCTCAGCTCAGACACCGCACTCAAGACCATTGCCGAAGAGCTCGAACGCCTATCCTCGGGGCTGCGAGACACCACAATGGGCATTCGCATGGTGCCCATCGGCACCCTGTTCAGCCGCTTCCGCCGCCTGATTCATGATCTCTCGGGTGAACTGGGCAAGCCCATTGAGTTCATCACCACCGGGGAAGACACCGAGCTGGACAAGACCATGATCGAGCGCCTGGCCGATCCGCTGGTACATCTGATCCGCAACTCGATCGATCATGGCCTGGAAAGCGCCGAAAAACGCTCCGCAGCCGGCAAGCCGGCCAAAGGCGTGGTGCGGCTCTCTGCTGTCTATTCAGGTGCCGAAGTTGCCATTTCGGTGACCGATGACGGCGCCGGGCTCGATGCTGTCCGCATCCGCGCCAAGGCCGAAGAAAGCGGTCTGATCACCTCGGACACCAAGCTGACAGACCAGGAACTCTACCACCTGATCTTTGCGCCGGGCTTCTCGACCGCCAAGGAAGTGACGTCCCTCTCGGGCCGCGGCGTCGGCATGGATGTGGTCAAGCGCACTATTGACGGGCTGCGCGGCACCATCGACGTCACCTCCCGCCCCGGTGAAGGCTCGACCATGACCCTCAGGCTTCCCCTGACCCTGGCCATTATCGATGGCATGCTCGTGCGGGTCGGCAATGGCCGATACACCATTCCGCTGGCTGCCGTCGAAGAATGTGTGGAATTGCCAGAGGGCATCGAAGCCCATGCCAAGGGCCGCAACTTCCTCGATATTCGCGGCGCGCTGGTGCCCTATCTGCGGTTGCGCGAAGTTTTCGGCACCAAGAGCGAAAGCGAACCGCACCAGAAGGTGGTAATCGTCTCGTCTGGAGAAGGTCGCGTTGGACTGGTGGTCGACCAGATCATCGGCAACAACCAGACCGTCATCAAGCAGCTCTCAAAGCTCCACTCGGGCATCAAGTCCTTCTCGGGCGCCACCATTCTGGGCGACGGCTCGGTGGCCCTGATCCTGGACACCGCTCATTTGGTGGCCGCCGGTCAGGGTTATGTGGATCGCAATCTCACCGGGAGGGCTGCATGAGACAGGCCTTGAAACTGGCCGAACTGGCCCAAACCGCACCGGTCGACGCGATGAACGCGCTCACCATCCGCCTCGACGACGAACTGTTCGCCGTCGAGGCCCATCATGTGCGCGAAATTCTCGAACTGGTGCCGATCACCGAAGTCCCCAACGCACCCGAATTCGTGGGCGGGCTGATCAATGTGCGGGGCCGCGTCGTGCCGCTGGCCGATCTGCGCGTCATGTTCGGCATGAACCGGGCCGAGCCGGATGAGGACACCCGGATTGTCGTGATGGAAGTCGACATGGATGGCGAGCCCGCCATTGTCGGCATCCTGGCCGACAAGGTGCATGACGTTACCGATATCGAGGCCGCTTCCATCGAGGAGGCCCCCAAGGTCGGCATGCGCTGGCGCCCTGAATTCATCAAGGGCATTGGCAAGCGCAATGGCGGCTTCATCATCATTCCGAACATGGAACGCATTTTCGAAATCTCGGGTGCAAGAACCGCACCCGTCGCAGCATCAGAAGAAAGGTCTGCATCGTGAGACTGACTATCAAGACAAAACTGGCGGCCGTCTTCGGCGTGGTCGTCGCCCTATCGGCGGGGAGCATGTTCATTGCCCTGCAGAATTTGGGGCAGCTGAATCAGGAATTGGAGACCATCGTCGAGGTTCGCGCGGCCAACTTGATCCGCTCCTCCCAGATGCAGACCAGCCTGGAAAGCCTTGGATCTCGCGTGCGTGCCCAGATCATCACCAAGGATCAGGCTGAAAAGGAAAGCTATGTTGCCTCCCTGCGGGAGGACTATGACGAACTGATCCAGGGACATGCCTTCCTGGAAGGCAACACGATGGATGCCACCATCAAGGAACAACTGCCGGAGTTCATCACCAAGGTGAACGAGCTTTGGGCCGCAGTTGAACGCGGACAGGAGCTGACCCTCAAAAACTCCGATGCCAACGCCCTGGCCATCAGCCGCAGCGAAGGCAGCGGATCTCTCGGTGTCTTCGAAGAAACCATGGGCGCCCTGCGCGCATCCCTGCAGCGCAAGGTTGATGCCGGCGATCTATCCGCATTTCCCGCTTATCGTGCCGCCACCGAGATGTTCCTGACCGGTTCTGACATGTTCCGCCAGCAGCGCAATGTGTTGCTTGCCGCTACCCAGGACCGTGCCCTGCAGGAAACCTGGAACAGCGACTATCTGACCGGCGTCGAGGCCAATGCCGTCCGCCTGCCGCAACTGCAGCGCACCATGCCCGCATCCGACATGGCCCTCTTCAACGAAGCCCGTGCCGCCTATGACGACATGGTCGCCGCCATGGACAAGGCTGTCGGCATCTCCATGGAAAATGGCGACTATTTCGCACTGCAAGAAATGCAGAACGTCAACACCCTGCGCCGCGATGCCAATGCCATCCTGCAGTCCATGATTGATCGCAATGCCACCATCATGGACGAAGCCAAGGCACACGCAGCCGAAGTTTATCAGACCTCGACGATGCTGTTGATCGGCCTGCTGGCGGGCTCCGCCCTGATCGCTCTGATAGCCGCCACCTGGATCGTTGTCTCGATCTCCCGCGCACTCTCCAGCGCCGTGCGCCTGGCCGATGAAGTGGCCGGAGGCAACCTCTCGGCCACCGCCGAGGTGAAATCCGACGACGAAGTGGGTGATCTGATCAAGGCGCTCAACGCCATGACTCAGAAGCTGCGCGAAGTCGTTGCCGAAGTCACTGCCGCCACCCGTAACGTGGCCGCCGGTTCCCAGGAAATGTCGGCTACCGCCGAACAGCTCAGCCAGGGCGCCACCGAACAGGCCTCGTCCACCGAAGAGGCATCCGCCTCGATGGAAGAGATGGCTGCCACCATCAAGCAGTCTGCTGACAATGCCACTCAGACCGAAAAGATCGCCCGCCAGTCGGCTGCCGACGCGATCACCTCGGGTGAAGCGGTGAACAACGCAGTCTCGGCCATGCAGACCATTGCCGAAAAGATCATGGTGGTGCAGGAAATCGCCCGCCAGACCGACCTGCTGGCGCTCAACGCGGCAGTGGAAGCGGCCCGCGCGGGCGAGCATGGCCGTGGCTTTGCGGTGGTGGCCTCCGAAGTGCGCAAGCTTGCCGAGCGCAGTCAGGCGGCAGCGGGCGAAATCTCGACCCTCTCGGGCACCACGGTCAAGGCGGCCCAGTCGGCCGGTGACATGCTGTCCAAGCTGGTGCCGGATATCCAGCGCACGGCGGAACTTGTCGAGGAAATCTCGGCTGGCAGCCGCGAACAGAATGCCGGTGCCGCCCAGATCAACACCGCCATTCAGCAGCTCGACAAGGTGACCCAGCAGAACACCTCGGCGGCCGAGGAAATGTCGGCAACCTCCGAGGAACTGGCCAGCCAGGCCGAACAGCTCCAGTCCGCAATCAGCTATTTCCGCATCGACCCGTCCTCGATCACAGCGGTTGCCAATGATGCGCCAGCCCCCAAGGCCGATCTCAAGTCTGCCATTTTGGCCAAGGCCCCGCACATGGCCCAGCGCAAGCCGGTCCAGAGCAAGCCAAAGGCCAAGAGCGGTGGCGGCTTTGACCTCGACATGGGGGATGCCGGCGATGATCTCGATGGCGACTTCACCCGCCGCGGTGCGGCCTGAGTGGATCGATAGCCATGGCTGAACAAGCCCAATACGTGACCTTGGGCGTCGCGGAGGAAATCTTCGCGGCGCCGGTCGCCAAGGTCCTCGAAATCCTCGACATGCAACCTACTGCCCGTCTGCCAAGGGCACCTGAAAACCTGCTCGGCATGATCGATGTCCGTGGTCAGGGCGTGCCGGTGCTGGACTTGCGTCTTACGCTGGGCATGGAGCCTGCACCAGACACGGAGAACACCCGCATCGTGGTCCTCGCCATCAATGGCACCGACGGCCAAGTGACCATGGGCCTCAGGGCCGATCGGGTGTTCGAGGTGACTGTGCTCGACCAGGCAACGCTTGACGCGCCGCCGCCGGTGTCCACCGGCTGGGGCGACCAGGTTATCCAGGGGATCGGCCGGCGCAATGGCGAATTCGTCACCGTGCTCGATCTCGACCGCATGCTTGGCAATATTCCTTTGCCAACCAACCGCGCAGCCTGAACATCAAAAGGCCGGCCCTCCTGCCGGCCTTGCACCGCCTTTTTCGGAGTATTGTAATTGGCTGCCCTCGCACACCGCTTGGAAGACGACGACCACCTGTCCGACGCCGATTTCAGCAAGATTTCTAACCTTATCGGCCGGCAGGTCGGCATTAAGCTGCCCTCCGGCAAGCGCCTGATGGTGGAGGGGCGTCTGCGTCGCCGCCTCCGCGCGCTCGATCTGGCCAGCTTTTCCGATTACGGCGACTATCTGTTCCGGCTTGATGGGCTGGAGACCGAGATCACCTATCTGATCAATGCGGTTACCACCAACAAGACCGACTTCTTCCGCGAGCCCGAACATTTCGAATTGATGCAGAAAAAGCTCGTTGCCGAGTTGATTGCGCAACGCCGCGACCGCCTGCCCCTGCTCAAGGTTTGGAGCGCCGCCAGTTCGACCGGCGCCGAAGCCTATACCGCCGCCATGGTATTGGCGGACATGGTCGCCCAACGCCGCGACTTCCGCTTTGCCGTTCTGGGAACGGACATCTCCACCGATGTGCTCGAAACCGGCCGCCGGGCCATTTATCCCGCTGAACAGGTTGTCCCTGTGCCCCCCGGCATGCAGTCGCGATACCTGATGCAGGCCCGCCGTCCCGGCGCCCGCCCCGAAGTGCGCATCGTTCCTGAATTGCGCCGGCTGGTACGTTTCGACCAGCTCAACCTGATGGACGAGAGCTACCCCTATGACCGGGACGTCGACATCATCTTGCTGCGCAATGTGCTGATCTATTTCGAAAAGGCCGACCAGGCAAAGGTCATTTCACGGCTGGTCGGGCATTTGCGCCCCGGCGGTTATCTTCTTCTTGGTCATTCGGAGTCCATGATCGGCACATCGATCACCATGCGACAGGTTGCCCCTGCCGTGTTCCAGAAGACCTGAGACGAGACGAAGCGATGCCAGACAAGATCCGCGTTCTGATCGTTGACGACAGCGCCTCGGTGCGCACCACGCTTTCCGACATCATCTCGGCCGACCCCGATCTGGAAGTCATGGCAACCGCCGCCGACCCCTATGTGGCCGTCGAACGCATCCGCCAGGAAGTGCCCGATGTGATGTTTCTCGATATCGAATTGCCGCGCATGGACGGGATCACCTTCCTGCGCAAGATCATGTCGCAGCGCCCCATTCCGGTTGTGATCTGCTCGAGCCTGGCTCAGGACGGATCGGACGCCTTCATGCAGGCGCTTGAAGCCGGCGCAGTCGATGTTGTGGCCAAGCCTCGCGTGGACACAGCTCAGTTCCTGCAAGAGTCGCGCATGCGCATCTGCGACGCCGCCAAGGCCGCCGCCCACGCCAAGATGCGGGGCCTCGCCAAGGTTTCGCCCGAGTTGCGCACGTCACCGCCTGACGTCAAGGTCGAGGCGAAACTGACCGCCGACGCCATCATCCCCCCGATTTCCGATGCTCGGCGAGAGAGCCTGATTGCCCGACTGCCCGTCACCGAAGCAATTGTAGCCATCGGCGCCTCAACCGGCGGTACCGAAGCACTGCGCGAAGTGCTCGAAGCCCTACCCGCCGACGCCCCACCCATACTGATCGTCCAGCACATGCCGGAGAAATTCACCGCCGCCTTTGCCCGTCGCCTCGGCATGAGCTGTGCGGTCCGGGTCAAGGAGGCCGGGGATGGTGATCTGGTGCAGCCCGGTCAGGTGCTTATCGCCCCGGGCAATCTGCACATGCTGCTGGTCCGCAATGGTGCGCGCTATACTGTTTCCATCAAGGAGGGGCCGCATATTTCGCGCCACCGCCCGTCGGTCGATGTGCTGTTTCGCTCGATTGCCCAGGCTGCCGGGCGCAATGCCATGGGCATCATCCTGACCGGCATGGGCGACGACGGAGCGCGCGGCCTGCTCGAGATGCGCCAGATGGGCAGCCCGACCATTGCCCAGGACGAAGCCAGTTGCGTGGTCTTCGGCATGCCCAAGGAAGCGATTGCCCGCGGCGGCGCTGGCCGCACCCTCCCCCTGTCCAAAATGGCTGGCGAAATCGTTGCGCATGCGCGCGCCGCCACTTCCGGAGCAAAGACGTGACCTCTTCTGCCGACCCCCACGCCATACGCCGCCTGGCTGACGATCTGGCCCGCCCACGCCAGGATATTGAAGCGGCCTTCGTTGCCGTGGGCGGCCGGCTGACCGATGGCGCGGCCCTGCTCAACAAGCTTTCCAAACTGTTCGAAGCCCTGCCTCAGACGCTGGGCGGAGAGCAGGTCGAGGAAGCCAGCAGTCATTTGCGCGCGGTGGCCACCCGCGCCGAACAGCTTGCGACCACCTTCACCCAGGAGAAATCCGACCTGGCTCGGCTGGCGGAAGTGGTTGCCGCCGCCAATTCGCCGATCTCGGACCTCAAGCGCGCCGTCAAGATGATGGGCATTGTGTCGGTCAATGCGCGCGTCACCGCCGCCGGCATCGTCGGGGACAGCGATGATTTCGAGGTGTTCACCACCGACATCGCCACGCTCTCCGACTCGGCCAGCCGCACCATCCAGGACTTTGCCCAGGTCTATCGCCAGCTCACCGCCGAGGTGGATCGCGCCACCAGCCAGCGCGCCCGGTTCGAGGCGGCCCACGCCGATACACTCTCCTATCTGAGCAGCAGCCTGGGCTCGACCCTAGCCGCGCTCGACCAGCAGCGTGCCGTGGCGCTGGAAAGCAGCAGCGAAACCGGTCGCGTCTCGCGCCAGATTGTGGGCCGCATCGGCAGCGCCGTCATGTCGCTGCAGGTGGGCGACGCGACACGGCAGCGACTCGAGCACGCCGAACTGGCCCTCAGCAGCATGGCCGAGTTGCTCGAGGGGCAGACCGCTTTTGATCAGACCCTGCCCGCCGAACAGCATGAAGCGGCCCTGGCGGCGCTGGCCGCACTGCAGCACCAGCAAATCGCCGCCACCGCCCAGAGCTTTGCCCAGGAGGTCGAGCAGGCCGAAGCTGATCTATCGGCCCTGGCCGCCGATGCCGGCACAATCATGGCCCGTAGCCGCGATTTTCACGGTGATGAGCACGACACCAGCTCCGCGCTCGCCAGCCTCAGCGCCCAACTGCGCAGGGCCGTGACCATTCTGGCTGACTTCGAGGCAGAACGCGCCAAGCTGGAAATCGTCGCCCATGCCGTCCAGGAAACGGTCAAGACGCTGCTCGAACACGTCGCGGCAGTGCAGGAGATCGAGGCCAATATGCGTCTGGTCAGCCTCAATGCCGCCGTGCGTTGCGCCCAGCTCGGGCCGCGCGGCGCCTCGCTCACCGTCATCGCCACCCAATTGCGCGAACTGACCAGCGAAACCGTTATTGCCGCGGAAGCGGCCATGGCAAGACTTGGCGAATCCTCGACGCTGGCCGGGTCCTTCGGCACCGCCTCCGATCATGGCAGCGGCCAGATCGGGGAACTCGAAGAGCAGGCCAATCTGGCGCTCGATATTCTTTCCACGCTCGATCAGGCCCTTGCCGACGCTCTGAAACGCCTCAACAGCGATGGCCCCAAGGTGATCAAACTGCTCGAAGCGGCCGCTGCCGGTCTATCGGGCCAGTCGGCCATGGCAGAAACTCTCGACGACATCGCAATCGCCACCGCCGCGCTCAGCACCCAGGCCCCACCGCCCCAGCTCACATCCGAGCTGTCAGCCATTCTTGCGAGCTTGCGCAAAACCTACACTATGGAAGCTGAGCGCCAAATCCACGACCGGCTTTTTGCCGGCAGCGCACAAAGCGCTGCATCCAATGAGAGCGGCGAAGCGGAACAAGAAGCAGACCTGGCCGAATTCATGCTCTGACCGGACTGGCACAAAAGCGGACGCACGACGGCTTGAGCACCTTGTTTGGCTACCAAAATTCCAAATTCAGAGGGGGATTGATGGTAGCGGAGGAGGGATTTGAACCCCCGACACAAGGATTATGATTCCTCTGCTCTAACCAACTGAGCTACTCCGCCTTGTAAGGTTTTTTAACAGAATAAATTTCACTTGTCACACTCCTGTCACAAGGAGGTAAGATGGCAACTATTAGAAAAAGAAACAAGACTTATCAGGTGCAGGTTAGAAGACGAG
>JBGTUK010000089.1:0-9270 GCA_041939225.1 Devosia sp.
AAGAGCGATCGGCTCGGTGGAACCTGGCAAGTCAATGAGTACCCGGGTCTGTCCTGCGACGTGCCCTCCCATCTATATAGCTATTCGTTTGCGCCCAATCCCGATTGGAGTCGGCGCTTCTCGCCGGGAAAAGAGATTCAGTCCTATTTCGAGGATGTGGCTCGCCGCCATGGAGTCGATGAGCACACCCACCGCCGCAGAGCACTCAGCACGAACTGCATCCGAAGCCTCAATGTTCAGGTAGTCGGTCCAGATCGCCGACGGAGACGCTTCCGCTGCGAGAGAACCTCCTCGTTGGAGACCAGCGGGCGACGAAGAGGACGAGGGAGAACAGGACTTCTACGACGAGCTTTACGACAAGGCCGTTCACATCGTGATGACCGACAAGAAGGCCTCCACTTCCTATATCCAGCGGCGCCTGGCCATCGGCTACAACAAGGCCGCCACGCTGATCGAACGGATGGAAAGTGAAGGCGTCATCTCCCCGGCCAATCATGCCGGCAAGCGCGAGATCCTGGTGGGCGATAACGCCGACGGATACTGATCCTGACCGCAGAAATGGCCGCGAGCAATCCCCGCCGGTGCCGCAAAGGCGCCGGCGGTTTGCTTTGGTCTTGGGGCAAGCCCTGTTGTCTTTCGCGTTGCGGCAGTTCGGGCAGGTTATTGTACACGTGGCAAGAGGGCGCGCACCAACCTGACGGGATGGTCGCGGCTTGGTGAAATCAACCACAGCGGAACTTTCCACCTGTTGCCGCAATTGCTGGCTAGGTTAGGTTTAACCAAACGACCCAGCGAGGAAGTCCCGCCGATGATTCGCCGCACCGCTCTCATGCTCGGCCTTGCCGCCGCCCTCTCGCCCGCATTGCCGGCGCTGGCCCAGAGCCGTGCGCTCAGTGCCCAAGAGCAGCAATTGATCAATGAGATCAATGCGCATAACTCGGCCATCCGCACCATGGTCGGCCGGTTCCTGCAGATCGACACCAATGGCGGGCGCCAGGAAGGCACCTTCTTCATCGAACGGCCCAACAAGGTAGCGTTCCGCTATGCCCCGCCCAGCCGCGAGGAGATCGTCTCGACCGGCCGGGGCTTCTACGTGGTCGACCGGCGCGCCGAGACCTATTACGCCTATCCCCAGAATTCGATCCCGTTGCGGCAGTTTCTGGGCGATCAGATCAACCTGCTCAACGCCAATGTCATCGACGTCACCAATACCGATGGCTATCTCTCGATCACCGTGATCGACGAGACGGTTGCCGGCACGGTGCAGGTCTCCCTGATCTTTGATACCGAAACCAAGGATCTGGCACAGTGGACGCTGGTCGAACCCAATGGTTCCGAGCTCACCTTCTCGCTCTATGACGTGCAAAAAGGCGTCGAGATCCCCAACCATTTCTTCACCTTCCCCGCGACCTATTCGGGCAAGGAGCCGGGGACCTGAGGTGAAACTGGCTAAGCGCTAGAGGCCGAACGCGACAATGGCGACCAGCCCGGCGCCGCCCACGATGATGCGCCACCAGGCAAAGGGCGCAAAGCCGTGCCGGGAGACAAAGTCGAGCAGGTATTTGACCACCAGCGCGCCGACCACGAAGGAGGCGGCAAAACCAATGGCGATATTGAGCCCCAGGCTCAGATCGATCAGGTCGCGGCTCTTGTAGAGGTCATAGCCAAAGGCTCCGGCCATGATCGGCAGGGCAATAAAGAAGGTGAATTCGGCCGCCGAGCGCTTCGAGGCGCCAAACAGCATGGCCCCCACAACGGTCGAGCCGGACCGCGACACGCCCGGCACCAGGCTCAACATCTGGAACAGGCCGATGATCAGCGCCAGGTGCCAGGGATAGCTATAGATGTCGTCATGGCGCACCTGCTTGGGCATGCGGTCAACGACCAGCAGAATGATGCCGCCGATCAGCAGGGTAATGCAGATGACAATCGGGGTTTCGTAGAGAATCTGCTGGATGAAATCGCGCGCCAGCACGCCCACCACCACAGCCGGCAGGCAGGCCAGCACCACGGCCAGTGCAAACCGCCAGGCATAGGCCTTGCCCGCAAGCGCGTCGCGGATCAGCACGCCCAGTTTGGCAAAATAGACAGTGATCACCGCCAAAATCGCACCGAGCTGTATCAGCACGATAAAGGCGGCGGGCTGGCTGAGCCCGAAGAAATGACCGGCCAGCAGCAGGTGGCCGGTGGAACTGACCGGCAGGAATTCTGTGAGCCCTTCGAGGATTCCAAGGATCAGGGGCACAAAAAGACCTTGATCGGCGTTCATTTGATCCCCTAACTCGTTCCAAGGCCAGACTTGTCTCGTCTCATAGCTGTGTTCGCCTAGGGCGCCAAGGCCGTGACATGTGACCCCAGGCCGCAACAATTGTAGAGCCCCGTTCATGCCCAGCCTTGTGCACTATCCTCTCGACCCAGCCTCCCGCCTCATCCGGCTGATGTGCGCTGAATACGGGGTGCCGCTGGACCTGGAGGAGACCAAGCCCTGGCTGCGCGAAGAGGCGCTGCTGGCCATCAATCCGGCGGCGACGCTGCCCATTCTGTTTACTGACAACGACCTGCCCATCGTCGGCATCATGGCCACCATTCACGCGGTTGAAGATTTTTATACACCCGCAGCGGTTGGCGGGCTGTTCCCGGCCGATCCGATGGACCGCGCCGAGATGTGGCGCCTGGTCGAATGGGCGCTGGTCAAGCTCAATGACGAGGTGACGCGCTATCTGATCGAGGAAAAGATCGCCAAGCGCGACCAACGTGGCGCCACCCCCGAACCCTCAGTGCTGCGCGCCGCCAAGGCCAATCTTGCCGAGCATCTGCTCTATTTCAACTGGTTGCTGGCTAGCCGCAATTGGGTGGCCGGCGAGGAAATGAGCCTGGCCGACTTCGCCCTGGCCGCACATTTTTCCACGCTCGACTATATGGGCGATATCGACTGGTCCAAAGTGCCGCCCGAAACGCGCGACTGGTATTCGCGCATCAAGTCGCGCCCGGCCTTCCGCACCCTGCTCAACGACCGTGTTGTCGCCATGCAGCCCGCCAGGGGCTATGCGGATCTGGACTTTTAGTCCTATCTGGCGGCATGCCCCAAAGCGATACCGGAAAGCTTGTCGACGAACTCAAGACCCGCGCCGAAGCGCTGGGTTTTGACACCTTCGGCATCGCGCGGGCGGACGCACGGCCCGACCTGCCTGAAAAACTGCACACGGCCCTGACCGAGGGCTGGCATGCCGATATGGAGTGGATGGCAGAGACCGAAGACAGGCGCGGCGATCCGCGGCGGCTGTGGAGCGCGGCCCGCTCGGTGATCTTGCTCGGCGTCAATTACGGCCCCGAGATCGACCCCATGGATCTGCTGGCCGAAAAGCGCGTGGGCAATATCTCGGCCTATGCGCGCAATCGCGATTATCACGACATCATCAAGGGGCGGCTCAAGGAACTGGCGGGCCTGCTGGCCCGGCGTGCCGGTGTTGATGTGAAGGTGTTTGTCGATACCGCGCCGCTGATGGAAAAGCCGCTGGCTGAAGCGGCAGGCCTGGGCTGGCAGGGCAAGCATTCTGTGCTGGTCAGCCGGAAGTTCGGCTCCTGGCTGTTTCTGGGCGCGATCCTCACCGACCTCGACCTGCCGCCGGATCAGCCGCATGCGGAAAGCTGCGGTTCGTGCACGAAATGCCTCGATATCTGCCCCACCGATGCCTTTCCTGGCCCCTTCCGGCTCGATGCGCGAAAATGCCTTGCCTATTACTCGGTGGAGCACAAAGGCCCCATTCCGCGCGAATTTCGGGTGCCCATGGGCAATCGCATCTATGGTTGCGATGACTGCCTGGCCGTGTGCCCGTGGAACAAGTTTGCCAGCATCAGCCGAGAAGCCAAGCTGCGCAGCCGGCCCGAATTCGAACGGCCCGCGCTGACCGACCTGGTGCAACTCGATGACGCAGCTTTTCGGGCGCTGTTTGCCGGCTCGCCGGTCAAGCGCATCGGGCATGCGCGTTTTATCCGCAACGTTTTGATCGGCATCGGTAACGCCGATGATCAGACCCTGCTGCCGCTGGTGGAAACCAGGCTAGGCGATAGCTCTCCCCTGGTCCGCGGCGCAGCCATCTGGGCCTTGCGGCGGCTCGATCCGGAGCGGGCCGAGGCCCTGCGGCTGGACAGCCTGGCGCAGGAAGGCGATAGCTCGGTACGCGCGGAATGGGACGGGGTGGTATGAAACAGGCATTTTTCTTCGGGTTGGGCTTTTCCTCGACCAACGCGGCACAGGCCTTGCGTGAGAATGGCTTCGCCCGCATCGGCGGCACGGTCCGGTCACCGGAAAAGGCCGCGCAATTGCGCGCTGACGATATTGAGGCCGTGATATTCGACGGCACGGCGCCTGGCCCCGAAGTGAAGCGCGCGCTGGCCGAGGCCAGCCATGTCGTCTTGTCCATTGCCCCCGACGAGGGTGGCGATCCTGTGCTGGCTCACCATCGTGCCGATCTCGCGGCAGCGCGCGGCCTGCAATGGCTGTGCTACTACTCCACCGTCGGGGTTTACGGTGATTTCGGCGGGGAGTGGATCGACGAGACCGCCCCGCTGGTGCCACGCAATATGCGCTCGGACCGGCGGGTTCTCGCCGAGCAGGCCTGGCGCGACTTTGCCGCTGAACGGGGTTTGCCACTGTGCATCCTGCGGCTTGCCGGGATTTACGGCCCGGGCCGTTCGACCTTCGACAAGTTGCGGGGCGGAACGGCGCGCCGGATCATCAAGCCGGGTCAGGTCTTCAACCGCATTCATGTCGTCGATATTGCCCGCGTTACGGCGCTGGCCGCCGGGCAGCGGCTAGATGGCACCTTCAACCTGGCCGACGACGAACCGGCGCCGCCGCAGGATGTTATCGCTCATGCCGCGCAGATGATCGGCATGGATGTGCCGCCGGACCTGCCCATCGAGACGGCCGAGATGACGCCGATGCAGCGCAGTTTCTATCGCGACAACAAGCGCGTCTCTAACCAGGCCATCAAGCAGGCTCTGGGCATCGAACTGCTCTATCCGACCTATCGTGCCGGCCTGTCCCAGATTCTGGAAAGCGAACAATGACCCCACAGCCGGCCAAATCCGCTCCCACCCGAACTGCCTTGGAGGGCCATTATGCACGGCTCGAACCGCTAGAGCTGTCGCATGCCGCAGATCTGTTCGAGGTGGCAAACCTGCCCGGTGGCCCGGAGCGGTTTCGCTGGCTGTTTACCGACGCGCCCCACAGCGTCGCCGCCACCGAAGCCTGGATAGAGCAGGTGAACGCCGGGCAGGATAGCTATGTCGCCATTCTCGACAAGACCAGCGGCAAGGCATTGGGGCAGCAGGCCTGGATGCGCATCCGCCCCGAGCACGGATCGATCGAGATTGGCGGGGTCTATTGGGGGCTACCCATGGCGCGCAGCCGCCTGGCCACCGAAGCATTGTTTCTGTTTGCCCGCCATGCCTTTGATGATCTGGGCTATCGGCGCTTCGAATGGAAATGCAACAACTCCAATGAGGGCTCCAAGGCCGCCGCCACGCGCTTCGGCTTCACCTTTGAAGGCGTGTTCCGCCAGGACATGATCGTCAAGGGACTGAGCCGGGATACCGCCTGGTTCTCTATGTTGGATAGCGAATGGCCCGCCCTGCGTACCGAATTCGAGCGCTGGCTGGCGCCGGACAATTTCGATGCCGAGGGTCAGCAGAAGTCCCGGCTGGCAACGCGCCGCTAGATCATCCCCAGCACCGCTGCCCGCAGCCGCGCCAGATCCTCGTCCCGGCTCAGCCGATGGTCGCCGTCGGGGATCAGGGTGAAGGTCACTGGATCATGCAGGATGTGCATCAGCAGCTTCTGGGCATGCTCGGGCGGTACGTCCGGGTCCTGCCCGCCTTGCAGGATGTGCACGGGGCACCCGGTTTCGATCACGCCATCGAGCAGCAGATGGTGGGCGCCATCCTCGACCAGCGCCCGCGTATAGCGATAGAACCCGTCGCCATAGGCGCTTTCTCGCTCACAATAGCCAAGGGTGTCGAGGTCACGCTGCTGCGCCGGGCTCATGCGCGCCGCGATGCGCACCGTGGCGTCGGTGGCTGGCGCGAGCAGCACCAGCCCCTTCAGCGGCGCGCCCCGGGCCAATTGCCGGCGGGCCAGCAACAGGGCGATCCAGCCACCCATGGACGATCCGCAGACGATCTGCTGACCCTTTGTCGTCGCCAGCACGGCCTCGGCTTCCTCCAGCCAGCGGCTGATCGTGCCGATATCGAAGTCTCCGCCGGACAGGCCATGGCCGGAGTAATCGAACCGGGTGACTTCAAAGCCCTTTTCGGCGCCCAGGGCGTCCAGGCTCATTGCCTTGCGTCCACTCATCACCGAGCGAAAGCCGTTGAGCCAGAACAGACCCGGCGTACCACCGGCCCGCTGCTCGACAGCGATTTGCCGGGCCTGGGCCCCGGTGCCAACGGTGATGCGGGAGCTGTGAATGGAACTCATAAGGGCCCTGATTGCGTTCTTGCCACGTGTCAGAGGGAATTCCGGCGCATGGCTTTGAAAATTTGCTTGGGTGCGCCAGTTGACTTTAGCAGCCGCTACCACGATTTTAGGGCCGAATTCACCCCCTTGCCCCAATAGCACAAGGAACGCTTGCCATTCGCCGTCCCATGAGACCCGTTGCGCCCCAGAAAGATGGGCCGCTTGCCAACGAGGATATCACCAGCCCCGACGTTCAGCTCATCGATGCAGAAGGTGAAAACCGCGGCGTCGTCCGCACGCGCGATGCATTAGCTGAAGCGCAGGAAGCCGGGCTTGACCTCGTTCTGATCGCCGCCAATTCGAACCCGCCAGTGGCCAAGATGCTCGATCTCGGGCGCTACAAATATGCCGCTCAGAAAAAGGCGGCCGAGGCGCGCAAGAAGCAGAAGGTGATCGAGGTCAAGGAAGTGCAGATGCGTCCGAACATCGACACCCATGACTACGAAACCAAGATGAAGAAGGTGCAGCGCTTCCTGGGCGATGGCGACCGCGTCAAGGTGACCATGCGGTTTCGTGGCCGCGAAATGGCGCACCAGGACCTTGGCATGCAGCTGCTTTTGAAAGTGCGCGAAGAGACCGAGGACGTGGCCAAGGTTGAAAGCCAGCCCCGTTCGGAAGGCCGGCAGATGGTCATGGTGCTGGCGCCAAAGTAAGGCGACAGAACATCTGGAATGAAAGAAGCGGGCCAATTGGTCCGCTTTTTTTGTTGTGCGGCATTAACTTGTTTCGTTGCGCCGGCTTTTCCTGACGCTTGATTTGCGCGATGCTCTTTAAGTATTTGCGGCAATTCTGCGTGGGGGGCGCATGAGGCTGTTTCGAATAGTGCTGCGCCTGTTCTTCGGGCCCAGGCAGTCACCTCGGCGGACCGCGCGTCCGCCCGCGCCGCAACTGCCGCGGGAAATGCGGACAATCGCGGTCCAGCCCGCCCAGCCTGCACACCCCCTCGGACCGAGTTGCGCGGACCGTGCTGGGTCATCGATGGCGACACCATAATCATTGACAAGATCCGCATCCGGATCGCCGGAATAGATGCGCCTGAACTCGACCACCCCTTCGGCAAACAATCGAAATGGGCGCTGGTGAAACTGTGCAAGGGGCAGTTGATAACGGCGCGGATCAAGCCCGAGATTTCCTATGACCGCCTGGTGGCTGAATGCTTCCTTCCCGACGGGCGCGATTTGGGTGCCGAAATGGTCCGGGCCGGGCTGGCGCTCGACTGGCCGAAATTTTCTGGTGGCAAGTACCGGCATCTCGAACTGGCCGATGCACGGAAAAAATTGTGGCGCGCGGCGGTGCGACAGCGCGGCATGCTGGGAATGGTGGCACGGTCCCTGGATTGAAACAGCAAGACTGAACGGCAATGGCCTGATTTGTGGTCCGCAAACTGACCGCCTCCCGCGCCTGGACCTATGTTGCGAGCGATCTGGCCCCGGCGTGACCATGCAGCTGTTCAGGCACGCCGTTCGGCACTAGGCCGCCAGATCTGCCACCACCGCGTCGAGCACCGGAAAGCCTTTTTCGGTGACGCGGATATTGCCATTGGGCAAGGTCTCGACAAAGCCATAGCCCTTGAGCGCGGCGATCTGGGCTTCGGAAATGCCGCGGCCGGAAATCGACATGAAGCGGGTAGGCGAAATGCCTTCCTTGAGGCGCAGGCCCATGACCAGGAACTCGTCGCCCTGTTCTTCCCAGGTCAGCACGTCATCGGTGGTCATGCCATGGCCGAACTCGTTGACCAGTTTCAGCCATTCAAAAGGCAGCTTCTCGGTGGCCGTGGCATGGCGCTGGTGATTGACCATCAGCCGCCCATGGGCACCCGGGCCGATGCCGGCATATTCCCCATAGCGCCAGTAGAGCATGTTGTGCCGGCTTTCCTGGCCGGGAACGGCATGGTTGGAAATCTCATAGGCAGGCATGCCCGCAGCCGCGGTCAATTCCTGAGTCATCTCGTAAAAATCGGCGGCCAGATCCTCATCGGGCATTTTGAGCTTGCCGGCTCGATGCAGGTCGAAATAGCGCGTGCCCTGCTCGATGGTGAGCTGGTAGAGGCTGAGATGCCCGCGCGCCAGCCAGATGGCCTCCTTGAGCTCGTCCTCCCAATCCTCAAGCGTCTGTTTGGGGCGCGCATAGATAAGATCAAAGCTGGAGCGCTCAAAGACCGACTGGGCGATGCGCACGGCGGCAACCGCTTCCTCGACCGTGTGCCGGCGGCCCAGTTCGGCCAGCGGGCCGGGGCGCAGCGATTGCACGCCCAGCGACACCCGGTTGATCCCGGCGGCACGAAAGCCCTTAAAGCGCTCGACTTCGACACTGGTCGGATTGGCCTCAAGCGTAATCTCGGCCTTGCTGTCGATCTGCCATGCCCCGGCAATGGCATCCAGCACGGCGCCAACGGCCTTTGGGCTCATCAATGACGGGGTGCCGCCACCGAAAAAAATCGACTGCACCAGCCGCCCGGAGGACAGCGAAGCCATATGGGCGATCTCGCGCCGATAGCCCTCGACAAAGGCGTCTTCATCAAACGGTCCGCGATGGACGTGGCTATTGAAGTCGCAATAGGGGCATTTGGCCGCGCAGAAGGGCCAATGGACATAGACGCCGAAGAGATCGTTGGCGCTAGCCATGGTCAATCTGGTTCTCCACGAATTGCCCGAAGGCGCGTGCGCGGTGCGACAGGCCCTGTTCGCCCGGCGACCAATTGTGTTTGGCCTCGGCCGCCATCTCGCCAAAGGTGATGTCGTAGCCATCGG
>JBGTUK010000090.1:0-9246 GCA_041939225.1 Devosia sp.
TCGACCGGTGAAGAGCTGGGTATAGCCCCAGCTCATGGCCACCAGAATGGCAAACAGCACCAGCATCAGTCCGGTCGTCGACTGCCCGATCGGCGACTTGCACAGCGCGTCATAGAGCAGCCAGCCCAGCACAATTGAGCCGGCGGAAAGCAGGATCGCCACCCAGCTTGGGACGTCCAGCACATTGCGGTCTACCAGGAACAGATCGGCCCCGACATAGTAGAGCAGCACCATCAGCATCGCGCCCGATAGCCAGGTCGCGTAACTTTCCCATTTGAACCAGGTCAGGTGCTCGGGCAGAAATTCTGGCGCCACCAGATATTTCTGAATGTGATAAAATCCCCCGCCATGCACCTGCCACTCCTCACCATGCGCCAGTGGCGGCAGGCTCGGGGTCTTGCGCAATCCCAGGTCCAAAGCAATGAAATAGAAAGACGAGCCGATCCAGGCGATAGCCGTCACGACATGCAGCCAGCGCGCCGCGAACATCGTCCATTCGTAAAATATCGCCAGATCGCCCATCTAAGTCTCCGTCAGCCCCCTTTGTGTCTCCATTCTTAGAGACACGCAAAAGGGCGGGCGCATGCCCGCCCCTTCAGCTTACATCGCGCGCGCCATCAGGCTGGCGGAATGACGCCTTCGACATACCAGTCCATGCTGAGCAGCTCGGCATCGGTCAAGGTCACGCCGGCGGCCACCTTTTCGGCACCGGTATGATCGTTGATCGGACCGGTGAAGATGTTGAAGGAGCCATCGATCTGTCCGTTCTTCACGGCCTCTGCGGCAGCTACGACATCTTCCGGCACTTTCGGGCCATATTCGCCGATCTTGACTTCACCCTCGGCGAGGCCCGGCCAGCTATCCTTGCTCTCCCAGGTGCCATCGAGAACGGCCTGAGCAGTCTTGACGTAGTGTGGGCCCCAATTGTCGATGATCGAGGTGAGCTGTGCCTGCGGCGCAAAGGCACTCATGTCGGCGCCCTGGCCAAAACCGCCCACAATGCCGCGTTCCTCGGCAACCTGCAGGGCGGCCGGGCCGTCCGTGTGCTGGGCAATGATGTCGATGCCCTGGTCGATCATGGCGCGGGCGGCATCGGCTTCCTTGGCCGGGTCATTCCAGGTCGAGATATAGACCGGCGTGATGGTGAAATCGGGATTGATCTTGCGCGCTGCGAGCACGAAAGAATTGATACCCATCACCACTTCGGGGATTGGGAACGAGCCGATATAGCCGGCCTTGCCGGTCTTTGACATATGCCCGGCAATGGTGCCGCAAACAGCGCGGCCTTCGTGGAAGCGGGCGTTATAGGTGCCTACATTGTCCGCGCGCATATAGCCGGTGGCATGTTCGAACGTGATATCGGGGAACTGCTCGGCGACCTTAATCACCGAGTCACCAAAACCAAAGCTGGTGGCAAAGATGAGCTTGCAGCCCTGCTGCGCCAATTCGCGCAGCACGCGTTCGCAGTCCGGACCTTCCGGCACGTTCTCGACATAAACAGTTTCCACCGCATCGCCGAGCTGCTCTTCGAGATAGAGTCGGCCCTGGTTGTGGGCATAGTTCCAGCCATTGTCGTTGATCGTGCCGACCAGCACGAAGCCGACCTTGAGCGGTTCGGTCTGGGCGAAGGCCTTCGAGCCCAGCAGCGGCAGGGCCGCAGCGGCACCACCGATCTTGAGCAGGTTACGACGGTTTAGGGTCATATGTTCTCTCCTGATTGACGTCATTTGTTCATCGAAACGGTGGTTGTTCGCCATTTCAATTGCTGGGCAAGAACGGTCTGCCGAGACAGGCCGGAGCATTGGAAGAAGCATCACGCCGGATCGATATCAGCACCAGCACGACGACGGTGGCAAGATAGGGCATGGCGGCCCAGAGCTCGGCCGGGATGGCGGACAGTGGTCCACCGCCAGCCTTGGCGTAGAGTTCCATGGTCATGACCAGGCCAAACAAATAGGCGCCGGCCAGCAGTCGGAACGGCTTCCAGCTTGCAAACACTACCAGCGCCACGGCGATCCAGCCGCGCCCGGCCGTCATGCGTTCTGCCCATTGCGGGGTCAGCAGCAAGGGGAAGCAGGCCCCGGCAATGCCGGCCATGGCCCCACCAAAGGCGACCGCCCCATAGCGCACTGCAACCACGGAATAGCCGATGGAATGGGCGGAATGATCATTTTCCCCCACCGCGCGCAGGATCAACCCGGAACGGGTCTTTTTCAGGAACCACCAGACGACAAACACCATGATGAATGAGAAATAGACCAGCGCGGAATAGCCGAACAGCACACGCCAGACGGGGTGGGCCGCTAGTTCCGCCGGAAACAGCGGACCCAGCAAAGTCACCGGCCGGGCGGAATAACCCTGTCCCGCCAGTGCCGAAAAACCCGTGCCGAAAATTGTCAGCGCCAAACCCGTCGCGGTCTGGTTCGCAGACAGGCTCAAGGTCAGAAAACCGAAAATCATCGAGGTTGCCACTCCGGCCCCGGCCGCCAGCAGGATCGCCAGGTAGTGGTTGCCGGTGGTGAAGACCACGACAAAGCCGGTAATGGCGCCCACCAGCATCATGCCTTCGACGCCCAGATTGAGCACGCCGGACTTTTCGACCACCAGTTCGCCAAGGGCCGCAATCAGGATCGGGGTGGAGGCACCAACCACGGTGACAATGATCGCAACGACCAGTTCCAGCGTCATGCGCTTGCCTCCGTCTGCGGCGCCACCCGCCTGAGCCGGTAGCGCACCAGGATGTCCCCGGCGAGCAGGAAAAACAGCATCATGGCCTGGAACACGCCCGTCGCCGAGTTCGACAAGCCGATTGTGGTCTGCGCAACTTCCCCACCAACAAAGGTGATTGCCATGACAATTCCGGCAAAAATCACGCCGAGCGGGTTCAGACGCCCGAGAAACGCGACGATAATGGCAGTGAAGCCATAATTGGTCGGGAAGCCCGGCACCATGCGCTGGAACGGTCCGGCCACTTCAAGCATGCCGGCAAAGCCCGCCAACCCACCACTAACGAGCAGGGCCAGCCAGATCGTCTTGTTCTCCGAAAAACCGCCATAGCGGGCCGCATGCGGCGCCGCGCCCACGACGCGCATCTGATAGCCAAACACCGAGCGCGACATGATGAACCAGGCGACCAGTGCGACGATAATGGCGATCGGCACACCCGCATGCACGATGGTTCCAGGAAAAATATTGGGTAACAGCGCCTCGCTGGCGAAACGCCTCGTCTGGGGAAAGCCCATGCCCATCGGATCCTTCCAGGGCGCCCGAACCAGATAGTAGATCAATTGCACCGACGCATAAGTCAGCATGAGCGAGGTCAGGATCTCATTGACGTTCAGCCGGGTCTTGAGCAGCGCCGGAATGGCGCCATAAGCAGCACCGCCGACCGTCCCGGCCAGCATCATTGCCGGCAAGGTCCACCAGCCGCCCGCACCGTGGCTGGCCAATGCCACCCAGGTCGCGGCCAACCCGCCTATGATGTATTGCCCCTCGGCACCGATATTCCACACATTGGCGCGGTAGGAGATCGATAGCCCCACCCCGATGATGATCAGCGGTGCTGCTTTCACGCCGAGGTCTTGCCACTTGTAGCTATTGGTCAGCGGCGTCAGAAAAATTTCCCGCACCGCGCCAATACCGTCAAAACCAATGGCAGAAAAGATGATCGCACCAATGATCATCGTCAGAAAAACTGCCGCGACAGGTGTGGCATAGAGCATGAAACGGGATGGCTCGCGGCGTCTTTCCAGACGGTATTGCATTATGCAGCCTCCTCGCCATGCACACCGCCCATCAGCAGGCCGATCTCCTCGACGCTGAAATCGCCAATAGGCCGGCTCGCACTCAACCGCCCCATATTGATGACCGCCAGCGTGTCGCTGAGCGCTCGTAATTCATCCAGATCCTGGCTGATCACCACGATTGCCGAACCAGCCGTGGCCAGATCGACCAGCGCCTGATGGATGGCTGCGGCAGCGCCCGCATCGACACCCCAGGTCGGCTGGCTGACCACCAGCACCGTCGGCTTTTGCAGGATCTCCCGACCCATAATGTATTTTTGGAGATTGCCGCCCGAAAGCGAACCGGCAGTCGCGGCCGGGCCAAGTGCCTTGACTGCGAAATCGGCGATTACCTTGCCGGTATAGGTCTTGGCAGCGCCCGAATTGATCAATCCCAGCATGACCATGCCGAGCCGATCACGTGCGGTGAGCACCGAATTGTCCGATAGGGAGAAATCACCCACCGCAGCGTGACCATTGCGCTCCTCGGGCACGGCGCACAATCCATGGCGTCGACGCTCCGTGGTGTCCATCAACCCAATGGCGCGTCCATCAATACTGATCGCTTCGCGCTCTTCACCCTTGAGCTCGCCCGAGAGCGCATCGAGCAAGGCGTTCTGCCCATTTCCCGCTACACCGGCAATCCCCAGAATTTCGCCTGCCCTCACAGTGAAGCTGACATCGGCCACGGGCACATCGAAATCACCGGTCTTCTTGGTTGTCAGCCCGTTCACGACCAGTTTCGGATCGCCAAATTGGCGCCCCTCGGGCTTGACGATGTCCTGCAGCCCCGCGCCGATCATCTTCTCCGCCATGGAGCGGCTGGTCTCGGCCTGAGGATCGCAGGTATCAACAAGTTTCCCGCCGCGCAAGATCGTGGCAGTGTCGCACAAAGCTTTGATTTCATGCAGCTTGTGGGAAATATAAAGGATCGAACAACCCTCGCTGGCGAGTTGGCGCAGCACTGTGAATAACTGGTCCACTTCCTGCGGAGTGAGCACCGAGGTCGGCTCATCCATGATGAGCAATTTTGGGTTCAGCAACAGCGCCCGCACGATTTCGATGCGCTGCCGCTCGCCCACCGAAAGCGTGGCTACCGTCCGATGCGGATCGAGCAGCAATCCATAGGTCTGCATGACCTCCCGAATACGCGCTTCCAGGTCGCGGGACGGGATTTTCGCGTCCATGCCAAGAGCAATGTTTTCGAGCACGGTCAGCGCTTCGAACAGCGAAAAATGCTGGAACACCATGCCGATGCCCAGCCTGCGGGCCGCTTTGGGGTTCGGCACCACCACCGGCTCGCCATTCCAGCGGATCTCGCCGCTATCCGGCTGCATGATGCCGTAGATCATCTTGACCAGAGTGGATTTGCCCGCGCCATTCTCGCCAAGCAGCGCGTGGATTTCACCCGGCTTGACCGCGAACGACACATGGTCATTGGCCAGAACGCCGGGAAACTGCTTGGTGATGCCGCTCAACTCGAGCCGGTTGGGCATATCAAAATCCACTCGTCACCCCCGATCTATTGGGGGTGGACACCTGCCCGACAGAAACTTCCCTTGCCCCAATGTGAACCATAATTTCAGCCGCCGCCAGTGCCGCAATAACCGAAGGTCGTTTATCCCCAAGCCCTTGTGCGCCGATAGGTAAAATCAGACGCTCCAGATTTTGGCGGTCGCCCCCCTGCTCGACATACCAGCTCGCGAATCTTGCGCGCTTAGTCCATGACCCGACCATGCCCACATAGGGACAATCGGGACGCGCCAGCGCTTCATTGGCAATTAGGAAATCCAGCGCATGATCATGGGTCAGGATGACATAGGCGCTGCCCGCTGGCGCGGATCTTACCACCGCCTCCGGCATGGCCACTCGACGATGCGGCACGCCCGGCGGCAAGGCATTCAACTCGTCTTGCCGCGTGTCGATCACCTCAACCTTGACTGGCGTCAGCAACAGGATTTGCGCCAGCACCCGTCCGACATGGCCCGCTCCGAAGACGTAGACATGGGCTGCGGCACTCTCGTCGGCTCTCACTTTGGCCAGTGTATCGCGCCGAACCGCAGCGTCCGCATAACGAAGCGTGACCATGACCCGTCCGCCGCAACATTGACCGATTTCGGGGCCCAGCGGCACATCCATGGCCTCTTCGGCCCGCCCTTCGACAATCAAGCGGCGCGCATGCGCAATGACCATATATTCGAGAGCACCACCGCCGATTGTCCCGAAGATTGCTTCCATGCCCACCAGCATGAAGGTGCCTTGCTCCCGGGGGGAAGACCCGCGCACCGAAGTCAGTTCGCATGCAATCGCTTCGGGATTGGCAGCGAAAAAGACTTCAAGGGCAGCGGAAGCGGTCATATCAGCTATTCTGCGCCCTTCTCAGGCGCTCGACGCCCATCAGCACCCGCTCGGGCGTTACCGGCGTATCGAGTTGCGGAGCAATTCGATAGTCCGCCACACTTGCGACGGCCATGCTCAATGCCTCGACGACACTGATCGCCAGCATCAAAGGCGGCTCTCCAATTGCTTTGGAGCGCCCGATCGTCGGCTCGCGGTTCACCGACCATTCGGCGATCTTTACGTTGAAAACGGGGGGAACATCGGAAGCCAGCGGGATCTTGTAGGTCGATGGCGCATGGGTGCGCAACTGGCCCTTGTCGTCCCAGACCAACTCTTCCGTAGTCAGCCACCCCATGCCCTGAATGAAGCCACCCTCGATCTGCCCTAGGTCGATCGCCGGGTTCAGCGATTTGCCCACATCGTGCAGGATATCGACGCGGTCTACCGTATATTCGCC
Organism: Devosia sp.; assembly: GCA_041939225.1. Classification (GTDB taxonomy): domain Bacteria; phylum Pseudomonadota; class Alphaproteobacteria; order Rhizobiales; family Devosiaceae; genus Devosia. The sequence goes on from JBGTUK010000090.1 coordinate 6,580, forward strand.
GGTCAGCGTATCGATAGTCACCTCGCTGACCGAGGCACCATAAGCAAAATAATAGAACGGATGCCCCCGGCCTGTTGCCCGGTCCCAATGAATTTTGGGGGTCTTGTAAAAGCCTGCTGCCGAAAGCTGCACCCGGTTCAAATAGGCCGAGGCGGCCAGTTCTGCGAAGGGAATGTGTTTCTCGCCGACATCCAGCCCGCCGGTGACCCAGCGGCAGTCGGCCTCGTCTGCGTCATACAGCTTTGCCGCATGCACCAGCATGCGAGCCTTGATCTGCTCACAGGCATCCCAGGCCGCCATGCCGTTGAGGTCCGACCCGGACGATGCCGCAGTCGCCGACGTATTGGGCACCTTGCCGGTCGAGGTGGCCATGATCTTGACCGTATCCAGGTTGACCCCGAAGGCATCCGCCACCACCTGCGCGACCTTGATATAGAGCCCCTGGCCCATCTCCGTGCCGCCGTGACTCAAATGGATCGAACCATCCTTATAGACATGCACAAGCGCCCCGGCCTGATTGTACCAGGTAGCGGTAAAGGAGATGCCGAACTTCACCGGGGTCAGGGCAATGCCCTTCTTGAGCACGGTATTTGACTTGTTAAAGTCGTGCACAGCCTGACGCCGGGCCTGATAGTCCGACGACGCTTCCAGTTCATCCACCACCCGATGGATGATGTTGTCCTCCACGGTTTGGTGGTAGGGCGTCACATTATTGGTATCGGTGCCGTAGAAATTCGCCTTGCGGATCTCCAGCGGATCCTTGCCCAGCGCATAGGCGATATCTTCGATCCAGCGCTCGGTCGCCACCATGCCCTGCGGGCCACCAAAGCCCCGGAAAGCGGTGTTGGACACGGTATTGGTGTAAAGCGGTTCGGACCGAGCGCGCACCGCCGGGTACCAATACGCATTGTCGCAGTGAAACAGCGCGCGGTCTGACACCGGCCCGGTCAGATCTGAAGAGAACCCGCCGCGCGCACCGTAGACGGCGTCCACAGCCAGGATTTTTCCTGTCTCATCATAGCCGACATCATAGTCGACCACGAAATCGTGCCGCTTGCCGGTGGCCTGCATGTCGTCGTCGCGGTCGGGCCGAATTTTGCAGGCGCGGTTCCACTTCTTGGCGGCCACCGCAGCAACTGCCGCGAAAAGGTTGCCTTGCGTTTCCTTACCGCCGAAACCGCCACCCATGCGTCGCATATTGACGGTTACCGCATTGTGCCGGATCCCTAGAACTTGGGCGACCATCAACTGCACCTCGCTCGGATGCTGGGTCGATGAGTGCACGGTAACGTCTTCATCCTCGCCCGGCACCGCGAGCGCTATCTGCCCTTCCAGATAGAAGTGATCCTGTCCGCCAATGGCCATGGCCCCCTTGGCGCGGCGCGGCGCGGCGGACAGTCCAGCCTCGACCTCGCCCCGTTCGAGCTTTAGTGGCTCGGTGACCAGCTTGCCGCCTGCGGCCTGGGCCGCCCGGACATCGGGAATATGCGGCAGATCGCGATACTCGACCTTGACCAAATGCGCAGCACGGCGCGCGGCGTCCCGCGTCTCGGCAATCACCGCGAACATCGGCTGCCCCCAGAACTGCACCTTGCCCACGGCAAAGATCGGCTCATCATGCTTGTGGCTTGGCGAAACGTCGTTCTCGCCGGGAATATCCTCTGCCGTCAGCACGCCGATGACGCCTGGCGCCGCACGAACGGCATCCAGGTTCATCGAAACAATCTGCGCATGCGCCTTCGTCGAAAGCCCCAGATAGGCATGCATCGTGCCCACAGGCTCAATCATGTCGTCGATATATTCGGCCGTGCCGGTCACATGTTTCGGCCCGCTATCATGCCGCGTGGGCGCATGGAGTGTCGCAAGAGTGATATTGCTCTGCTTGTTCATCACGCCACCTCCCTCGCTAGGCGCTCACTCCGCTCCTGTGTCCACAGGAAGAAGCGCTTGAGCAGGTTCTGTGCTGCAAGCATGCGATAATCGGCCGACGCGCGCATGTCGCTGATCGGCTGATAGTCCTCGGCAAAGGCAGCGATCGCCGCCTCGATAGTCTCCATCGACCAGGGCTGACCAATCAGCGCCGCCTCGACCGCCTTCGCGCGCTTGGGGGTCGCGGCCATGCCACCAAATGCAATGCGCACCATGCCCACCGAGCCGGCATCGTTGATGAACACACGGAACGCGCCGCACAGCGCAGAGATGTCCTCTTCCCGCCGCTTGGAGAGCTTGTAGGTGGCGAACTTCTCGCCAGCCGGCAGCAGCGGCAGCGTTACGCTCTCGACAAATTCCCCGGGCTGCCGATCCTGCTTGCCATAAGCCAGGAAATAGTCCTCGAGCTTGATCTCGCGCCGATGCGCGCCTTTGCGCAAATGCAGCTTGCCCCCCAGGGCGATGAAGGGTGGCGGCGTGTCACCGATGGGCGAGCCATTGGCGATATTGCCCCCAATTGTCCCCATATTGCGGATCTGCTCGCCCGCAATCCGGTCCCATAGCTCGGTCAGTTCAGGAAAACTTGACGCAATGACCGGCTGCGCCTCCGAATAGGACACCCCGGCATAGAACCGCACTTCGCTGTTATTCTCGGCGATGCGCTTCAACTCTTGCAGATGTCCGATGAAGATGACCGGCCCGATATCGCGCATGAACTTGGTGACCCACAGGCCCACA
>JBGTUK010000091.1:0-9208 GCA_041939225.1 Devosia sp.
CGAGCATCTCAATGGACAGTGCCTTTGCCTGGCGGCGGGTCAGGCCCTGGTGTCGTCGCAGGGTTTCACTAATCTGCTCGCCAACGGTAAAAACTGGATTGAGCGAGGTCATGGGCTCCTGGAAGATCATCGAAATCTTCTGGCCGGCGACACCTCCGGCGAAGTGCCGATTGCTCATGGTTCCAAGATCATCGCCGCAGAGGGTAATGGCTTCCGCGCTGACCTGGGCATTGCGTGGCAGCAGCCGCATTAGCGCCAGAGCAGTCATGGATTTGCCCGAGCCCGATTCTCCGACAATGCCGATGGCTTCGCCGGCCTTGAGATCAAGACTGGTGCCGCGTACGGCATGGAGCGGGCCTGCAGGGGTCGGCAGGACGACTTCAAGGTCGCGAACGCTCAGGATGGTGCGATTGTCGAGCATGGTCAGTTCCTTCCCTGCGGGGAGGTGACATCGCGCAGCCCGTCGCCCAGCAAGTTGGCGCCGATGACCAGCAGGAACAGCATGAGGCCGGGGAAGAGCACGAGGGTGGGGCGATAGAACAGGGCCTGCTTACCCTCGGCGATCATCAGCCCCCATGAGGGTGTGGGCGGTTGGATGCCGACGCCGAGGAAGGAGAGTGAGGATTCCGCGAGAATGGAAATACCCAGCTCGAAGGTGAAGATGACGATGATCTGGCTAGAGACATTGGGCAGGATTTCACTGCGGAGGACCTGCCAGCGGCTGGCGCCCATGGCATGAGCGGCGGCCACGAAATCCTGCGACTTCAATCGTTGCGTGGCCGACCGGGTGACCACCAAATAGTAGGTCCAGTGCAGCACGCCGATAATGCCGATTACCACCCAGACCGACGGGCCGATGATGAAGACAAGGGCCATCGCGAGCAACAGGCCGGGCAGGGCCAGTTGCGCGGTAAGTGCAAAGCTAACAACCGTATCGACCCAGCCGCCAAAGTAGCCAGCGCAGATGCCTAGCGTCACGCCAATGAGAAGGCCGACAGTCGCGGCCCCAAAGCCTATAATCAGCGAGACTTGGGTGCCGTATATCAGCCGGCTGAGATAGTCGCGACCGACCTGGTCTGTGCCCAGAACATGCTCCCAATTGCCGCCCGCCTCCCAGGCTGGCGGCAATAGGCGCTTGGCCAATGACTGGGCATAGGGATCATGGGGGGCAAGCAGCGGCGCAAAGAGCGCCACTACAATCAGGACCGCGACAATTGTGGCGCCGATGATAAGACCCTTGTGAGCAAAGGCGCGGCGTAGCAGCAGAGTGCGTGGCGATGGTGCCAGGACAACCTCTGTGGTCAGAGAGGGTTGGGTCTGAACGGTCATCCGATGCGGATCCTTGGGTCGAGGGCTGCATTGAGCAGGTCAGCCAAAAGGTTCATCACCACAAATGTGATGGCGAAAATGAAGATGAGCATCTGCACGGTGGGAATGTCCGAGCCGAGAATGGATTGCAGGGCAAGCCGCCCTAGGCCGTTGATGGCAAACACGGATTCGGTAATTACCGAGCCACCGAATTTCTGGCCGAGTTGCACGGCGAGAACGCTCACCACCGGAAGCAGGGCATTGCGCATGGCGTGACGCGTCAGCAGCGATAGCCCGCGATAGCCCTTGGATCGGGCAGTGCGGATATAGTCGGATTCCATCACCTCGATCAGACCAGTGCGGGTCAGGCGCATGACCGCAGGGACCGAACTTGAGCCCAGTACGAAGGCTGGGAGGACAAAATGTTGCCAAGTGCTGTCGCCAGAAACGGGCAGGATGGGCACCATGACGCCAAACAGGATAATCAGCAGCAGCCCGAGCCAGAAATTGGGCATGGCCTGGGCCGAAACGGCAAAGGTAAGAGCGAAACGGTCCGCCCAGCTATTGGGATTAAGCGCTGCCATGGCACCAAGCGGAATGGCGATGACGATGGTGACGAACAGCGCCGAAAGAGCCAGGGCGATAGTCACCGGCGCCCGTTCCAACACAAGCTGCCCGACAGCCTTGTTCCAGTAGTAGCTTTCGCCAAAATTGCCCTGGGCGACGCCACCGAGCCATTCGAAGTAGCGCACCAGAACCGGGCGGTCAAAGCCATAGGCCTGGCGAATGCGTTCAACCACTTCCTGGGTTGCGTCCTCACCGGCGATGGCAGAGGCCGGGTCACTGGCGAAATTGAGCAGCATGAACGTGGCGAAGGACACCACTAGGGCGACGGCCAATGCCAAAGCCCCGCGCTGGAGAATGAATCTGAGCATGGCTGTAATCCGGTCTATGACCGGCGCAGCTAAGTCCGCGCCGGTCCTTATGGCCTGGGTCGGTTACTTCCAGCTTGCCTGATAGAGCCGAGGAAGGCCATCGGCGCTGAGCGGGAAGTCGAGGTCTGGGCTCACTAGGTAATTGACCGAATAGCTGGTGATGGGTACCCAATAGGCCTGGTCGGCGATCAGATTCACGGCTTGGGTGTAGATGGCCAGGCGTTCATCCTGATCGCTGGTTTCCTCGGCCGACTGCACCAGACGCGAGAGCTCTGAGTCGCCCGACAGATTGCGGTCAGTGGTTTCGTTGAAGTGGATCGAGGCAATGGCCGCCGTATCGGCCGTGCCGCCAGAGCCCCAGGTACCGATATAGGCCGGAATGTCCCGATTGGCGCGCGCCTGGTTGAGGGATTCAAGCTGCACATAGCGCAGATTGACGTCGACGCCGGCCAGTTCAAGGTCTGCTGCTACCGCTTCGGCCATGGGGCGTTCCCGATATGCCCAGAGGTCGAGCGGGAACCCGTCGGGATAGCCTGCCTCGGCGAACAGTTCCTTTGCCCGCTCTGGATTGTATTCATAATTTGCGATGTCGGTCACGCAGCCGAATTGGGCTGGATGGCAGGGCGTGTGGATCGGCTCGGCCGAACCGCCAACCAAGTATTGGGCAATGTCGGCCTTATTGATGGCGTGGTTCATGCCCTGACGCACCAACTGCTTCGTCAGTGGACCATCCGGATCGGTGTAGCCAGCGGCGTCGAGGACGATAAAAGCTACACGCAGATCTGGACCGGACAAATGTTCGGCAGCCGGGGTCGCGCCCATACTCTGCGCGACGTCCAGGGGCACGTTGTACATCCAGTCAACGCCACCACTCATTAGTTCGGCCTGCTGTGTGCCAATATCGGGAATGGTGCGAATGACGATCTTCTCGATGGAAGGATCGCCCTTTGGGCTGTCGGCGTAGTAGCCGTCAAAGCGTTCGAGGACAAGTTCCTGGCCGGGCTCGAAAGAGGCGACCCTATAGGGACCAAGGCCCACCGGTTCGAGCGCAGCGGCATTACGGACCACTTCTCCGTTCACGTGATAGGTATTCTCCGGCCGGATGCGCACGCGGCTTGCAAGATCGCGAATGGCCAGCGGGTAGTCGTTGAGAAGGTGGAACCGCACTGTCAATTCGTCGACCGCTTCCACGCTTTCCAGCCAGCTCTCGTGAGTGGCGCCGGCATTGGATTCGCTCTCCGGGTTGATCATCCAGTTATAAGTGTAGGCGACGTCCGCCGCGGTCAGCTTCTGGCCATTGTGGAAGGTGATATCGTCGCGCAGAGTGACTTCGATGGTGCGATCGTCGATATATTCATAGCCAGAGGCGAGGGCCGGCAAATATTCATTGGTCTCCGGATCAACGCTGAACAGGGTGTCATCGATCAGATCGGAGATAATGATGTATTCGCGCTTGGTCGTGTAATTGTAGTCGAGCTCGAGGATTTCTTCGCTAAAGCTGACATTCAACGTGCCGTCCGCTTTGCCCGCATGGGCTTGGGTTACCGGTGCGACACTGAGCATTGCCGCGAGGGCGATCGCGCCGAATGGATAGGCTTTAGTCATGGTCTTCCTCCCTTTGTTGCGAGAAGGGTGGCAGAGATGCTTAGCTTCCGAAAGCGCAATTGATCTAACGATAGTTGCATAAATTCGAACTAACGTCGCCACAGCTAATTCTGGGCATTCCTTTCAGTGATGGCAGAGCCGCCGACTGCAAAAGTGGAAAATGACCTGCGTCGGTGAGTAATGAGTCCTCGTGGTGGTTCAACGGATGCGCAACCCAGATATCCGGGCGCCCCCCACGGTGGACATGCCCGAACTGACGGCAGAAACTTCGCCCAAACCGCATGCCCGACAGGGCTCATAGCGCATCGCGCGAATCCGACCCCGCCCATCTCGCCGGCGCTTGTGAAGCCATAGGTCCCCCCTACCACCTTGTCGCTGGAATAGGATAAAGGGATACAGGGTGAGCCGACTTTGAGCGACTCATCCCTACCCTGCCGATGTAGTGCACCGGTCTTGCGGATTCCCGAATAAGCCAAGCGGTGCTTCTGGAGCTATGCGACCGTTCTGGGCATTGGCACACGGACTGAGTTCCCGACTGGCAGCTCTCAGGAAATCGCGATTGCAGCGTGAATGGCAGAAATGGGGCGCTTATCTGTCCGGCAGCTTTGCTTCCACGCACTGTCAGGGCCGAGACACTGTGTGACGGTTAACCATGCTGAGCGAATGGACATGACTGCGGGCCCAACAAATGCCAGCGTTACTCTTGGACATTCCCGTCCACGCCGCCTTGGCAAGGCGGCCGCCAATCCGGTTCGCACCCGGACTGACGGCCTGACCAAAGCGGCACCTGCACTAACAGGAGACACGCCATGGCTATGGCCATCTATTCGGCGTCGGAGATTCGACGCAACCATTTCCCCCATTTTTGCGCGTTCAGGGTGCCCATACTGGGCTCTGAAAATTTGAGCAAAGCCCTGGTTCTCAGGGATCACAGCTAGTCTGGCTGCTTTGCTTTAGCAGGGCGGAGATTGCCGCATTTCTGCGGCTGATGCGTCGTCCTTCCCATTGTTCGTGATCGTCTCGTGCTTGGCAAAGTCCTGGTCTCGATGGCGCTCGCGCTGGATTCGCAAATCATGACCAAAAACGAGAAGAAGCCCGCCTCGCGGAAGGCGGATGGACCCAAGCCGGCATCCACTTCAAATGAAGCAAAGATGTTCGGGCCCGACCGTGAAGAATCGGAGATACCGCCGTTGATTGGCGAGGGCGACCTCAGGGACTTCGATGATCTCGATGCGGACGAGGATCGGTTCGCCGACTACGAGATCCGGCTGCATGCCATGATGCGAGCCCGGATCGGCCGTCCGGTTCGCTTTCGCACATCCGCGGGTGAGAAGACCATCGTGCGTTTGGCGGACGAGCCTCGGGCGGACGCTGTCGACGGTAGCTCTGACAGGGAACGGCGAAGCGCCATCCGCGCGCAGCAGAACCAGTTGATCGAGTTCTTCAGTCTAGCCGGACCGTCGGATCCACATCGGATCGACGAACTTGCAGCGGACCTCTTTGCCCAGCACACGCTGCTGGGGCCGGCCATTGAGCATGTCCGGTCCAGTAGCCAGCTGGCGTTGAACCGGGGCGCCAGCTGGTTTGCCTTCCACCCGCTGCTGATTGCCTCACCACCGGGTCTTGGCAAGACCAGCTTTGTGCGCGGCCTGGCGGCGGCAAGCGGTCTGCCGGTCATCTACATCGACTGTAGCCTTGAGAAGACGGTGACCAGCATTACCAGCGGCGACAGCGTGTTCGGCACCTCGCGCCCATCCGCCCTGATCAGCGGCCTGGCTAAACACAAGGTGGCCAATATCATTGTGGTGCTTGATGAGATCGACAAGCTGACGGACGTGTCTCGGAATGCCTTGGCGACGCCGAGCGAGAACCTGATCGGACTGGTGCAGCGCGAGACTGCCAAGGTGTACCGGGACAGTCACCTGCAGATGACGGTTGACCTGAGTTATCTCAACTTCGTCTTTCTCGCCAACAACCTCAGCCGGATTGCGGCGCCGTTGCAGGACCGCGTGAAGGTCGTTCAGCTCGCCCCTCCGACCGCGCAACAGATCGCCGACATTGCCACACGCGAGGTCGAACGGCGGGGTCTTGATCCAGGGCTGGTGCCGATCCTGCGAAGGGCAACAGCCACGGGCAAAATCAGGAGCTTGCGCAAGCTGCACAAGCTGCTCGACGCCGCCCAGGCGACCAAGTCCCGGCCGCTGCTGAACTAAGCGCAGCCTAGCTCTCCCAAAAAATCACCACCGCGGAGCCGTCAGCTCCGCGAACGCCCCAACCTTGTCTCAAGACGACCGGAAAGAACCCAACATGTGCAACCGCACCATCAAGACCGTGACCTCCCCCTCGGAATTTGGCGACCTCGTCATTCCAGTAGCAAGCATCCTTGATCCGATGCAGTCGGCCCAACTGGCCGAACAGCGCCTTGCCATCACCACGGCGAGGGCCAAAGGCGAAGCGCTCTATCGCTGCCATGAATGCGGGGAGCCCGTCTATATTGCCCGAACCTTCCAGGCAGACGGCAATGGGGGCCTGCACTTCCGGCACTTCCAGAGTGAGGTGGCGAAGTCCTGCAAGTGGCGCATCGGCGGCAATGTCCGAGATCTTGGCGCCATCCGCTTCAACGGCCAGCAGGAGGGCGATGAGCACTTCCGCCTGAAGCACGCCCTGGCCGAGGCTCTGGCCCAGGATTCTTACTTTTGGTCCGTCGCGGTCGAAAAGCAGATTGTGGGAGAGACCACCGGCACGCGGCGCCAGCCCGATGTCTCGGCGCGGTTCCTGAGCGGGGAGCTTGTGGGGTTTGACCTGCAGCTGGCCGGCATGTCGGTCAAGGATATTGCCGGACGCAACAGTTTTTACCTTGAGAACGATATCCATCACGTGTGGCTGACCGCGGCGTCGGACCTTGAGCGGCTCAGAACCCAGAGTTTTCAGGACATCTACTTTGCCACCGGAGCATCCATCTACTGTGCCTCCCCTACTGCGTTGGAGGCCAGTGAGGCCGAGGGGCAGTTGCTGCTTGATGAGCTGCAGATCGTGCCGAACCTAGGCGACAAGGGCATTTACTGCAGCTGGCAGGTGGCGCGGGTTGGCGTCGAGCGCATCTTGCGTGATCTGCCAACTCGGCAAGCCTACGGCGTCACCGCCTTTGGCCGGGCTTTTTCCGATCAGGTCGATCAGGACACCCATCAGGCCGTCCGCCGCCTGCGCGACGCCAGCATGGCTGGAGCATCCTGGCCCTCACTGGCTGCGGACTGGACCATTGTCGCCAGGGCTGTCCATGGACGGAACGGCAAGATGGCACAGTCGGACAATGTCCATCTGATGCTGGCCTGGCTGGCCCTTGCCGAGGAGCTGACCCGCGTTGTGGCAGTGCCGGACGGGTATGCCGCGGAGTTCAATCGCCGGACGGGGCGCCTGCTGGCGGTTCGAAATTCGGCCAACTGGGTCTCGCTCATCGACCTGGTGTTGACCCGACACCCGTCCCTGCAGCACCACCTCGGTCCAGATCATCTGCAGCAGATCGGCCAGCTGCGTAGGCGGCGCGTGGCCGGCCACTACCAGCAGTTTCATCGCTCGATGATCGCCATCTGCTTCCCGTTCCTGGCGTACTGGCTGCTGGCAAAAGCCCCTGACTTTCCGCCGAGCTTTCGCGGTTAGGGATTACCTTCAGGGCATGGTCAGTAGACTGACCATGCAGGGGACCGCCCGAGGGGCGGTCCTTGGGCCCCAAGGGGCCCATGGCCGGGACAGAAAGACGGGACCGTTGGTCCCGGAAAGAAGAATGAAGACTGCCGCCTCAGACTAGAAATGTGAAGGCGGTTGACGCCAAACGAGGCCACATATCCTCCCCCATCTCCGCTCGCCTTGGCGAGCGGGCAAGCGCCGAGGGCGCCAGTGGCCTTGGCTTGGGGTCAAGCACCGGACCAGGGGTCCCAAAATCCAATCTTCCCAACGGGAAAGCGGTGCGCATTGATCACCATCGCCCCGCCGTTGCGGGCGATGTCGGGCCAAAGCGGGATTTGATTTTGGGCAGGACGGAGCGGACTGCCGGTCCTCTGCTCGAGAGAGAAAGCCGGAGAAAATGCTGGTTGAATCATATGCTAGCTAGATAGCTAGCCTCTGTTTCTGCAACCGCCGACCTCTGATGTCAGTGGCAGAGCGTCAATCCTTGGACCATGCGACCGCCCCACCACCTTCCACAGATTCATCGCTTCTTGGATTGCAATATTGATATGCCCTACCCTGCTCGAAGCCAATTGGGCGGCTTTGCCGGATGTGCTCTGCGATACATAGGCTAGCTAGCTATCTAGCCTATGTTCCGCTTGGCGCTCAGATTGGCGTCGGTGATCGCAGCAAAAAATGTCGCGGTAATTGTTTGCCTCTTCCCCTATTAGCTATCGAGCGGCGATTCTTGCTCGGGGCGCAAACTGAATAGCCCCTAGATTTGTAGACGCCTTCTTCCCTAATTTTGAGGCAAGGAGGCCTACATGGGCAAAGGCAATTTCAGCGACGAGTTCAAGCGTGACGCGGTGCGTCAGATCACCGAGCGAGGATATCCGGTTTCGGAGGTGTCGCAGCGTCTGGGGGTGAGCGCCCACTCGCTCTACGCGTGGCGCAAGAAGTACGCATCTGATGTCGGCAGGGGCGATGAACAGTCTGAAGAGATCCGGCAGCTCAAGCGAGAACTGGCGCGGGTCACCGAGGAGCGCGACATCCTAAAAAAAGCGGCCGCGTGCTTCGCCAAGGATGCAAAGTGAGGTACGCGTTCGTTGCCGAGCACCGCCAGCAATTCTCGGTGCGCACCATGTGCCGGTGCCTTTCCATCCACCCCAGCGGTTTCTATGCCTGGCTCAGAAGCCCCTTGAGCAAGCGAGCTCAGGAAGACATTCGCCAGACCCGGCTGATCGAGGATGCCTGGAAGCAGAGCGGCAAGGTCTATGGCTACCGCAAGCTTCATGACGACCTGCTCGATCAGGGCGAGACCAGCTGTGCCAACCGCATCGCCCGCCTGGCCAGGCTCGCCGGGATCAAGGCCCAGATCGGCTATCGGCGGCGGCCTGGTTCTTATGGTGGCAAGCCATCAGTGGTGGTCGACAACACTCTGGCCCGGCAGTTCGACGTCGAGGCGCCGGACACCGCCTGGGTGACCGACATCACCTATATCAAGACCATGGAGGGCTTTGCCTATCTGGCCGTGGTCATCGACCTATTCTCTCGCCGCGTCATCGGCTGGGCTGTCGGCGACCGGCTGCACCGCGATCTCGCGCTGGCGGCGCTGCGCAAGGCCCTCGTCCTGCGGCGTCCGCCCCAAGGGCTCATTCATCATTCGGACCGCGGCAGCCAATATGGCGTCACCTCAA
>JBGTUK010000092.1:0-9206 GCA_041939225.1 Devosia sp.
CTGTGGCAGAGCTATGGCGGGGATGGTTCCGCCATCCTGTGCAAACACACGCCGATTCTTCCTTTTGTTCTCACGTTGCGAATTTTGGGGCTTGCCTCAAAAGCCCAGCTTCCTTATGTGTCCCGACAGTCGGGGCGTAGCGCAGCCTGGTAGCGCATTTGTCTGGGGGACAAAGGGTCGTCGGTTCAAATCCGGCCGCTCCGACCATTCACTCTAGGGCGACACTTAACGGTGATTGCCGCTCCTTGTCCAATGCGGAGCCGACCATGCCGCTACAGGTGAGCGACCTGGGCCACGCCATCCCGTTATGGGGAGAGTTGGCAGACGCTCAAGGGCGTCTGATCAATCATTCTGAAAACCATACATTTCTTTTTACCGCACCGCATGGCGAAGCCTATTGCCTGCGGGTACACCGGCCGGCCTATCAAAGCGGGGCCAATATCGAAAGCGAGCTGGCCTGGCTCGCGGCGCTGCATCGCCAGACAGATTTACTCATCCCTAAGCCCATTGTCGGCAAGAACGGCAAGCTGCTACAGCGCTTCACAACGACGACTGGTGATACGCACCACGCGGTCCTCTTCCACTTCATTCCCGGACATGAGCCGACGCCGGAAAGCAATCTCGTCGACCTCTTCGCAGTGCTCGGCCGCTACGCGGCAGGCCTGCACAAACATGTCATAGACTGGCCACTCCCAGCAGGTTTCGAGCGTCAGGCTTGGACGGCCGACGCCATCCTTGACGCCGACGGGCTGTGGGGCGACTGGCGCACGGCGCCGGGTGTGACCACGGAGGTGCGCGACGTGCTCGATCGCGCACAATTACTGTTGCGGCAGCGCCTTGCTGACTACGGCACCGGGGCCGACCGTTACGGCCTGATCCACGCTGATATGCGACTGGGCAACCTGCTGGTCGAGGGTGATCGGGTTTGCCTGATCGATTTCGATGATTGCGGGTTCTGCTGGTTCGGCTACGATTTTGCCGCGGCCATTTCATTTCATGAGACGCATAAGGCGGTGCCGGCGCTAAAGGCAGCCTGGCTTGAGGCGTACCAAGTCATTCGCCCACTTTCCGCAGAAGATATCGAGATGCTCGAATCCATGGTGCTGTTGCGCCGGATGGCGCTGCTGGCCTGGATTGGATCGCACTCGGAAACCAACTTGGCGCAGACGCATGTCGACGGGTTTGCAGAGGGCACAGTGGAATTGGCGCAACGCTATCTTTCGGGCGCCATCTGGCCCTGATGTCTGGCCGGCCGCAGTAACACCACCAAAATTTACCGCCAGTCCGACGACAATTGCGGAGCGACACTACGGCACTGCCGACGGCAAGTTCGCCGGGGAAGGGGCAACGAACCGCCAAGCCAATGCCCACATTCGGGCAAGGCGCAAGGCAACGGTATTTGTCTTACGACTAGTAGGCGTTTTCCGAGGTGAACAGACGCAGCGGCGTCATCAGGACAATATAGAGATCAAACAGGATCGACCAATGCTCGATATAGTAGAGGTCATGGTTCACCCGCTGCATGATCTTGTCGATCGTGTCGGTTTCCCCGCGCCATCCATTGATCTGTGCCCAGCCGGTCATCCCCGGCTTGACGCGATGCCGCGCAAAGTAACCCTCCACGGCCTCATAGTATAGTTGATTGGCGGCCTTGGCCTGCAAGGCATGGGGACGGGGCCCGACTACTGAGAGCTCGCCTTTGAGCACATTGAAGAGCTGCGGCAACTCATCGATTGACGTGCGGCGGATGAATTTTCCAACCCGGGTGACCCTCGGATCATCCTTGGTCACAAGCTTGGCGGCCGTTGCATCAGCCATGTCGGTTCGCATCGAGCGGAACTTGTAGATGCGGATTAGTTCGTTGTTGAAGCCATGCCGGTGTTGCACGAAGAAGACGGGGCCCTTGCTCTCCAGCTTGATAGCGATGGCCGCCATGATCATGATCGGCGAAAGCAGGATCAGCGCCGTCAGGGCGATTGCCTTGTCGAATAGCCACTTGAAGATGAGATTCCAGTCTGAGATCGGACGATCGGCCATATCCAGCACGGGCAGTTCGCCGACATAGGAATAGGCCTTTTCTGTGAAACGCAGCTTGCTCATATGCGCAGAAAGGCGAATGTCGACAGGCAGTACCCAGAGCTGGGTCAGCATATCGAGAACCCGTTTCTCGGCTGAGAGCGGCATGGAGACGATCACGAGGTCCACCGGCGTGCGCCGCGCAAACTCGATGAGTTCGGAGACCTTGCCCAGCTTCTCATAGCCCGAAACCATGTCGGGCGAGCGTTCGCCGACGCGATCATCAAACAGGCCAAGCAGGTTGATATCCTTTTCCGCCCCGGCCTCAATCTGATCGATCAGAACGGCCGCGTCATCTCCACCACCGACAATGACCGTGCGTCGCTTGAGACGGCCCTGGGCTGTCCAGCGCAGCACGAGGCCACGCAAGATCTGCCGATAGACCACCAGCAGCGCCGCACCGCTTAAAAACCAGCTCAACAGCCATACCCGGGAGACCATGTCGCCGGCCTTGAAAAAGAACAGACCTACCGTCAGGATCAGCATGACCCCAACCCAGGCGCCCAGCACGCGCCCCATCTGCGGGATAGTCGTACGGTACGCAGTGATGCGGTGCGACCGGACAGCGTTGAACGCAATATTGGCAATTAGTACGCTTGCGAGGATTACCGGAATGTAGAACTCATCATGCCGCGGCTCTACATAGGCGAGGTGAATCCCATAGCCGAGCAGCGCCAGCAACGCGGCTTCGATGATCTGTGCAATCCCGGCAATTACCGCGCCCGAAAGCGTAGGCTCCACGGGCGCCGCAATGATGCGTTCGGCACTTTCTGACAACCGCACCTCACCCGAAGCGGGGTTGCGGGACGCGTGGTCCTCAAAGGCTTTTTTGGGGTCGACACGAAACATGAGGCTTACCGGCGCTTTCTGGTTTTGCCCGGCATGATGGCGCCGCAGACCTTTATACTCGGTGAAATCGCGTAGGGCAGTATCGTGAAATCCCCGAAAGGTTACCGTCGGGTTGCACCGCGATAGAGCCCTTCAATCGCGCCGGCCATGCGTTCCACCGAGAAGCCGGCCGCGATATGAACAAGCCGCGCGCGCATTTCTGCCCGTACGGCATCCGGGTCGGCCAGTACCCGCCCCATCGCATCGGCAAGACGCTTCGCGCTGTTCGGCTCGATCAGGCTGTCCGCCGTCGGTCCGAATATCTCGGCGATGCCGCCCACTCGGGTGGCGATCACGGGCAGTTGCGCTGCGGCGGCCTCCATGACCACATAGGGCAGGGACTCCGCCAGGGATGGCACGACGGCGCAGCGGCCGCGCGCAAAGACGCTGCGCGCAGGCTGTGAACCGACAAGATCGACCCGGTCCGCAATATTTAGTGCGCGAATGCGGGATTCCAGGGCGCCGCGCTCGGGCCCGTCCCCCGCCATTACGAGCCGTGCAGGCTGGCCATCCGGACGCGTGACCAGGGCGAGCGCCTCCACCAGCAGAAAAATTCCTTTCAGTTCCCGCAACTCTCCAACGAAAACGAAGTCTGCAGCATCGGCTCGCGGGGTTATCGGCTCGAATTCTTCGGGGCGCAGACCATTGTGGATGACCGCGCTTTGACACGTCGGTGCGCCGATCAGCGCCGAGTAGGTCTGCTGGGCATAGGCGCTCTCGAAGATGATTGCCTCGGTGCGGCGCATCAGATGGCGTTCAATGCCGTGAAAAAAACGCCCCGACGGTTTGTTGGCGGGAAAATGCAGAACGCCGCCATGCGGTGTGTAGAACACCTTGACCTTGTGGCGGCCATAGCTTGCCAGCCGAGCGTAAAAGCCACCCTTGGCCCCGTGTCCATGCAGGATATCCACCTTGAGCCGCCGCGCCAGCGCGATGACGGCAAATGGCGTACGAAGGTCGCCACTGCCGAACTGGCGTGGCATTGGCAGCCGATGGATGCCAAGGGACGCGTGCTGTTCAAGCGCGGTGAGCAAGGTTTCCGTCTGCGCGTCATTTGCTACGCTGTCGACGACAAGACCAATCTCGTGGCCCTGTGCTGCAAGGTAACGGGTCAGGTCCGCGACATGTCGGAATAACCCGCCGACTGGCGCGCGCAGGATTTGCAGTATGCGCAAGCCACCAGCCGTTGACACTAGAACCAGCGCTCCTGCACCACGATGGTATCGCCGGGAAAAATGGGGAAGTCGAGATCGACCGCGCCCTTGACCATTTCATTGCCCTGACGGCGATAGACGACCGCCCGGTTGCGGTCGGCCGTCTCGGTATATCCGCCGGCCGTGCTGATCGCGGCCCGCACCGTCATGCCGTAAACATAGGGGAACTGGCCGGCCGACTTGATTTCGCCCTGGATAAAGAAGGGGCGGTACTGATCGATTTCCACGGCAACGTCAGGATTGCGCATATAGCCGTTTGCCAGGGACCGGGCCAGCCTCTGTGCGGCGACCTCGGTGGTGCTGCCGCGTACCGGCACCGGTCCGACGAGCGGAAAGGCAATCGCACCCTTGTCATCGACCTTGTAAGTCTTGCTCAGCTCCGCATCGCCATAAACGGAAACCCGAACGACGTCGCCCGTGTCGAGCTGGTACGGCCCCTTGGTTTCGACCAGATAGCTTGCAGGGCGCGTTGTGGCGCAGCCAGTCAGCGTCAGTGACATGATGACGGCAATGAGTGGTAGCCAGCGCATAGGAATCCTGAGCTTTCGAATTGCCGGTAGTCTGGTCTTACATGGTTAAGAATTCGCTTATGGGCGTGCCTTCGGATTGCGCGTTGCGAAGTCGGTTAACTCAATGTTGACCATGACCGGGGTAAATCTACGGCACTATTGAGGGCCCGCTATGACCTACGAACAGCCACCTTTGGATGACACGCGGATCGATGTGGCGGCCCTGCTATCAGCAATCATGCGAAAATTGCCCCGCATTCTGCTGGTTGCGCTCGGTCTGCTTGTTGTGACATTTGTCGTGTTGCTGTTCCAGCCGCGCATGTATGAGTCGACTTCGGCCATTCTCGTTGAGCCGCGATCCAGTCCTTATGTTCGCGCCTCCAATGAGGCGGCGCCTTCCTCTTCGGGCAATGAAGTCGGCGTTGTCTCCAGCCAGATCGAGTTGCTGAAGTCCCGCGATACCCTGCTCGGCGTGATCGACGCCCTGGATCTCCGCTCAGTCGCTGAGTTCAACGGCGCCGATTCCGGCTTTTCGCCTGTCACGATGATCACGCAGATCGTCGGCAGGCGCGCTGCGACCCCAAGCGGTATCGACCAGAAAGTGCTCGCTGCATTGTATGATCGGCTTGAAGTTGTCCAGGAGCGGGATTCAAGGATTATTTCGGTGACGGTCAGCACCACCGACCCGGAACTTTCCGCGCGGATCGCCAACGCCGTTGCCTCGGCCCATGTCGCTCGCCGTGCCCAGCTTTCCATCTCCGATACGGCGGATGCGTCCGGCTGGCTGCGCGCGGAAATCGACCGGCTGCGCGTTTCGGTGCAGGAAGCCGAATCCGCAGTCGCGAATTTCCGGGTCGAGAATGACCTTTTCACTGGGCAGAACAATACCAGCCTGCTCGACCAGCAATTGTCCAATATCTCGTCACAGATCACCGCTGCACAGGAGCGCAAGAACACCGCCACGTCGCGCGCGGCACTGATCCGTGGTTTGATCGAGCGTGGTCAGCCTATCGAGGGGGTGGCCGATGTGCGCGATTCTGTCGTCATTCAGCGACTCAGCGAGGAAAAAGCTCGGTTGCAGGGGGAGCGGGCACAGCGCTCTGCAACCATGCTTTCCAACCATCCCTCCATTCGGGCACTGAATGCCCAGATCGCCGAACTCGACAGTCAGCTTCGTATTGAGGGCGCCCGTGTTGCCGATGCGCTTGAGGCCGAGGCGCAGATCGAATCGGATCTCGCCGCATCCCTGGAGGCGGATTTGGCACGGGTCAAATCCAGTGCATCGCTGGCAACGCGCGAAACTGTAACCCTTGATGGTCTGGAGCGCGAAGCCAAGGCTCAGCGCGATCTGCTCGAAGCCTATCTGCTGCGCTTCAATGAGGCCTCCTCGCGCGTCGATTCCAACTCCGCGCTGCCCGATGTCCGGGTGGTTTCGGAAGCTGCGCCCTCGGTCGCGCCGACCTCCCCCAAGACGTCCTTCATCATGCTGGCCGTCGGCGTCGTATCAGTCATTGTCCAGGTCGGCGCCGTCGCTTTTGGCGAACTGATGTCTGGGCGCGCGCTGGCGCCGGTCGTGCGCAGGCCCGTGGCCACGGACGCGCTTGAGGAATCGCCCTTCGATGCCGACGAGCTGGAGCCCGAACAGCGCTGGGACGACGAGCGCGAGGCAAGTGAGGGTGAAGCGATCGGGCAAACTGATGCTGCTGACAATAGCCAGTCTGACCCTGTCGAACTGGTCGACGCCGTCGCGCAGCTCGATGAAATTGACGAGCCGGCTCTTACTGCGGATGAGGTGTCACCTTCGCAGATGGAACGCCCGCCGGAAGCTGCTGAATTGCCGGGACTGACCGTGGAGCGGTCGTGGTCGGTCCCCGAGCCGCAAGGGCACGAACATTCAGTCCAGACAGAGCCAAGGGTCGACACGTCCAGCCAGTACATTCGCAACTTGTCCGCTGAAGTGCCTGCGCTTGAACACGAGGTTGTCTCCCCCGATCCGACGCCGTCTGATTCCTGGGACAACGAGCCGGAATTGACGCCGATGCCTCAACACGACTGGTCTGCCGAAACCCCGTCGGATGAACTGGGGGTGATGCACAAGGCGTCTGCCAGTTCGGATATCATCCGCTCTGCCGATCTGGTGTCGGATCTGGTCCTGGGCCGCACGCACCTGCTCCTGCTGGCCGACCATCTTTCCGGCACGACGAGCCGCATGCTGGCAGAAGACCTGGTGGGTGATGCCATCTCCCGGGGGCTCAGCGTCGCCCTTATCGACGCCGGCACTGGTCAGCTTACCACCGAACCCGGGATCAGCGATCTGAGCAATGGCCATGCCGGCTTCGGCGATGTCGTCCAGAAGTCGGCCGACAATGGGTTTGCCGAGGTAACCTGGGGCACCGGCACCAGCATCGATCACCAATCCACCCGGCCTGCCACGCTGGTTGAAGCCTTGGGCGACATCTACGAAGTCGTGATTGTCGTGACGGGCAGGGTGGGCGGAGCCTCCTCGCTGGACATGTTTGTTGAACTCGGCGGCCGCGTCGTTCTGGTTGCCGACAGCGACGCTGAATTGGACAGCGCGAAATCGGCGCGACGGGTGCTTGAAGACGCAGGTCTGCCCCGGGTTGAGATCGTCGCCCTGGCAGAGCCGGTGGCAGCCTGATCGCCCGGACTCCGAAATGTCGCTGAAATACACCGCCATTCGTGCCAGCTTCGAGCTACTCTGGCTCACCGGCATGCCGCGCCTGTTCCAGCTGTTGTCGCGCTCGCGCGGCGTGATACTCACTCTTCATCGGGTGCTACCGGCGCCCCCGGCCGATTTTTCGCCCAATGCGATCCTGCAGGTGCAGCCCGATTTTCTGGACTATTGCCTTGGGCGATTGGACGAACTGGACATCGACATTGTCAGCCTCGATGAGGCGCTGGAGCGCCTGGCGAGCAGTAAGAAAGGCCGCCCCTTTGTCGTCTTGACCTTCGACGACGCCTATCGCGACAACCTTCAATATGCCTTGCCCATTCTGCGGGCACATGAGGCGCCATTCACGCTTTACGTCCCGACAGCCTTCGTCGACGGCGTCGGGCAGCTCTGGTGGCAGGCCATCGAAGACATCATCGCCCGTCAGGAGGCCGTCGCCTTCAGCGAGGACGGTGAGACCGAATATGTCGAGACCCGGACTCTGGCACAAAAGAAAGAAGCCTTTGACCGGCTCTATTGGCGCCTGCGCAAACTGCCCGAACCCGAGCGTCTCGCACTTCTAAGCGATTTCACCGCCGCCTATGGCCATGATTTGCACAGGCAATGCCGCGAGCTCATCATGGACTGGCAGGAGCTGCGCCAGTTCGCTGGTGACCCGCTCTGTACCATCGGGGCCCACACCGTCCATCACTACGAACTGGCCAAGCTCTCGCTTGAGCAGGCGCGCAGCGAAATGATCCAGTCGGTCGATATCATCGAGGCCCAGTTCGGCATAAGGCCCGCGCATTTCTCCTATCCATTGGGAGGCCCGTTGTCCTGCGGTCCTCGTGAATTTGCCCTGGCCAAAGAGCTGGGCTTCCGCACCGCCGTCACCACCCGACCCGGTGGTCTCTATCCGCATCACTTGCACAAGCTGGCTCAATTGCCGCGCGTCTCTCTCAACGGGTATTTTCAGGCGCGGCGCTATGTCGACGTCTTCGCCAGCGGCGGTTTGTTCACCCAACTTGGCAGATTGACTGGCTAAGCCTCGGAATCGATTCGCTTTAGTGATTGTCAGTCGGAGTTGCGTCTGGCTTTGCCATCCACTTGATGAGTGGCATGGCGGGGAGCATCCAGCCCATGCCGGCGATGATGAAGAACCCGATCAGCACTAGGCCGGGAAGTCCCTCGGCCAGTAGCAGATAGATTGAGGTTGCCAGGATTGACCACAGGATGATCGAACCGACCAGAAGGAAGGCGCCTATCAGTTTGCGGCTGCGCTGGTTCATGTGCGGCATCTGTGCTGTTGCGGGGCGATGTTGAGGGGAATACCACTCCCACACGCTTATCAAAACCGGAAACTGTGCCGTGACCCTCAAGCAAGATGCCGCACCGGGCCAAGTCAGCTTTGCCAGTGACCCTTTGCGCCCGGTGCGCATCTGGCTCTACGGGCTGGCCGCCTTTGTCCTGCTCATCGTGGTGGTTGGTGGCATCACGCGTCTGACCGAGTCCGGCTTGTCCATCACCTCATGGAAGCCCCTTTCTGGCGTTATTCCGCCACTCAATCAGGCCGAATGGGAAGCCGAATTTGAGGCCTACAGGCAGATCCCCCAGTACTCCGTACTCAACTCCTGGATGAGTCTCGACGACTTCAAGTTCATCTTCTTCTGGGAGTATGTTCACCGCCTCATCGGCCGTCTATTGGGAGTGTTTTTTATAATCCCCTTTGCCTGGTTTCTGGTAAAAAAGAAATTGTAATTTCTTTTGATGGTTCTATTCCCATTAAAGATATTCCAACAGAACCTTTGGCTGTATGAGCTACTCCTTGTAAATTAACTATTTGTTTTG